>JASFRN010000197.1:0-3002 GCA_050114915.1 Gemmatimonadales bacterium | reverse complement strand
GGTACGAAGACCTGGTCGAGCGGACGGACGAGGTGCTGCGCGACGTGTGCGACTTCCTCGAGCTCCCCTACTCCGACGCCCTCCACTCGTATCACGAGCGGCGCGACGAAATGGTGCCCGAGAGCAAGCGCGAGCTGTGGCCGCTGCTCGCCGAGCCGCCTCGGCGCGACAACCTGTACCGCTGGCGCGACGAGATGTCCGAGGGCCGGCGCGTCTGCTTCGAGAAGCGCGCCGGCGATCTGCTGGGAGAGATGGGGTACGAGACGCTGCCCGGACGGCCGTCGGGCGCTTACTTCGCGGAGCTCGGCGCCCTGCTGGGTTCGGCGGCCGGCGCGCTGCGACGACGGCTGGGGCTCTGAAGGCCCCGGCCGTGGACGCTCGACCGCCTGGCGCCCGGTCAGCCGTCCTCCCCGCCTCCGCCCCCTCGCAGCCCCGGCAGCCCCAGGCGGCGCTTCGCGGCGAGCAGAACCCGGTGGGCCGGCGCCCCGAGAAGCGCGACCCCGAGGGCGGCCGCCGTCCGTAGAGCGGGCCGCTCGCGCAGGCTGGTCGCCAGTACGCTGCGCGCCTCGCGGAATCTGCCCTCCCCCATCAGCATGACCCCGGCGGCCCGGAGCTGCCGCGGCCGATCGCGCCGGTAGTACGCCGCCGCTTCCGGCGGGTAGCTCTCCGGCCGCTCCCTCACGCGCCGACCGATCTCCGCCGCGCCCATGGCCACCCGCACGCGGTTCGTCGACGCCCCTCCGCCGTGCCGGCGATAGCGCACCAGGGGCCGCTCGACCACGAGCACCCGGGTCCGCGGTGCGAGGCGCAGGCTGAGGTCGCGATCTTCGGTCTGGCCGACGAGCGAGCCGGGGGCGCCGATCTCCGGATCGAACAACCCGATCTCGAGGAGCAGCTTCCGGCGAGCGATGAGCGTGGACGGCTTGAGCAGGTTGCCGCGGCACAGCGCCCGGCCGAGATCGCCCTGGTCGAGCCGATAAACGTCGGACCCGAGCGGCTCGCGCGCGATGCCCTGGTACGTCGGCCTCGAGGCGAGGACCTCGGCCTCGCGGGGCCCCGTCTCGTCGAACGTCGAATGGTCGGAGAATACGGCGCCGGCCGAGGGATCGAGCGACAGCGCTCGCCACTGGAGCTCGAGCTTGTCGGGCTCCCAGAGGTCGTCGTCGTCGAGAAAAGCGATCCAGGGCTGCCTGGCGGCCCGGACGCCGGCGTTGCGGGCGGCGGAGACGCCGGCGTTGGCCTGGCGAATGACCCGAACCCGCATCTGTTCGGCGATCTCGGCCGAGCGGTCGGTCGACCCGTCGTCCACCACGATGACCTCGGCCGGCGGGAGGGTCTGGTCGGCCACGCTCTGCAGCGTGTCGCGCAGGAACCGCTCGCTGTTGTGCGCCGTGATCACCACGGAGACCGGCGCGGTCCTCGGCTCGCTCATTCCTCCCCCGTCCCGGCTACGCCTCGCAGCAGGTCACGAACCTGGTCGACGATCGCGGCGCGGTCGTAGTGGTCGGCGACGAACGCGCGGGCGGCGTCCCCCATCCGGCTGCATCGTTCGGGGGTCGACAGCAGCTCGACGCAGGCGGCGGCGAAGTCGTCCGGATCGTCGGCCAGCAGCAGATGCTCCCCCTCGCGCAGGTCGAGACCCTCGGCGCCGAGTGTCGTCGAGACGACCGGACGCCCGTAGGCCGCGGCCTCGACGATCTTCAGGCGGGTGCCGCCGCCCGCGAGGATCGGCGCACAGGCCACCCTGGCCCGTCCGTAGGCGTCGGCCAGCTCGCTCACGAACCCGAGCGCCTCGACGCCCTCGGGAGGCGACGCCCCGACTCTTTCCCGGCTGCCGGGTCCGGCGAGCAGCAGCCGCGCCTCCGGAAGGCGCTCTCGCACCCGCGGCCAGACCTGTTCGAGCAGCCACTCCACGCCCGCCTGGTTCGGTCCGTAAGCGAACGATCCGAGGAAGAGCATCGCGGGTTCGGACGCGGGAGCCGGCGGCGGCGGGATCTCCGTCGCGTTGGGCACGACGTCCACGCCGGCGGTCCCCGCCCATCTCGCCAGGTACGTCCGGTCCTCCTCCGAACAGACGAACGTGCGCCGGGCGGCGCGAACCGCGCGGCGCTCGGCGCGTCGCAGGGCCGGCAACCAGGAGTATCCGAGCCGCTTCCCCGGCCACACGGGCGGCTGGCGCAGCATCCGTACGAACTTCCGGTGTTCGATATCGTCGAGGTCGAAGGCGATGGGCGGCAACGAGTGCCGGGATCGGAGCGCGGGCATCGCGGCGTTCAAGCGGTGCAGGAACAGGCCGTCGGGACGTCGCCCGAGCGCCTCTTCGAACGCGGCGAGCTGGCGCTCGCCGGAGGTCATCTCGTACTGCGGCTGCCCGTGCACGCTCAGGGCGCCTCGCAGGTAGTGGGCTACGCGACCACGCTCGGCCGGTAACTCACGGCGGCAGAGCTGCAGGCGCAGATCGGTCTCCCAGTGATCGGCCAGCCGAACGCGGAAACGCTCGACCGACTCGGCGTCGACGGCCACGTCGGGCTCGACGAAGAACAGCATGTCGAGCGTCCCGAGGCCGCGCAGCGCCTCGACGAACATTCCCATCCGGCGATAGACCGCCGTCACCTTGCGCTCCGGATCCGCGGGAAAATTGCACGACACGAAGAGCCATCGCGGGCGCGCCGGCGGTCGGTTCGGCAGTACGTTGATGGTCACCTCGTTCTTCGGGACGCCGGATCGGGCATATTGGCGCGGTTCTGGCTTCTCCTGCACCCTGTAGTGCCGGCCGGGGGACACGAGAAGCCGCGTTCACCCGGTGTCGAGAAAGCAATGGACGTGCCGTTTCCCGCGGATCGCCGGGCCGCGCCCGTACGCGCCGGGCGGCGGTATACGTGGTGGACACGCAACGGATAATGGACTCTCGCCATGGCAGAGACGCAACACAACGGACGTGCCCGGCCCGCCCGGCCGCGTTTCCGCAGCTGGGTCTCGTCGCCGAGCATCCGGGTCGGCGG
>JASFRN010000196.1:0-3004 GCA_050114915.1 Gemmatimonadales bacterium | reverse complement strand
CATGTCTATTTCCTCGGGAATTCTCTCGGCCCGCTGCCCCGGACGACCCGGGCGGCCGTGCGGGCCGAGCTCGACGCCTGGGCGGCCCGCGGCGTGGAGAGCTACTTCGAGGGCGAGCAGCGCTGGTACGAGGCCGACGCGCGCTACCGCCGGGCGATGGCCGCCGTGGTCGGCGCCCGTCCCGCCGAGGTGGCGCTGGCGAACACCTTGACCGTCAACCTCCATCTCCTGTTCGCGAGCTTCTTCCGGCCGGAGGGCGACCGCCGCCGTGTCCTGATGGAAGATCCGGCCTTTCCCTCCGACCGCTTCGTCGTCCAGACGCAGATCGCCTGGCACGGGCTCGACCCTGCCTCGGGCATTCTAGAGGTCGGCCGCGGTCCGCACGGACCCGTGCTGGAAGCCGACATCGAGCAGGCCCTGGCGGCGCACGGCGACGAGATCGCCCTCGTGTTCGTGGGCGGCGTGAACTACGTGACCGGCGAAGCGCTCGACCTCGCGCGGATCACGCGGGCGGCCCACGCGGCGGGCGCGCTCGTCGGCTTCGACCTGGCGCACGCGGCCGGGAACGTGCCGCTCGCCCTCCACGACTCGGGCGCGGACTTCGCGGCCTGGTGCACCTACAAGTACCTGAACGCGGGACCCGGCGCGGTGGCGGGCCTGTTCGTCCACGAGCGCCACCTCGACCCGGGCACCTTCCGGCTCGGCGGCTGGTGGGGCACCGACCCCGACGCGCGCTTCGACATGGACGACGACAGCCCGTTCAGGCCGCGGGCCGACGCGGCGGGCTGGCAGCTCAGCTGCCCGCCCGTGCTCGCGCTGGCGCCGCTGGGCCCGGCGCTCGACCTCGTCGAGGAAGCGGGCGGGATGTCGGCGCTGCGGCGGAAGTCGGAGCGGCTGACCGCCTATCTCGAGTGGCTGTGCGCGAAGCTCGCGGGCGGTGCGCGCGGCTTCGCCCAGATCACGCCCTCCGATCCGGGCCGGCGCGGGGCGCAGCTCTCGTTCCGGGTGGACGGGGCGGGCGAGCTGCAGCGCGCCCTGTCGGCGCGCGGCGTCGACGTCGATCTACGGGAGCCCGACGTGCTTCGCTTCGCCCCGGCGCCGCTGTTCAACTCGTACCTCGACGTCTGGCGGGCCGCGCGGCGGCTGGCCGAGGTGCTCGACGGCGGGGGCACCCCGTGAGCCGCATCTGGGACATCTCGCCGCTCCTGACCCCCGACATCGCGGTGTTTCCGGGCGACACGCCGCTCCGCCGCACGGTGCTGATGCGGCGCGAGGACGGCGAGTCGATCACGCTCTCGACCCTGCGGGCCACCGTCCACCTCGGGGCGCACGTGGACGCCCCGCTCCATTACGGCACCGGAGCGCCGTCGATCGAGGACGTCCCGCTGGATCGATTCGTCGGGCACTGCCGGCTCGTCCGGCCCGATCCCGCCCGCGCGGAGGCCGGGCTGGTCACGGCCGCGGCCCTGCAGGAAGCGCTGGACCGGGTGGCCGATCGCCCGGGCGCCACGCCTTCGCTTCCGCCGCGCGTCCTCGTCGCGACCGGAAGCTACCCGGATCCGACGCGCTGGCGGGACGACTTCCTGGCGCTCGCTCCCGCCGCCGTGGAGGGACTCGCGCGCGCCGGCGTCGAGCTGGTGGGGATCGACACGCCGAGCGTCGATCCGGCGACGTCGAAGACGCTCCCGGCGCACGCGGCGTTCCTGCGCCACGACGTCACGATCCTCGAGGGCGTCGTCCTGGACGGGGTGCCGGAGGGAGACTACGAGCTCGTCGCGCTGCCGCTGCGCCTGGCGGGATTCGATGCGAGCCCGGTGCGGGCGATCCTGCGGGAGCTGCCGGAAGACTGAGGAAGCGGGTCAGCCCTCGTCGCAGACCCGCAGCATCTCTTCGACCCGGACGAACTTGTTGCGCGGCCGCCCGTCGGGTTCGCCGCGCGCCACCTCGGCCGCGTCGATGCGGCCCCAGTCCTCGAAGCTGACGACCCGCACTCCGCGCTCCGCGCAGCAGCGCAGCGGAGCCTCCGGATCGGGGTCCACGTCGGGAGCCTCCAGGGCCGCCACGTCCTCCGCCATCACCTGCACGGTCTCGACGGCGTCGGGCTTGTTCGTACCGATGATCCCGCTCGGACCCCGCTTGATCCACCCCACGGCGTACTCGCGAGACCGCACCGGGCCGCCCGGCGTCTCGGTCACGCGGCCGGCCTCGTTGGGGATCACTCCCCGGCGTTCGTCGAACGGGACGCCGGCGAGCGGAACGCCCCTGTAGCCGATCGAACGCAGCACGAGCCCGCATTCGATGATCTCGGTCTCGCCGCTACCGACCGCCCGCATCCGGCCGTCCGGGCCGGGCTCGAGCCGGTTGCGCTCGATCCGCACCGCCTCGACGCGGTCGTCGCCGAGGATCTCCACCGGCGAGGCGAAGAAGCGGAGCTCGATCGCGCGCGAGGCGCCGCTCGGCGCCTGCGCCGCGAACTCGCCGAGGATCTCGCAGTTGCGCCGCACCCGGCGCTCCGCCTCGACCAGGGCCTGGCTCTCCTCGTCGAGCTCGAGCTGCGCGGGGTCCACCCGGACGTCGACGTCGGTCATCTCGCCGAATTCCTTCAGCTCCGCCGACGTGAACTTCGCCTGCGCCGGGCCGCGGCGGCCGAGCATGAGGATCTCCCGCACCCGGCTCTCGCGCAGCGCGTCGAGCGCGTGGTCGGCGATGTCGGTGACGGCCAGCTCGTCGGGCACCCGCGCGAGGATCCGGGTGACGTCGACGGCGACGTTTCCGTTGCCGA
Organism: Gemmatimonadales bacterium; assembly: GCA_050114915.1. Taxonomy (GTDB): domain Bacteria; phylum Gemmatimonadota; class Gemmatimonadetes; order Palauibacterales; family Palauibacteraceae; genus JARFPW01. The sequence continues at coordinate 222 of JASFRN010000196.1, read as the reverse complement.
TCACCACGGCCCGTCGGTTCGAGAGGTCGAACTCGAGGTCGGCGTAATCGGGGTGGCCGTTGTACCAGCCGACGAAGATCGTCGCGGGGTGGCTCCCCGGGAGGTCTTCGCCGGGGATCCCCAGCTTGCGGTCCGACTGCGCGCCGACCGCGTAGACGATCATGTGGTAGAAGCCGCGGAGGTCCTCGACGGACACGTCTTCGCCGACCGTGACGTTGCCGA
>JASFRN010000195.1:0-3056 GCA_050114915.1 Gemmatimonadales bacterium | reverse complement strand
CGGCCGGGTGCGATCAAGATCGCGAGAGCGGCCAGCGTCGAGGCGGCGGCCAGGCCGCGCGCCGTGCTTCGGAGGGCGCGGTCGGGCGCACGACGAAGCGCGCGGCGGGGCGCGGTGACGGCGGGGTCGAGCATCCAGCACCTCCGGAATCGTCGAGGACGGCGTTCGCGGCATGGTGACGGGTCGCGCCCGCCGCGCCGCAACTTCAGGATATCCATCCGTCTCCTCCGCGTACATCGTCGCGGCCCGCACAAATGCGCGGCAGGCGGGTACGGAACAGAACGATCGGGGCACCGCGCCGACGAAATCGCGCGGGCCGCCCCCGGTCGCATCGACACCCGAATCCAGGACCTCCACGGATTTCACGATAATGGTCGACGTACAGTCCGAGACCCGGCACCTGCACCGTCCGCCGCGCTGGATGATCATCGCGCTAGCGGTGATCGTCGTGCTGCCCGTGGGCGGCGCGTTCGTTCTCAAGGCCATGTTTCCGCCCGAACGCCTGCGCGAAATCGCGGAGCCCCAGCTGGAGAAGCGGATCGCGCGCGACGTGACGCTCGGCGACGTTCGCCTGAAAGTGTTCCCGAACATCGCGATCCGGCTGAGCGACGTCCGGATCGCGAACCCGGGAGAGGGGTTCTCCGACCAGCCCGCCGTGCGGATGGACGCGCTCGACCTGCGGCTGCGCCTGCTGCCGCTGCTGCGCCGCCGATTCGAGCTCTCCCAGGTCCGGCTCGTCCACCCGCAGGTGCGCTACGAGGTCGCGCCCGACGGCCGCAACAACCTCAGCGGCATCTGGGTGACCGACACGACGGTCACGCCCGCGCGCGAACCGCGGTCTTCCGGCGCGAACTTCGAAGTGCGCGACCTCGCCCTCGTCGACGGAGTCCTCGCGTACGTGAATTCGGCCTCGCGCCGGGCCGCCCGGGCCTCCGTGGAGGGTCGCCTCGCCGTCGATCCGGCCGAACGCGCCGGCGGGCCGCTGGCCAGCGAGGGGGGCTTCCGGATCGCGGACGTCCTGATGATCGCCGACGGCCGCGACACCACGCGCCTGCCCGACGTGGACCTCTCGTACCGGGCCGTGTTCGAGGCGAACGGCTCGCGGATCGCCGTTCCCGAGCTCTCCGTGCGAACCGCCGGACTGACGCTGGCCGGTGAAGCGGCCTCACGGACCCAGGACGACGCCCGGACGGTGCGCCTCGAGCTCAGCTCCGACGAGTTCGGGCTGGCCGACCTGCTGGGCCGCCTGCCGGATGGCATGTCGCCCGACACGATCGAAGTGGACGGACGGATCAATCTCGAGCTCCGTTACTCCGGCGAGCTCGGCGCGGAGCCCGGACCGGAGCTTCGGGGCTCGGCGAAGTACTCCGGCGTCTCGGTCGCGACGCCCGGGCGCGGCCTGATCGCCGACGCCGTCGGGGGTACGCTCGCGTTCACCACCGAGCGGCTGAACGCGCCCGACGTACAGGGACGCCTGTTCGGTCGGCCGTTCGAGGCCCGCGTCGAGGTGTCGGACCTCGCCGCTCCGAACCCGCGCATCGACGGCCACCTGTCCGGTGCGTTCGCGCTCGCGCAGGTGAACGACTTCCGCGAGGGCGCGCCGTTGCCGGTCGACGGCATGGCCACGGCGGCCATCGACTTCGCGGGGCCCGCGAAATCGACGGCGCGCTGGAGCCTCACGGGGCCGATTCGACTCTCCGACGTCTCGTACCGTGGCGAGTCGCTGGGTCAGCCCGTCACGGTCGCCTCGGCGACCGTCCAGCTGACGGGCTCGGGGCTGCGGGGCGAAGCGGTGCCCCTGCGCATCGGGGGCAGCGATCTCGCCGTGACGTTCTCGAGCGGCGAGCTGCTGCGCTGGTTCCTGACCGAGCGGCAGGCCCGGGGGGCGATGCCGGCCATCCAGTTCTCGGCCCGCTCGAACCGGCTCGCCGCGGAAGATCTCCGGCGTGGCCCCAAAGGCGTGGGGTACAGCGATCTGCTGACGGCCCGACTCGCAGGCCGCCAGGTCGAGGGGCGCGCTCCCGAGGCGATCGCGCGCGAGCGCTACCGGCGGCCCGACCTGTCCGGCTACCGGGCGTCGGGAACCGTGACGATCGCCCAATGGGTGAATCCGCCGACCAACGCTTCGAACGTCAGCTTCCACGTCGACCTGGCCGACGGGATCGTGAACGTCACGCAGGTCGGCGGCACCGTGTACGGTGGACAGCTGTCCGGCGGCGGCCGGCTCGACCTCGCCACGTCCGAGCCGCCGTACGAGCTCGAGTACGACCTTCATCTGCGAGGCGCCGGGGCCGGTTCGCTGCTGGAGCGCTGGACGAGGCTCGGGCAGGCGCTCAGCGGCCGGCTCGACTTCGACATCAACGGTTCGGCGCCCCTGGACGAGGCCTTCCTGCCCGTGACCGCGGCGCTGTCCGCGTCCGGCAGCGCCAACTTCGTCGAGGGCCGGTTCGGGGACTTCGCCCTGCTCGACGCCCTGCGATCCCGGCTCGACGCCGGGGCGGAGCGCATTCGCGGCTTCCGGGACCTGGGCGGTCCGTTCGAGGTTCGCGACGGCCAGTTCTTCGTCCGCAACTGGGCGTTTGCGAGCGGTGAAGTGCAGGGCGCCGTCGGCGGCTCGGCGGGCCTGGCCGGCCTGCTGGACCTCGACCTCGCCCTGCTCGTGCCCCCGGCGTTGCTGCGCAACGCGCCGATCGTCCGGGACCACGCGGGCGTCAGCGAGCTCGTGTCGCGCGTCACGAGCGGGGAGGGTGGCCAGGCCCCGGTTCCCCTCCATCTCACGGTGGGCGGCACGATGCGGAGCCCGACCTTCGGCCTCGATGCCGACGCGCTGACGTCGTCGTTGCGTGGACGCATCACCGGGGCCGGCCGTGATGTGCTCGAGCAACAGGCGAAGGACCGGCTCGAAGGGGCCGCCGCCGGCTTGCTGAACAAGCTCCGCGGGGCTTCCCGTGACTCCGCGGCGATCCCCGACTCGGCGTCCAGCGACACCACATCTCAGTAAGCATCGAACTTGCATCCGTCGGAGATTCCGCGGCCCCCCGGTGTCCGCCATCCGG
>JASFRN010000194.1:0-3112 GCA_050114915.1 Gemmatimonadales bacterium | reverse complement strand
GTCGTGATCTCCCACGACCACCGGTTCCTCGACAACGTCGCGACGCACATCCTCGACGTCGATTACGAGACGGTGACGCTGTACCCGGGGAACTACACGGACTTCCTCTCCGCCAAGGCGCTGGAGCGCGAGCGTCGGGAGAAGGAGATCGCCGAGCGCGAGAAGGCGATCGCCCACCACCAGGAGTTCGTCGACCGCTTCCGGGCGAAGGCGAGCAAGGCGCGCCAGGCCCAGAGCCGGGTCCGGATGATCGAGAAGAAGGCCGAAGGGCTCGAAGAGCTGCCGCGCAGCTCGCGGCGCTATCCGAGCTTCCGGTTCGAGCCGCGGCGGCACAGCGGCAAGGAGGTGCTCGCGATCGAGGGCATTCGGAAGTCGTTCGGCGACAACGAGGTCCTGCACGGGGTCGATCTCAAGGTCAGGCGAGGCGACCGCCTGGCGATCATGGGCCCGAACGGGATCGGGAAGTCGACGTTGCTGAAGATCGTCATGGGCGAGCTCGAACCGGACGCGGGCCAGGTGCGCTGGGGCTACGAGGCGCACCCGGGCTACTTCGCGCAGGACCATCACGAGCAATTCGAAGCGCCGGACCGGACGGCCGAGGAGTGGATCGCGAGCTACTGCGATCGTCCGTCCGTGGGATTCGTGCGTGGCGAGCTCGGGCGCGTGCTGTTTTCGGGGGACGAGGCGGAGAAGCGGGTCGGAGACCTGTCGGGTGGCGAAGCGGCGCGACTCGTGTTCTGCCGCCTGGCGATCGAACGGCCGAACGTGCTCGTGCTCGACGAGCCGACGAACCACCTGGATCTCGAGGCGATCGAGGCGCTCGTGGGGGCCCTGAAGGGCTTCGACGGCACCCTGATCCTCGTGTCGCACGACCGCTGGTTCGTGTCGCAGCTCGCGTCACGGGTCGTCGAGATCTCGGCCGGGGGCATTCGGGACTTCGAGGGAACGTACGAAGAGTACGTGCACGCCTGTGGCGACGATCACCTCGACGTCGACACAGTGGTGCTGAAGGCGCGGAGCCGGAAGCGCGGAAGCGCGGAGGATGCAGGCGCCGAAGGGGCAAAGGGATCCCGGAACGGCGAGCCGGGCGGGGGATCGCGGCCGCGGGACGCGGCCCGGCGAGTACGCGAGCTGACCGCCCGAAGCGCCGACGTCACGTCGCGGATCGAAGCGATCGAGGGCCGGATCTCCGAGATCGACGCCATGTTCGCGCGTCCGGAGTTCTACGAAGAGACGTCTCGAGGAGATGTTCGGACGCTGGAGGACGAACGGGCGCGCCTCGAAACCGAGCTCGCCGCCCGGATGGAAGAATGGGAAGCCGTGGAACAGGAGCTGACGGAGGCGGGCTCGGCCTAGGGCAACTCGTAGAAGAACTCGTACGAGTGGCGTCCGTCCTCGATCTCGATGTTCATGCTGCCGGTGAGGCCCGCCAGGTCGCCCGTCCCCGAGTCCGGGACCACGCGGACCTGCAGATCCGGGACTCCGCGCGCCATCAGTCCGTCGTGCTGCAGGACGAACGTGCCCTGCCGTCCGGCCAGCGATCCCGTCACCTCTTCCATCGCGACGTAGCCGGCGGATCCGTCGGTCGGCGTACGAACCGCGAGCATCAGGCCTTCGCTGGCTCCTCTCAAATCGCCGGCAAACCGCTTGTCGATCCGCATCCGGCCGAAAAACGTCGGTCCCTCGTCGGGGGCCGAGACGGGCGTGAGACTCACCTCGAAGGTACCGGCCGCGCGCTCGCTCATGATGTTCCCCGCTTTCTCGGCTGCACGTCGTGGAAGGTCAGGTCTTTGCTCTGCTCCTTCGTACGCCCCAGCGTCCACTCGGTGTCGAACAACAGCATCGGGTGGCCGTCGACGTCCTCCACGAGCCGTCGGCCGTGCTTCGAGCCCTCGCTCTTGATCTCCGCCCCCGGACCGGTCACCCAGCGGGCGACCTGGAACGGCAGCGGCTCGAGCCCGATCGAGACGTTGTACTCCCGGTCCAGCCGGTCGACGAGCACGTCGAACTGGAGCCGGCCGACCGCTCCCACGATCGGGATCGGGCCCGTGATCGACTCCGCGAACAGCAGCAGGATCGTGCCCTCCTCGGCCAGGTGCCGCAGCCCCTGGTCGAGCTGTTTCCGGCGCATCGGGTCCTCGAGGCGGATCTGCGCGAAGTGCTCGGGGGAGAAACGAGGCACGCCGGGATATTCGATCGAATTGCCGACGGCAACGGTATCTCCCACCCGCAGGCTGCCTCGATCGTGCAATCCCACGACGTCGCCGGCGACCACCTCCTCTTCGGCGTGGACCCGGTCCTGCGCCATGAACTCCTGCGGCTGGGCGAGCCGGATCGTCTTTCCGGTGCGCGACACCGTCGCCTCGGCCCCGGGCTCGAACTGCCCGGAGCAGACCCGCAGGAACGCGACCCGGTCGCGGTGCCGCAGGTCCATGTTCGCTTGCACCTTGAACACGAAACCCGAGAACGGCGTCTCGACGGGGTCCATGACGCCCTTCGAGCTCTCGCGGGGCGCCGGCGGGGGCGCCGCGGCGAGAAAGCGTTCGAGCAGCACGTCGACTCCGTAGTTCGTGAGCGCGCTGCCGAAGAACACGGGGGTGGCTTCGCCGGCCGCCACTTCTTCCGCGCTCGGCTGCTCGCCCGCGATCTCGAGCAGCGCGACGTCCTCGCGCAGTTTCGCGGCGCCGTCGGCGCCGAGGGCTTCGTCGACGTACTCGTCGTCGAGCGCCACGCGGGTCGCCGGCGGAATCGACTGCCCGTGGTCCTCCGTGCGCGCGTAGAACACGGCCTGCTGGCCGAGCCGGTCGTACACGCCCACGAGCCGGCCTTCGTGGCGGATCGGCCACGCGGCGGCGAACGCCCGGATCCCGAGATCTTCCTGCGTGTCGTCGATGATCTTCAACGGATCCTCGCCCTCGCGGTCGCACTTGTTCACGAAGGTGAAGATCGGCAGGCGCCGCTTCCGGCAGACGCTGAACAGCTTTCGCGTCTGCGCCTCGACGCCCTTCCGGTTGTCGAGCAGCATGATCGCGCTGTCCGCGGCCATGAGCGCCCGGTACGTGTCCTCGGAGAAGTCGGAGTGACCCGGGGTGTCGAGCAGGTTGATCCGGAA
>JASFRN010000193.1:0-3112 GCA_050114915.1 Gemmatimonadales bacterium | reverse complement strand
GTCGACGCAGCGGTGATCGGTCGTGATCACGACCGCGTCGGCCGCCGCCAGCCGGTCGGCCGTCAGCTCCACGGAGTGCTCGACGCCGTCGTCGATCCGCACGCTGTCCACGTACGGATCGTGGAACTCGACGTGGGCTCCCCGCTGCCGCAGCAGCTGAACGATGTCGAACGCCGGGCTCTCCCTCACGTCGTCGACGTCGGGCTTGTAGGACATCCCGAGCAGCAGGACGGCGCTGCCGTTCAGCGGCTTCTTCACGCGGTTCAGGGCTTCGGCCACCCGCTCCACCACGTATCGTGGCATCTCCGCGTTGATCTCCGCCGCCAGCTCGATGAACCGTGTGCGGTAATGCAGCGTCTTCATCTTCCAGGCGAGGAAATGGGGGTCCACCGGGATGCAGTGGCCGCCCAGGCCCGGCCCGGGAAAGAAGCGCATGAAGCCGTATGGCTTGGTCGCCGCGGCGTCGATGACCTCCCATACGTCGATGCCGAGCCGATCGGAGATCACCGCCATCTCGTTCACCAGGCCGATGTTCACGGCGCGGAAGGTGTTCTCGAGGATCTTGGCCAGCTCGGCCGCTTCGGGGCTCGAGACCTCGACGATCCGCTCGAGCGCCTCGCCGTACAGGGCCACGGCCAGCCGGTGACAATCGGGGGTCAGGCCGCCGACGATCTTCGGCGTGTTCTCGATGTGCCACTGCTTGTTCCCGGGGTCGACCCGCTCGGGACTGAACGCCAGGAAGAAGTCGACGCCGGCCGCCAGGCCGGTCTCTTCCAGCAGCGGCTGTACCATCTCGCGAGTCGTCCCGGGATAGGTCGTCGACTCCAGCACGACGAGCTGCCCGGGCCGCAGGTGCTCCCGGACGGAATCCGTGGCCGCGAAGATGTAGGACATGTCCGGATCGTCGGTCTTCGACAGGGGCGTGGGGACGCAGATGACGATCGCGTCCGCTTCCTCGAGGCGTCCGAAGTCACCGGTGGCCTCGAGGGTCCCGGCGCCGGCGAGCGCCGCGAGGCGTGCCGAGGCGACGTCGAGAATGTGCGAGTCACCCTCGTTGATCCGCGCGACCACGTCCGCGTTGATGTCGAAGCCCAGCGTCCGCAGGCCCGCCTCGGCGAAGGCCACGGCGAGCGGCAGCCCGACGTATCCGAGCCCGATGACGCCGACCACGGCGTCGTGAGACTCGATGCGCGCCAGCAGCTCTCCGGCTCGATCCATGGGTGCGCTCATTCCGTTCCGAGGATCGTCCGCGCGTAGCCGTTCGCGGGGTCTTCACCCCGCGCCACCATCGAGCTCACGACGGCGGGTCCGCGATTGTAGGCGAGCAGCGCGAGGCGCACGTCGCCGTATTCGTCGAGCAGCATGCGGAGGTAGCGAAAGCCGAGTCGCAGATTCGTGTCGCGGTCGAAAAGGTCGCCTTCCGTCACGCCCGGTTCCAGCCACGATGCCGTGGCGGGCATCACCTGCGCGTAGCCCACGGCGCCGACGGGGCTGATCGCGCGCTGACGAAAACCGGATTCCGTCGACACGAGCCGGAAGGCCACGTCGGGTTCGAGGTCTTCGCGAAGCGCCGCCTCCTGGATCGCGCCGGCCAGGTCGGCGGGGATACCGAACTCCGCCGAGTACCGGACGATCGTCTGCGTCCGCTCGAGCTCCTGTTCGAGGACCGCCTGGTCGCTGAGCGCGTCGCGCGTCTCCGCGCGCGCCGCGGCAACCTGCGCCTCGAGCGCGTGCAGCCGCGGTGACATCGCCACGCGGGTGGCGGCCGCGGACAGCGCGGCCAGGCCCAGCGCGGCGAGGCCGGTTACGGCCAGTCCGCGTCGCCGGTGTGCGGCGCGCTCGGCGCTGCGCATCCCGTCGAGCGGCGCCGGCGTGCCGGCACCGGTCGTCCGGCCTCGATTCTCGCTCATGCTCATCTATTCTGTCTCCCGCTTCGTTTGCGCTTCATCGCGCCGCCACCGGCCGCTTCGGCCACCCTCCTTGGCGACGAGTCGAACCTCGCCGATTTCCATCGCGCGGTCCAGAGCCTTGCACATGTCGTACACGGCGAGCAAACCGGCGCTCACTCCGCAGAGGGCCTCCATCTCGACGCCCGTACGGGCTTCGACGGCGGCTTCCACGGTGATGCGGAGTCCCGGTTCGGGCTCCGCTTGCTCGAAGTCGACGTCCACTTCGACGGAGGTGAGGGGCAGCGGATGGCACAGCGGTATAGTCTCCGCCGTCCGCTTCGCGCCCCCGATGGCGGCGAGTCTCGCCACGGCCAGGACGTCGCCCTTCGGGACGTCTCCGTCGCGGATCGCCGCGAGCGTGTCCGGGGACATCCGGATCACGCCTTCGGCGATCGCGCGCCTCCGGGTCACGGGCTTGTCGCCCACGTCCACCATCCGGGCGCGGCCCTCCGCATCCAGATGCGTCAACCGGTCGTGGTCCATGACGGCTCCAGTTACACGCGCCCTCGCGCGGCGTTCCGGCTTCGTGGCGTCGGAGGGCGCAACTCGCGGGCCAGTTCGGAGAGCAGAACCGCCGCGATCGCCTGCGGGTTCCCGTTGCCGGCTGCGGCACGGCGGGCCCGTTCCACGTGATCCATGCAGGAAATCAACCGATTCACCGGGAGGTCGGCCAGTGGGGCGGCCGGGTCGTCGGGAGCCGGGTGCCACCCGAACTCCACACTATTCGTCGTGCGGGTGATGCATTCGCGCAACACTTCCTCCACGCGATCGAGCAGGAGTGTGAACGGACCACGCGCGCCGCTCGGCGGGAACGAGGCGGCCTGGGCGAACCGCCGGGCGGCGCCGCCGGTGGCCGCGCAGCGGACGAAGCGCCAGGCGTCGTCGACGTCCGCCGCCTCTCCCTCGGCCAGCCGGAGGGCCGCGCCGACGGCCCCCTGTGCCCGCCGGGCCAGTTCGCGCGCCGTCGGACCGGGAAGACCGGCGCGGCGCTCGAGCCACTCGGCCGCCTCCTCGGGAGCCGCCGGCGTAACCCGCACCGCCAGGACTCGCGACCGGATCGTCGGCAGCAGGGAGCCCGGGCGGCTCGACGTCAGCACGATGAGCGTGTCCTCCGGGGGTTCCTCCAGGAGCTTGAGGAAGGCGTTCGCGGCCTCGGGACTCGA
>JASFRN010000192.1:0-3234 GCA_050114915.1 Gemmatimonadales bacterium | reverse complement strand
GGCGGGGCAGGCAGGGGGCGGAGGGCTGCTGGACCGGGCGACGAAGATGCTGCAGACGGCGCGCGAGGAGGCGGGCAAGGCCGAGCAGGTGGCCCGCGCCGCCCGCCCCGCGGCCAAGCCCGCGCCGAAACCGACCCCCGATAAGCCCACCGCCGACAAGGCCGACGACAAGCCCGCGGATGCGTCCTCCGATGACGATCCTTCGTCCAACGCCCAGAAGGCGGGTGCTTCCGACTCGGACGCCTCGGCCTCCGCAGAATCATCGGAGACTCCAGCCGGCGACCAGGCCGTACCGTCGCCCGGCGAGGCAAAGGCCGGCGAGGCAGAGGACTCGAAGGACCAGTTGCCGGAGAACCTGCGGCTCGCCTACTGGGCGGCCGCCGAGGCAGCGGAAGCGAATTCTCTGTCCGACTACGCGGACGACTTCCGGACTCGTATCCAGGACGGACGAGCTCGACAGCAGCAGGCGGCGGAGTGGGCGCGAGAACTGCGAAGTAAGGATCGGGCGGCAGTGTACGACAAGCTCGAAGAGCTTCAGGGGAAGGTCGTCGCGTCGTACGAGGACGAACTCGGTTCACTGGAAGACAGGATTCGGGGAAAGCGGCGGGATGCCGAGAATCTCCGATCGCGCATCGATCCGGAAATCGTGCAGCGGGCGGATACAGATCCACGGACCAGGGAGCTGGGAAAAGCGAGAGCAGCCCTCGACTACGTTCAGGCGCGCAAGGCCGTAGCGGACATGATCGCGACGGAGCTCGACGAGTTCGCCGCTACACATCCGAACCTGTCCGAGGACGCAGCGGCCGACCTGAAAGCATTGCGCGACGACAACGAAGTGCTGCGCTCTTATGCGGAAGACCAGATCGACGAGCTGGACGGGCGGAAACTCGCCTTCGAACGACAGGTCGGGCTGTATGCCTTCCAGCTGCCTCGGGGCGCGACGACCTCCGGCGACGCAGACGGCGGTCGAGAGACTGGAGCCGCGGTCGGTAACCGGTCTGTCACGGCTGATGCGGAGCGTTCGGCGGACGCTGGCGAATCGGCGGAATCGGGAGGAGAAGACGCAGCGAGCGACGATCCCAAGCGCTCTTCCGAGCCGCGCGTCGTGGAGGCCCAGAACACAGATGCCGCTTCTTCGATCGGCTCGGACGATCTCTGGATCGCCTCCCTCGGTGACTCTTTCTCGTCGGGCGAGGGCAACCCGACGACGATCGGCGTGCCGATCAACGCCTGGAAGTGGATGGACGACGAGAAATGCCATCGTAGCAAGTACGGATGGCCGTTCGTCGTCGCCCAGGAAATCTCCGAGCATTTGAAAAAGGAAGTCCGCCTGAGCTTTCTGGCCTGCTCCGGTGGAGAACTGAACCGCGGCCTTCTTCAGTCGTTCACCGATCGGGGCGTCGATCGCCAGCCTCAGCTCGAGCGCTTGAAGGCACTGATCAAAGCCGCCGGCCGCACACCCGACGCAGTACTGATGACGGGGGGCGGCAACGACATCGGATTCTCGGACATCGTCATCGAGTGTCTGTTTCCCGGCGACTGCCCGGGCGGGGCCGCGACCGATTCACTGAAGGCGCGCGTCGCTCGACTGGACGGGCCAAAGGGCTCCTACGCGAAGGTCGATAGCAGTCTGGAAGCCATGGGCATTTCGTCGGATCGGGTATTCCTGCTGGTGTATCCCGATCCCCTCGTTGGCCGGAAGCGTCAGGGTAGCGGTTGGGGAGGGGCGCGGATCATCGCAGGATGCTATCTGCCCGCTGGTCCCCGCATGTGGGGCTGGGCCAGCGAGCACGTCGTGGTGCCGCTTCAGAATCTGCAACGGGAACGGGCGAAGGCGCTCGGGTGGCACCTGATCGACAATCACCTGCCCGAGTTCCAGAAGCACAGCTACTGTCCACGCGAGAGCCTGCGCGGGGGGGATTCCTGGTGGGTCGGCATCCTCACCCAGGTCGTACGACAGTGGGGCCTCGGAGCTTTCCATCCGAATCGTCGCGGCCACCGGGAACTGGCGCGGGCGGCTATCCTCGCACTCGCCGACGCGAAGATCGCCGACGGGTTGCCGCAGCTCGAACCACGAGTGGAAGAGCCCACGACCGTGGATGACGGGCAGATGGCGTCCGGCGCCGGCGATGCAGCCGGCGGCGAGGCTGGCGGAGGCGGGGCGTCGTCGTCGAAGCCGAGCTTCGCGGTGGTGGCGGCGCTGCAGCTGCGGAAGGTGAGGCAGCGGGGGACGTTCACGCTGGACATGAACAAGTACATGGCGGGCACGCAGGTGATTCCGTTCGAGGAGCCGATCGGGGACCTGAGCCGCTACAAGGACGACGAAGACATCTTCCGGCAGGTGAACCTGGACCAGCCGCTGTTCCGGCAGCGGGAGGTGGCGTTCCAGCTGGACGGGCTCAACGCGGCGGACTTCGGGCAGTTCGTGAACTTCGTGAACGTGCAGCTGCGGCGCGGGCCGGACGTGCGGGAAGAGCTGACGGTGCGGCGGCAGGAGTTCAACGAAGAGGGCAACGAGTTCCGGCTGATCTACGGGTTCAGCGGGGAAGAGAGCCGGGACGAGTGGATGCGCTTCGAGTACCGGACGGTGTGGAGCCTGTTCAACGGGCTGACGGTGGAGGAGCCGTGGGAGTCGACGCAGACGGGGGCGGTGACGCTGGCGCCACCGTACATCCGGCGGACGGTGGAGCTGGAGGGCGATCCGGCGGCGCTGGAAGGGGTGCGGGCGGTGACGGCGCACCTGTACTACGCGGCGGGAGACGAGGAGCGGTTCTCGGAGCTGACGCTGCGGCCGGGGCGGGGCGAGACGGTGGGGACGGCCGACGTGCTGCTGCCGGTGGGCGAGACGGAGTACGAGTACGAGATCACGTGGATCTACGGGAATCAGCGCTCGGAGACCACGGGCCGCCAGCGCACCTCCAACCCCATCCTCTTCCTCGATCCCCCCCAGGAGTGACCAGCATGGAAGGCATGTCGACCACGAGAAGCTCGATCCATCGCGCGGTGGAGTCGCTCCTGCTGACGGCACTGCTGCTGGCGCTCCCGGGCATGCTGCGGGGCCAGCAGGTGTTGCTGGACGCTCCGGTGACGGCGGGGGATCTGACGCTGTACCCGACGCTGGGCCCGGACATGGAGCCGGGCTCGGACTACTACTACGTGCCGAACCAGGCGCACCTGGCGCGGGACGAGCGGGGCCGTCCGGAGTTCTCGTTCCTGCGGTACGTGGAGAACGTG
>JASFRN010000191.1:0-3305 GCA_050114915.1 Gemmatimonadales bacterium | reverse complement strand
CGCTCGACTTCCGGGACGAGGGCCGCCTCACGATTCGCGTCGAGCTGCCGCCGGGCCAGGAGCGTGACGAGCACGCCGCCCGCCACCGCCAGCCCGGCGAGACCGAGAGGGATCCACGAGCCCGGCTGGTGCACGGCCGCCTCGGGGAGCAGCGCGGCGACGGCGATCGCGACGGCGACCACCGAGACGACCAGCGCGGCCGTGGCCATGCCGAGCGCCAGCCGCACGCGAGCGGCGAGGCGACCGACACGGCCCAGCTCGGCACTCTGTTGTGCGTTGCTCATCTCTCCTCGTTCCCCTCCTCCGGCCCCTCGTCGTCACCCGATCCTTGCGCGGCGGCCAGCGCCGTCTCGTACGCGGCATTGCGCGCCATCCCCAGATCCCGGCGTAGCGCGTCGGTGATCTCGCGCGTCGACGCGCCGCGCGCCGCGAGCTCGCGGGCGAGCCCGCGCGCCGCGTCCTCGACCCGGATCCACGGCCCGGGCGCCTCTGCGCCCGCCGCCGGTCCGGCCGCGTCGGCCTCCTCGCCGTGCGCCCTGTCGAGCACGAGCGTCACCTCGCCGCGTACGTCCGCTCCCCGGTAATAGTCGGCCAGCGCCGCCACCGTTCCACGACGCACCTCCTCGTGGACTTTCGTGAGCTCCCGGCACACGCACGCCGGGGTGCCCGACAACCCCGCGTCGGACAGGTCCGACAGCAGCCGTCCGACTCGATTCGGGGACTCGAACGCCACGACCGTGACGTCCGTGCGGCGGCAGCGGTCGAGCCAGGCCGTTCGCTCCGATCCGCCGCGCGGGGGAAAGCCGAAGAACGCGAACTGGTCGGCGCCGAACCCCGAGGCGGCGAGCGCCGCCAGCACGGCCGAGGGCCCGGGCACCGGGACGACCGCGTGTCCCGCATCGGCCACGGCCCGCACGAGGGCCGCCCCCGGGTCGGAGACGCCGGGCGTGCCGGCGTCCGTGACGAGGGCCACGTCCGCGCCGGCGCCGAGCGCTTCGAGCACCTCGCCGATCCGCTCCCGCTCGTTATGCTCGTGCAGGGAGACCAGGCGAGTCTGCAGGTCGAAGTGCCGGACGAGCTTCAGCGTCCGGCGAGTATCCTCAGCGTAGACGACCGGTACGCTGCCGAGGACGTCGAGCGCGCGCGGGGACAGGTCGGCGAGGTTGCCGATCGGGGTCGCGACCAGGTAGAGGGTTCCGGCGCTCTCGGACATCAGGCAGTCATCGGCTCCCGCCGGGGTTCAGGTGGAGACGGCTCGGTCGAACGCAAACGCAAAGCGCCCTCCGCCGCTTCGGGACGGAGGGCGCCCACGGCGCGCAGGTGCGCGGACCTCTCAGGCGTGCGCCTGGATCAGCTGCTCCAGCTGGCTCTTCGAGCGGACGCCGACCACGGTCTCGACGAGTTCCCCGTCCTTGAAATACAGAATGCTCGGAATCGAGCGCACGTTGAAGCGCTCGGTCACCCGGCGGTTCGAGTCGACGTCGACCTTGGCCACCTTCACCTTGCCGGCGTATTCCGCCGCCAGGGACTCGATGACCGGCGTGACGGCGCGGCACGGACCGCACCACTCGGCCCAGAAATCGACCATGGCCAGGCCTTCGCTCTGCTCGATCTCCGTGGCGAAACTGTCGTCCGTGAGCTCCAGCAGATGTTCGTTGGACATATGTACGGCTCCTCGACGCTGTTTTGATGATTGCTGGTGGATTATCTCGACGCGTACGTCTACGTTTCCGTCGTGAACAAGATCGACCACATCGGAATCGCGGTCAATTCCCTCGAAGAAGCCGTCCCGGCCTTCTCCGCCCTGCTCGGAATGAACGTCTCCGGCGAGGAGGAAGTTCCCGGCGAAGCGGTCCGCGTGGCCTTCTTCGGCGAGGGCTCCGGCCGCATCGAGCTCCTCGAGCCGACCGGCCCGGAATCCCCCGTCGCGCGCTTCCTGGAACGGCGGGGGCCGGGCGTGCACCACGTCTGCCTGGCGGTGGCGGATCTCGAGGCGACCCTCGAGCGCTGCGAGGCCCGGGGGATGCAGGTCCTCGCCCCGCGGATCCGCGAGGGAGCCGGGGGCCACCGGGTCGCCTTCCTGCATCCGAAGACGACCTCCGGTACGCTGGTGGAGCTGTCGGAGGGGTAGCGGGTCAGTTCAGGGCCCCGCCGCCGCTCAGCCGGTCCGCTTCGAGCTGCTCGACGTACCACCGGCCGCGCGCGTCGTGGGCCGCGATGAACGGCACGGTCACGTTTCCCTTTCGCGTCCCCGTCATCCGCACCTCGTAACGGGCCCGGTTCGGGCCGAGGCCGGCGAGGTTGGCGAGCTTCAGCTCGTAGGTCTCGTGCTTGAGCAGGCGGGAGAGGACCACCATCCGCGGCTCGATCTCCTGGACGCCGAAGCGCTCGATCGACGGACCGTCCTTCGTTCCGAACACCGCCCACATCCCCGGATAGTTCTCGGACTGGGCGGCGTCGAGGAAGCGGGTGACCGCGGCGTCGGACGAGACGGCGCCATAGCCCTCGACCGGAGGGCGCACGTCGGGAGCGCGGTTGCCGCCCCCGCAGGCGCTGAACAGAATCGCGACCGCGGCCAGCGCGGCGGACGTGGCGGCCGGCTTTCCGAGGATTCGTGGTGCTGCGTGGCGTGGCGTCACGCCGGCCTCCCGGTGCGGTGATCGAACGTGGCGGCGCGAGGCCGCCGGGCGGCGCTCAATCTGTCCGCCGGGAGGCGTGGGTCAAGCCGTGGACGGCTCGGATTCGGGCTCGGCCTCCGGTTCCGCGGCCGGCTCGGCGTCGGACGCGGGCCCTTCCGGTTCGGCATGAGCCCGGGCCCGCTCGGCGGCCACGGAGCCGGCGGCGCCCACGCGGCGGAAGCCGATCTCGCCGTCGTCGAGCTCCGCGCGAACCCGGTCCCCGTCGCCGAACGCCCCGTCGAGGAACGCCAGCGCCAGCGGATCGGACACGAGGTGCTGAATCGCCCGCTTGATGGGCCGCGCCCCGTACGCCGGATCGTACCCCTCCTCCGCAATCTTCGCCCGCACGCCCGGCGTGAACTCGAGCTCGATCTCGCGCTCGCGGAGCCGCCGGGCCAGGCGCTCGAGCTGCAGGTCGACGATCCGTTCGAGGTCCTTCTCCTCGAGCGGACGGAACACGAGGATCTCGTCGACGCGATTGAGGAACTCGGGCCGGAAATGGCCACGCAGCGCCTCGAGCACGCGGGTCTCGACCAGCTCCCACGGCTCGTCCTTCATGTCGAGGATCGAGGTGCTCCCGATGTTGCTCGTCATGATCACGACGGTATTGCGGAAGTCGACCGTGCG
>JASFRN010000190.1:0-3371 GCA_050114915.1 Gemmatimonadales bacterium | reverse complement strand
GGCAGACCTCGTGCTCGCGGCCAGCGTCCTCTGGACCCTGCTTCCGGCCGATGCGGGCGTCACGCCCGGCCACCTGCTCTCGGCCTTCCTCCTCGCGGCGATCGCGGGGGTCGTGAGCACCGTCCCGGGCGGCCTCGGGGTGTTCGACGGGATTCTCGTCGCCCTGCTCGCCCCGGCCGTTTCCGCGCCGGTTCTCGTCGGGGCGCTCGTCGCGTACCGCGGCATCTACTACTTCCTTCCGTTCGGCGCCGCCGTGGTGGCTCTCGTCGGGATGGCGGCGGCCCGGCGTCGCGCGGCCGTCCGGGGTCGACTCACCTCGCTCGGCGCGTCGGTGGGCCGCTGGCTGCCCGTGCTGGTTCCCCGCGCGCTCGCCGCCACCACGTTCGGCGCGGGCGCCGTGCTGCTGGTCACGGGCGCGCTGCCGGCGGAGGGCTCTCGCATGGCCTGGCTGTCACGGGCCCTGCCCCTCGGCGCGATCGAGGCGTCGCACTTCGCGGCCAGCATGATCGGAACGGCGCTGCTCGTCGTGGCCGGAGGACTCTGGCGGCGCCGGGACGGTGCGTACTGGCTCGCGGTGGGCCTGCTGGCGATCGGCGCCGTGGCGAGCCTGGTTCGAGCCGTGGACTACGAGGAAGCCACGATTCTGCTGGTCGCTCTCGCGTTCCTCCTCCCCTGCCGACGCTACTTCTCCCGCCGCAGCGCGTTGTTCGGCGGACCGGCGTCACCCGGCTGGCTGCTGGCCGTGACGGTGGTGTTGTTGGGAACGCTGTGGGTCGGCCTGTTCTCGTTCCGGCACGTGGCGTACGCGGGCGACCTGTGGTGGAAGTTCGCATTCGAGGCCGACGCTCCCCGGTTCCTGCGTGGAATGGCCGGGGCCGCGGCGGTGGTGGTGACCGCCGGCCTGGCTCATCTGCTGCGCAGTACACCGACCGCGATCGGCGCACCTCCGACGCCGGAAGTGCTGGACCGGGCTCGCGAGGTGATCGCGAACTGCCCGGCGACGGAGGCCAATCTCGCCCTTCTCGGCGACAAGCGACTGTTGTTCCCGCCGGACGTCGCGGCCGGCGATCCGGCGGACGGCTTCGTCATGTACGCGGCGCAGGGCAACAGCTGGATCGCGATGGGCGGACCGTTCGGACCGAAGCCGACGCGCGAATCCCTCGCCTGGGCGTTCCGGGCCGCGGCCGAGGCCGCCGGCGCCCGGGCCGTGTTCTACGAGGTGACCGAGGACGAGCTGCCGCTCATGCTCGAGCTCGACCTCGCGCTGTACAAGCTCGGCGAGGACGCGAGCGTGCCGCTGGCCGAGTTCTCGCTCGAGGGCGGGTCGCGGCGCCGTCTGCGCCAGACGGTGCGCCGGGTCGAGTCGGCCGGCTGCGCGATGGAGGTTCTACTCCCCGGGGAGGTCGAGGCGGTCCTCCCGGAGTTGCGACGGGTGTCCGACGCGTGGCTCGCGGCGAAGAACGTGACCGAGAAGGGCTTCTCGCTGGGTCGCTTCGACGAAGCGTACCTCCGGAACTTCCCCGTCGCGCTCGTGCGAGGGCCCGAAGGGATCGTCGCGTTCACGAACCTGTGGGCGAACGACCGCCTGCCGGGAGTCCCGGCGCGTCCGATCGCGCGGGCGGAGCTGTCGTGCGACCTGATGCGCTTCGACCCGGAACGCGCCCCGGACGGGGTGATGGAGTACCTGTTCATCCAGGCGATGCTGTGGGGCACCTCGGAGGGCTACGGCGCGTTCAGCCTCGGGATGGCGCCGATGTCGGGCCTGGAGCCGGAGCAGTCGACGCAGGCGCTGGCGCCGCTGTGGAATCGGGCCGGGGCGCTATTGTTCCGGTACGGCGAACAGTTCTACAACTTCCGCGGCCTGCGCCAGTACAAGGAGAAGTTCGACCCGGAGTGGACGTCGCGGTACCTCGCGATCCCGCGGGGGCGGCTGGCGCTGACCGCGGCGCTCACCGACGTCACCTCGCTCATCGCGGGTGGCCTCGGCGACCTGCTGCGCCGCTGACCGCCTCCCGGCTCAGTTCTTCGCGGCCCCTGAGTCGGCGGCGGCACCCGGTACGAACCGGACCCGGAGCTCGCCGTCGCGGATGTAGCCGTGCTCCTCGCGCGCCACGCGCTCGATCGCTGCTGGATCGGACACCAGGCTGTCACCGCGCTGCACGAGGGAATCGGTGACGGTCTCGAGCCGGAACACGCTGTCCTGGAGCGCCAGCTTGTCCTGCTTCATGGCGCGGAGGTCGAAGGCGCTGTACACCCCGCCGAACGTGGCATAGGCGAGCCCCACGCCCACCAGCCCGACGATCAGCGCCCTGAATCCCCAGCGTCTCAGTCGCTCATGCATAGACCGTCCGTCCCGGATACCTGGCCTCGGAGCCCAGCGCCTCCTCGATGCGGAGGAGCTGGTTGTACTTCGCCACCCGCTCGGCGCGGCAGGCGGAGCCCGTCTTGATCTGGCCCGCGTCGGTCGACACCGCAAGGTCCGCGATGAACGTGTCGCACGTTTCGCCCGACCGATGCGAGATCACCGAGGCGTAGCTCGAGCGCCGCGCCAGCCCGATCGCGCTGAGCGTCTCGGTCACGGTGCCGATCTGGTTGAGCTTGATGAGGATCGAGTTGCCGATCCCCTCACCGATCCCCCGCTCCAGCCGACGCACGTTCGTGACGAACAGGTCGTCGCCCACGAGCTGCACCCGATCGCCGAGCGCCCGGGTGAGCCGCTTCCAGCCCGCCCAGTCGTCCTCCGCGAGGCCATCCTCGATCGAGACGATCGGATAGGCGTCGATCCACGCGCCGTACATCTCGATCAGCTCGTCGGCGGTCTTCGCGCCGGCCTCGGCCGCGCTCTCGAACCGGTACTCGCCGGCGTCGGCATCGAAGAACTCGGTGGCTGCCGCGTCGAGCGCCAGCGCGACGTCCTCGCCCGGCCGATAGCCGGCCGACTCGATGGCCGCCATGATCGCGTCCAGCGCGTCGCGATTGGAGCCGAGGTCCGGCGCCACCCCACCTTCGTCCCCCACGGCCGTCGACATTCCCCGGTCGGCGAGGCCGCGGACGAGCGCGTGGAACACCTCGACGCCCGCCCGCAGGCCCTCGGAGAAGCTGTCGAAGCCGACCGGCACGACCATGAACTCCTGGATGTCGATGTCGTTGTTCGCGTGGGCGCCGCCGTTCACGATGTTCATCTGCGGCACCGGCAGCGTCGTCCCGTCTCCGAGGTGCCGGTAGAGGGGCAGCTCGCGCACCGCCGCCCCGCACCGCGCGGCCGCCATCGACACGGCGAGCAACGCGTTCGCGCCCAGCCGGCCCTTGTTCGGGGTGCCGTCGAGCCCGATCAGCCGGCTGTCGATCGCGGTCTGGTCGGTGACGTCCTC
>JASFRN010000189.1:0-3374 GCA_050114915.1 Gemmatimonadales bacterium | reverse complement strand
TCGATCGTCAGGCCGTCGTACGCCGGCCGGACCCCGTCGGGCAACCGGCTCTCCGCGTCCGCGTGATCGATCCGGTGCGTCAGGTGGGTGAGCCACGTGCGTTCGGCACCGAGCCTGCGGGCCACTTCGATCGCCTGTTCGACGTTGAAGTGGGTCGGGTGCGTTTTCCCGAACCAGAGCGCGTTGATCACCAGGGTGCGCACCCCCTCGAGCAGCTCCCACGCGTCCTCCGGGACCCGCTTCGCGTCGACGATCACGGCCAGGTCGCCGGTCCGGAAGCCGTAGCTGTCGTAGCTGCCGTGCGGGAACGCGATCGTGGTCAGGGGGATCCCGCCCGCCTCGATCTCCTCGCGGTCCTCGAACAGCGCGAGCTCGATGCCCGGGATCGTTGTGCCGGGCTGGCTGTGCGCGTGAGGTCCGAGGAAGTAGTCGAACCGGCGCCGCAGCTCGTCCTCGTAGCGGGACGCGACGTGCACGGGCAGGCTGGCGCGGCCGTGCACGGCGAACACGCGCAGGTCGTCGATCCCGTGTACGTGGTCGGCGTGTGGATGGGTCAGGTAGACGGCGTCGACGCCCGTGACGCCCGCCGCCAGGAGCTGGAGACGGAGCTCGGGGGGCGTGTCGACGAGCAGCGTGGTCGCCTCCGACTCGAGCAGGAGCCCGTGGCGCGTACGCCGGTTGCGGGGGTCGTCGGAGGTGCACACGGCGCAGTCGCACCCCACGACGGGCACGCCGAACGACGTGCCCGTACCGAGGAACGTCAGCTTCATTCCTCGTCCTCGCCGATCGTCTCGACCCGCATGAAGTTCGTCGTGCCCGGCACGTGGAACGGATATCCGGCCGTCACGACGAACGGGTCGCCGGGCCGGCCGAGCTCGGTGTCGAGCGCGTGGTCGGACGCGGCCGCCACCATCTGGTCGTAGTCGAGCCCGCCCTCGCAGAGGATGGGAATCACCCCCCAGGCGAGCGCCAGCTGGTGCCAGGTGATCGGCTGGTCGGTGACCGCGAGGATGGGCACGCGCAGCCGCTGGGCCGACACGACCCACGCGGTGAAGCCGCTGTGCGTGAGCGTGACGACGAACGGCGCGCCGAGCCGCGCCGTGGCCTCGGCGGCGGCACCCGCGATCGCGCCGGCCACCGTGTGGTGGACCTGCGAGAGCACGCCGCGGTGGGGGTCCATGCTCGGATCGCCGAGCTGTCGCTCGCGCTCGATCCGGCGAATCACCCGGTCCATCGTCTTCACCGACTCGACGGGATAGGCGCCGGAGGCCGTCTCGGCCGAGAGCATGACGACGTCGGTCCCGTCGACGAGCGCGTTGGCCACGTCGGAGACTTCGGCGCGCGTCGGCCGCGGCGACTCGATCATCGATTCCAGCATCTGTGTGGCCGTGATCCCGAGCTTCGCCATCTCGCGGGTGAGCCGCAGGACGCGCTTCTGGACGATCGGCACTTCCTCGAAGGCCATCTCGACGCCGAGGTCGCCGCGCGCGACCATCACGCCGTCCGCGATCCGCAGGATCTCGCCCAGGTGGTCGAGCGCCTGCTCCTTCTCGATCTTCGCGATCAGCAGACAGCGGCCGTCCACCAGGTCCCGCAGCTCCATGATGTCGCGGGCGCGGCGCACGAAGCTGAGGGCGACGTAATCGACCTCCAGCTCGAGCGCCTTCTCGAGATCGTCGCGGTCCTTCTCCGTGAGGCTGGGCGCGGCGAGCTCGGTGCCGGGCAGGTTGATGCCCTTGTGCGACTTGAGCGTCCCGTCGTTGTTGGCGCGCAGCCGGACCCGGCCGTCGTCGACGGCGATCACCTCGAACGCGAGCGCGCCGTCGTCGAACAGGACCGGGTCGCCGAGCTTCACGTCATCCCCGATCGATTCCCAGCTCGTCGGCAGCACGGGTACGGAGGGATTCTCGGCCCGCACGTCGGCGGCCGCGCTCTCCGCGACGAGGAGGTACTCGCCGCCTTCCTCGATCGGCAGGTCCTCGGGCAGCTCGCCGATGCGGAGCTTCGGTCCCTGCAGGTCGGCGAGGACGGCGATCGGACGCCCCGCCTCCTCGGCGGCGGCGCGGGTCATGCGCACCGTGTCCTCGGCCTCCTGATGGGAGCTGTGCGAGAAGTTGATGCGCACGCCATCCAGGCCGGCGGCAATCATCCGCCGAAGAACGGCGGGGTCGCGGCTGGCCGGACCTATGGTGCAGAGGATGCGGGCGCGCCGAAACGGCCTCTGGTCAGTCATGTATATCTGCGGCTCGAAGTTCCTGCGAAGCGAGGAGAAATCTCGCGGCACAGCTTAGCATGCGCCGGGAAGCGGCGCGACGGCGGGAGGAGCGGCGGGGAGCTCGTCGGCCCGCGCGATCCGCCCGGGCCGACGAATCCGGTTCGGGTCAGGCGGTCATCCGCACGTCGGCCGTCAGCTCGGGCCGATGTGCGTGGATCCAGCGGTGGATCGTCGTCAGCATGTTGAGGGTGAGCTCGTCGAGCGCTCCGGCCTCGAGACCGGGGATCACGCAGGCCGCGGCGCGCCGGAAGAGATAGGCCTTCTGGGCCGATCGCTGTTCGAGACTGAGCTCGGTGCCCCCGGGCACGTCGGGAATCGGCTCGAGGAGACGCCGGTAGCTGAAGACTTCGCGCGGTGAGAAACGCGCGGGGATGTGGTAGGCCTTTCCATCGACTTCGAAGGATCCGTCTCCACTGATCTGGAGCCCATCCGCCATTTCACACTCCTGGTCCGGGTGTCGGCAGTTGGGCGGCGCGGCGGCGCGGCGCCATCGCCTGGAGGCGAAGCGCAATCGACGGGCGGGAGGTAGCGCAATGTGTCTTCCCGTTCAGTCCCGCCGGGCGCCGGCCGCCGATCGCGGCCGCCCCCCCCTTTCATCCCGCAGAAAACCCGAATCCACAAGATCTGGGGCCCGGCTATTGTAGCGCCGCCATATGTTGTGGTCAAGTTTCTGCACGGCAGTCTCGCACTCCGCACCGGTGCCGCCCCTGTCGCGCGTCCGGGGCGTTGCATATCCTGTGGCACATGGACAGGCAGCGAGGCACCGTGAAGTGGTTTTCACGCGAGAAGGGCTGGGGATTCATCCGGCTCGAGAGCGGCGACGAGATCTTCGTCCACCATTCCGACATCGAGGGCGAAGGGTTCGTGAGCCTGGAAGACGACGAGCCCGTCGAGTTCACGGTCGAGGAGATGGAAAAGGGTCCGCGGGCGCGCGACGTTCGCAGCCTCGGGGACGGCGCGGGCGGTGGAGGCGGATCAGCCGCCGAAACCCGCGCGACGGCGACCTCGACGACCGCGTCGGACCTTGGCGCCACGGCCGACAGCGACGCCGGCGGGGGCGGCCGACCCGAGCCGGAGACGCCGGCGGGAACGGGCGGCG
>JASFRN010000188.1:0-3378 GCA_050114915.1 Gemmatimonadales bacterium | reverse complement strand
TGGGCGCCCGGATGGTACTCGTGGACGGCACGATGGCCCCCGAGGCGTTCATCGCCTTCATCACCCTGGCCCTGCAACTCGTGTCGCCCCTGAAGACGCTGGCCGACTTTCCGGCCCGGCTGCAGATTTCGGTCGCGGCCGCCGATCGCGTGTTCGAGGTGTTCGACGAGCAGGCCGAGCCCGATTCCGGCACCCGGGAGATCCGTGGCGTGGAGCGCGGGCTTCGCTTCGACCACGTGACGTTCGCGTACGAGCCCGGCCGGCCGGTGCTGCGCGACATCGACGTCACGGTCGAACCGGGCGAGGTGATCGCGCTCGTCGGCCACTCGGGGGCGGGGAAAAGCACGATGGTCGACCTCCTCCCCCGTTTCATCGATCCGACCGAGGGACGCCTGCTGATCGACGGGATCGACGCCCGGGAGTTTCGCCTGGACCGGTTGCGCGCCCTGTACGGCATCGTCAGCCAGGAGACCGTGATCTTCCACGACACCGTACGCTCGAACATCGCCTTCGGCACCGCGGACCGCTGGAGCGATGCGGAAGTCCGGGCCGCCGCGGTCGCCGCGCATGCGCTCGAGTTCATCGAAGAGATGCCGGAGGGCTTCGACACACCGCTCGGCGACCGGGGCGTCCGCCTCTCCGGTGGACAGCGCCAGCGGGTCGGCATCGCCCGCGCGATCCTCCGCGACCCGCCGATCCTCATCCTCGACGAGGCGACGTCGTCGCTCGACACGGTGTCGGAGCAGCTGATCCAGGAGGCGCTCTCGAGATTGCTGGCCGGTCGCACGGTGTTCGTGATCGCCCACCGGCTGTCGACGGTCCACGATGCCGATCGCATTCTCGTGCTCGAGGAAGGACGGATCGTCGAGCAGGGGAGCCACGCCCAGCTCTACGCGGCCGGGGGC
The DNA here is from genome assembly GCA_050114915.1 of Gemmatimonadales bacterium. Lineage (GTDB taxonomy): Bacteria > Gemmatimonadota > Gemmatimonadetes > Palauibacterales > Palauibacteraceae > JARFPW01. The sequence continues at coordinate 2,473 of JASFRN010000188.1, read as the reverse complement.
GTGTACCGGCAGTTGTACGACCTGCAGCTGACCGCGCCGGCAGAAGCCTAGTCCTCGGGTGGCACCGGGCCGGCGCCGCCCTGCCGCAGCGCCGCGGCGTATCCCCGTTCGAAGGCCGACCAGGCCGCGAGAGCGTCATCGAGGCCCAGGCGCTCCAGGGAACGCCGCAGGCGCGACAGGTTCGCCGCCGCCCGCCCCGGGTCGAGAGGCGCCGTCCGCAACCGGCCGCGGTCGAGGTCCACGACGTAGGCGTCGTCACCATCGAGCAGGACGTTCCACGCGTTCAGGTCCGCGTGATCGCCACCCGCGGCGTGCAACCGGCCTACCGCGTAGCCCAGCGTCTCGAGCCGGCTGGCGCGCTGCGCCTCCGGACCCGCGCCGAGGAGCTCGGCGGCCGGTCGCGCCGCGGGTATGCGCCGCGTGATCATCCAGGTCTCGTACCCCACGCGCCGCTCGCGGCGTACGGCGGCGAGGGGCATCGGGACCGGAGCCCCCCGCCGTCGCAGCCGCTCGGTGAGCACGAGCTCCGCGACGAACCGGTCGCCGAGGAAGTAGCGGCGGCGGACGAGCCGTCCGAACCAGCCGCCCCTGCGCCCGGGCCTGACGACCGCCTCGTCGCCCGTCGGCAGGGAAGCGATCCACGCCTCGCCGCGGCCTCCCTTCGTCGGCTCCGCGTCGTCGGGAGGGTGCGGCGACCGATCGAGGCCCAGGGCCTCGAAGCCGGGGCGGAAATCGATCCGCACGATCGCGCTGGTCCGGCCGCGGCGAACCGACTCGAAGGTGTCGGCGAGATCGGGAGGCATCGGCGCTGCGCTCATGCCCACCAGTATGCCCCTCGCCGCCGTATCGCGCGATTCCCCGCCGTTGTTGCCCGCCGAGGCGCCGGATAGCTTCGGGGCCATGACCGTCACGACCGCCCCTCCGTTGCGCATACTGCACGTCGACTCCGGCCAGGAATGGCAGTCGGTGCGGGACCAGGTACGCCTGCTCGTCGAGGGGCTGCGCGGCGAGCCGGACGTCGAACAGGCGGTCGCGACCCTCGGGTCGTCCCGCCTGGCCGTCGAGTGCGAGGCTCTCGGCGTGCCGGTGATTCCGCTCCCCCACGCGGCCGGTTCCGATCCTCGCGCCCTTCAGCACCTGGCCCGCTACGTCCGCGGCAATTGGGACGTGTTCCACGCGCACGACGGGCCGGCCATGACGATGCTGCTGTACATCCAGGCTCTCGACGGCTCGAACACGCCGCTCGTCGCGGCGCGCCGCTACAGCTCCGTGCCCCGCCTGCCCGGCTGGTGGCGCCGGGTCGACCTCGTCCTGGCGGCCAGCGCGTCCGCCCGTCACGGCCTCGTCACGGCCGGGGTCGAACCGAGCCGCGTGGTCGTCGTGCCCAATGGCGTCGATGCGGATGCGGACATCGAGGAGGAGCCGGACGCGTTGCGGACGGCGATCGGCGCGAAACCCGGAAACCGGCTCGTCGCCTCGTTCACCGCACTGACGCGGCATCGGGACCACGACACGCTGCTCCGGGCCATGGACCGGCTCGGGCGCCTGTGCCCGGAGGCGCGACTCGCCGTGCTCGGGCGGGGCCCGGAGCGCGTCCGGCTGGAAGATCAGATCGACCGCCTGGGCCTGGAGGGCCGGGTCTGCCTGCCCGGATACCTGCCGGAGGCGAGACGGTACATGTGCGACGTCGACGTGTTCGTGATGCCGGTGTTCGACGAGGAGCTCACGAGCGCGTGTCTCGAGGCGATGGTGGCGGGTCGTCCCGTCGTCATGCCGACGCGCGCTTCGATCGCCGACGGCGACGCGCCGGGGCCTGTTCGGGTGCGGGCGCGCGATCCCGAGGCGCTGGCCGAAACGATCGCCGGCCTGCTGTCGGACCGCGGCCGGTACGAGCGCGCCGTTTCCCGGGGGCGCGCCTTCGCACGCCGCCACGGCGGGGCGGATCTCGTGGGCCGCACGCTGGCCGCGTATCGCCGTGTCGCCCGGCCCCGACGGCACCGGGCGGCGTCGTGAACCCGTTTCGGGAGACGACCGAATACCTGGCCGCGCGGGCCGTGGTCGGGGCGGTCGGCGCCCTACCGGCCGGGGCGGCGCTTCGCCTGGGAGGCTGGCTGGGGGCCGCCGCCCGGCTCGGGGCGAACCGGCGGGAGATCGTGCGCAGGCAGATCGCAGCGGCGTTTCCCGGGCGCGACGCGGCCTGGGTCGAACGCACGGCGCGGGACGCCTATCGGCACTTCGGTCGCGAGATGGTCGAGATGGCCCGCCTGCAGGGGGCCGGGACCGACGAGCTGGGCGAGCGGTGCCGCGCCGACGACACCCTGGAAGAATGGATCGATCGGATGGCGTCGGGCGTCGGAACCCTGATCGTGACGGGCCACCTCGGCAACTGGGAGATCGCGGGCGCCTACCTGGCCTCGCGCGGCGTGCCCCTCGCCGCGATCGTCAAGCGGCAGAGCAACCGGAAGTTCGACGC
>JASFRN010000187.1:0-3476 GCA_050114915.1 Gemmatimonadales bacterium | reverse complement strand
ACGAGGTCGACGGTCGGCTCGTCGGCCCGGTTCCAGGCGTCGAGCGCTTCGTCGGGACGGTCCCGGACGTAGAGCGCGGTGGCGAGCGTGCGGGCCGCGTGCTCGTCGTCGGGCCGCACCGCGAGCGCCCGGCGGGCCAGGGCCACCGCGTCGGCGGTCCGGCCGCGGCGCAGACGCACGCCGGCCCGTTCGCGCAGGAAGGCCGGATGGTCCGCGCAGGGGCCGCCCGCCAGCAGGTCGTCGGCTTCGGCCAGCCGCCCGCCCGCCGCGGCGCTCAGGGCGCGGTCGAGTCGTCCCCTGCACGCGGCGGGAAGTGCGTCACGATCGGTCGCCGGGAGTGAGTCACGGCGGGCCCGGGTGGCCGGTGGTCGGACGTTGGGCTGCCGATCGGGCGGCGGGAGCACGAGCAGCCCCAGGTACCCCGTCGGGCCCCACGCTCGCTCGAGCTCTTCGCGGTCCATCAGCCGGTACGGTGAGCCTGCCGGGTCGTGGAAGATCAGCCGGTCACCGGCTTCGCCGACGAAGACCACGTAGTGAAACCGTCCGGCGTCCACTTCGAGCAACGCCACGACCGGTCGACCGAGCCTGAGATGCCGGCGTGCTTCCGCGAAGCCGCCCGAGAACGCGAACGCTTCCCATCCGAGTTGCCGGATGCTCTCGGCCAGTTCTTCGGCGCGCATCCCGCCGCGCGTCCGGCTGACGAGACCGGAGAAGTCCTCCGCCCGCACGCCCACCATCCCCCAGTATCGGAGCACCATCGCCGCCGCGGCTCCGCCGCACAGGAGCTCCGTCTGGGCGAAGTAGGGCACGTCGAGGACGGTCGCGCCGGCCGGGAGAATTTCCCGGCCGGCGGGCGGACCGTCGCGGGTGGGCTCCTGCGCACTCAGCCCTCCGGCGGACGGAGCGGCGAGAGCCAGGAGAAGCAGGGCGGCCAGGCCGGCTCGCCCCGCCGTGCGAAGAGCCGTCAGGCCACCAGGATGACGATGAGGACGAGCAGGCCGATGATGATCGCGGTCGTCGAGATCACGATCGTGTCACCGCCGGCGAGCGCCGCCTGGGCCTCGGTGAGGTGTCCGGACAGGCGGTTCAGGTCGTCGGCGTCGAGCGCGGCGACGGCCGCCTGCGCCGTCTTGATGTCCACGCCTCCGTTCTCGGCGATCTCGCGGACTTCGGGGCGCTCGAGGAAAGCGCGGAGCTCCGCGCGCTCGGCGCCGCTCTCGGCCGCATGCAAGGTCGCGATAGCGTCGAGGGTCTGCGTCGGCGCCGCGTGCTCCTGGGCACGCGCCAGGGCGGGCAGGGTCACGACCAGCAGGGCGGCGAGAGTGACGGGCGTCGAGCGCTTCATCGAAACCTCCGTTCTTCGGGGATCGGTGCATCTCTGACTCGGGACAGGAGAGCAAAAGTTATTCCGCCGCGGGATGGAGCGGCAACGTACGGCCGCCCATTTGCCGCCCCGATGGCGCATCTAGAAGTTGACGCGCACGCTGACGGTATCTCCAGTTTCCACCAGGACGCCACGATGCCAAGACGGACACGGTCCCACGGTGCAGCCGGCGCCGCACTCCTCCTGCTCGCGGCCACGGCCTGCTCGGATGCCGGACCGTCGTCACTCTCGCCGGACCTGCCCCTCGACGCCCCGGCCGAGCGCCTTCGGGAGCTGGCGAGCCCCGGCGCCCCGCGCGCGGCGGCGGACCGGATCGAGGCGTTGCTGGCGGCGGATTCCGCCGGAGAGCCGCTCAGCATCTCACTGGCACCCGGCCACTACTGGCTGCGCGCCCGCGCCTATACCGATCCGAAGTGCGGCAACTGCGAAGATCCGGACCACACCGTGTCCGCGACGGCCGGCCTGGTGCTGTCGGGCCGCGGGGTCGAGCTCGTCGGAGCCGGAGACACGCCGGGCGACGTGGTGATCCACACCGGGGCCGGGTACGGGATCGTGTTCGACGGCTGCGCGGGATGCGGTCTCCACAACCTGACGGTGACCGACACCCGCCGCGATACGGTCGGCGAAGCCACGAGCGCCGCGGTCATCGTGCGGGATGGCGACGTGCACGTAGACCACGCCGTGATCCGCGACAACCTCGGCGACTCGGCCGTGGTGGCGAACACGATCTCGGGGGTGATGGGGATCGCCGTCCGCGAGGGCGGCGACCTGACGCTCACCGACTCGCGGATCGTGCGAAACTCGTGGGACGGCGTGGCGATGTACCGCGACGCGCGCGGCACCCTGCGGAACAACCTGATCGACGGCGTCGACAAGGCGACCGGGGCGAAACTCGGCGGCGGCCGGGGCGTCGGCATCGGCCTCACGTGGAACGCCCGGGCCACCGTCGAGGGCAATCGCGTCACCCGCTACTGGAAGGGGATCGGCGTGTTCGTCGACGCGGAGGCCGAGATTCGGGAGAACGTGGTCGAGGACGTGCTCACCTGGGGCATCGTGATGTGGGACGCCGATCGGGGTACGCCGCGAGCCGTCATCGAGCGCAACGCCGTGTACGAGACCGGAGCCTGCGGGGTCAACATCTACGACACGGGCGAGGCGGCCCCCGCCCCGGGCGACCTGCGGGACAATCTCGTCGTGAAGTCCGGGCAGAACCCGCGCTACGACAGCGGCGAGCCCTACTGCGAGCAGACCGCGATCGCTCGCCCCGCCGTGCCCGCCGGCTTCGCGATCGAAGGCAACCTGCTCACCGACAACCGCGAGGCGGACGGAGCTCCGGGCAGGGACGACATCCCCCGGGCCGAATTCGAGCAGCGGGCCGCTGCGCTTCTCGAAGCGCTCCGTGCGCGACCCGCTCTCGCGGAGTCGGCGTTCCTCGCCGGCGGGGAGTGAGCCCGAGCTCCGGCTTCAGCGCGCCACGACGATCGGGGTGACGGAGGGCAGGCTCCGGGTGCCGGTGTCCTCGTCGCGGACCCGGACGATCAGGGTGTAGCTCCCCGGCGGCGTGTCCGACAGATCGAGGCGCAGCGCGTGCCGGCCGATCTGATCGTACGGCATCCGCGCGGCGAACCCGAGCCGGAACGGCACGTCCGCGGCATCGAGTGCGAACGCCGCGGCGGGCGACTCCTGCTGCGTGAGCCGGATCTCGACGTCGTAGGACGCTGTCCGCCGCACGCCGTACACCTCGAAGTACACCTGGATGTCCCCCGCCGGGCTCGTCACGTGGTCCGGGGAGACACGAAGGAACGTCTCCCCGTCGCGGGTCCATTCGCCGCCCTCCTCCTGGGCGACGGCGATGTCGCTGATCGTCGGCATCGGCAGGGCCCGGGGCACGACCACCGTGTCCTGCATCCAGGCCCCGACACCCTGTCGGGCGGCGTCGGAGACGGCGAGCGTGATCGGCAGCGGACCCGGCCGGGCTACCGTGAACGTCCGCACCGGGATCCCCGCGTGCTTCCCCAGCGCCGAGTCCGACACGGCACGGTTCGCCGCGCTGTCGAGTTGCACGCCGCTCGGGTGCCGGCTGGCCAGCCGG
>JASFRN010000186.1:0-3563 GCA_050114915.1 Gemmatimonadales bacterium | reverse complement strand
ACGCCGGGCTCGCCGTTCCGCCACGCGCCATAGATGATCTTGTCGAACACCTCGCGGGCGTTGAGCTGTCCGACGGGCTCGCCCGTGCGCGGGCTGTGGAGGTCGTAGTCGACCCCGCGCTCGACCGCGTCCATGAAGTCGTCGGTGACCGCGACCGAGATGTTGAAGTTCGTGATCTTGTTCTTGTCGCTCTTGCAGTCGATGAACCGGAGGATGTCCGGGTGGTCGACGCGCAGGATGCCCATGTTGGCGCCGCGGCGGGTGCCGCCCTGCTTCACGGCCTCGGTCGAGGCGTCGTACACCTCCATGAAGCTGACCGGGCCGGAGGCGACGCCCATCGTCGACTTCACGACGTCGCCCTGCGGGCGGAGACGGCTGAACCCGAAGCCCGTGCCGCCGCCCGACTGGTGGATGAGCGCCATGTCGCGGAGCGTCTCGTAGATCCCCGCGAGGGAATCCGGGACGGGGAGCACAAAGCAGGCGCTCAGCTGACCGAGGGGCCGCCCGGCATTCATCAAAGTCGGGGAGTTCGGCTCGAACTCGCCGGCCGCCATCATGCGGTAGAACTCGCGCGCCGTGTCCTCGACCATCTCCTCGGTCGCGCCGTAGCCGGCGTCGATCGCGGCGATCACGCTCGCCACCCGCCAGAACATCTCCTCGGGCTGCTCGATCGGCTCGAGGTCCTCGTTCTTCCGCAGATACCGCTTCGCGAGCACGGTACGCGCGTTGTCGGTGAGGCTCGCCTCCGGAAGATCGGAGGGGAACGGACCGGGCGTGAAGTCGTCGGCCGAGGTGTCGGGCGTGCTGGGGGCTCCGGCGCGAGTCGCCGTGTCGGGTGCCTGCATCTGAGTCGTGCTCCGTGGTGCTGTGTCTACTGTTTCCGGCGCTTCTATCAATACCCCGCTCGGGGGGAAAATCTCCGCTTCACGGAGCAACTTGGAGCGACAACGACCCGCGGGGTGTCTCCACCCTTTTTTCGAGCAAAGCCCATAAATGCTTGTGATATATGGGGGACCGTGCGGGACAGTGCCGGGCCTCCGGGTGCGGCGTCAGTCGGGTCCGCCGCGTACCCCAACATGTTGGGGCCCGCATAGAGTAAAAGCACTATATGTGGTGGTCAAGGGTCGAATTGTAACAGCGACCCGGAACGGAGTTTGCTTGCCGGAACCGGGCCGAAAAACGGGGCGAAAACTACTCCGGACGCCACGCTCGGTTGGCCGACCCTCCCGGCGGCGCGGGGAGCTGGATCGCCTGTCCCGTTCCGACGTTCACGACCGTGGTGTAACCCGACGTCGTATTCGCCACCCGGATCCGGCGCACGAGCAGCAACCACTCCCCGTCGGGGGACCAGGAGATCGGACCCTCCCAGAGCCCGTCCTCCATCGGGATCTCCTCCAGGCCGGTGCCGTCGGGGTGCACTCTCATGAGTCGGCCGGAGTCTCCGCGATCGTAGTCGGCGATGAACGCGATCCACTCGCCATCGGGAGACCAGCTCGGCCAGACCCCGGACACGCTGAAGGCGGCATCGACGTCGCCCGTCGCGACATCCTTGATGTGCAGCTCCTGGGTGTCGTCCTGCAGAACGATGCGCGAGCCGTCGGGAGAAGGTGACGGATACGATTCGATCTGACCGCCGGAAGGCTCGCCGATCGGCTCCGCGCCCGTTCCGTCGATGCGGACGCGCCAGATCCGATCATTGCCGCCGAAGTACACCCAGTCTCCATCGGGGGACACGGCCGGCGCTTCCACGTCGGTCCCCTGTGCATAGATCTCGTGCGGCTGGAGAGCTCCCGACAGCGAGGCGACCCACAGCGTCCTGGGCCGGAAGTCGTCGACGTATACGATTCGGTCTCCGTCGGGGTGCCACACCGGCTCCGGCCAGGCGCTGACGCTCGGCGAAACCACGCTGGTCGCGACATCGCGGACGTCGCTGCCATCCAGTCGCGCGACGCTGACCATTCTCGGGTCATGGTAGTTGGAGTAGACGAGCTCGCCCCGTGGAACGACGAACACGCGGGTCGTGTCGGCGATCGTGCCTTCTCCGCTCGTGGTCACGAGACCCGTTCCCAGGCTCTCGCCGCTCACACGGTTGTTTCCCGCGAGCGCGATCGGCCCGGACACGACCTCGACGGTGGCCTCCAGCGGGAGCGTATTGAACTCCCTGTCCACGATGCGTGGCTCGAACTGGACGGTTCCGCCCGCGTACGTTCCCGGGTCCACCGGCGACAGGATTCGGCGGACGGGTTGGCCCGGCAACACGTCGTAGGTGGCCGTGTCGACGACCTCGGCGGAACTCGTGAGCATCGCCTCGATACGAGCCTCGCCGGCGTGGAGCAGCTTCACGTCGACGCTTGCCATGCCCTGCGCGTCGGTGGGTTCGGAAATGGTATCGAGGAACCCGGTGATACTGGTCGTGCTCGCCATGAACACGTGGGTACCGTCGGGGCTCGCGTCGTGAAACCGCACTTCGGCGCCGACCACGGGTTCCGCGTCGCGTGTGACCCGCACCGTCAGGGGTTCCGCGCGGATCGTCCCGAGGGTGTCGGAGCCGCTGAACCCGGACACGAGCTCGAGCTTCGTCACCGGTGCCGGAGGGTTCGGGTCCGCGGGAGAGCTTTCGCCACCGCACGCGGAAGCCCCGAACGGCAGGGCGGCGAGGAGGATTGCACAGGGGAGCCATCGGCCGGCGACCGTCGCGCGGATACTCATAAAACAACTCTTTCAGAATGGCAGGGGGCGCCGTTCCGGGCAGATCATAGGCGGTCGTGCTTTTCTGCGCTACGCGTCCGTGAACCGTCCCTTCCGATGCGCCTCCGACAGTGCCAGGTAGTGCTCGACCGTCATCCGCGTGCGGGCGCGGAGCTCGTCGTCCACCTCGCGCACGATCCGCCCCGGGACGCCGACCACCAGGCGCCCGGGCGGCACCTCCATCCCCTCGGTGACGACGGCGCCGGCCGCGATCACCGAGCCCTCGCCGATCACGGCGTGCGAGAGGACGATCGCGCCCATCCCGATCAGGCACTCGTCCTCGATCGTGCAGCCGTGGATGATCGCGCGGTGGCCGATCCCGACGTCGGCGCCGACCTCGCACGGGCGGTCGGTGTCGACGTGGACCATCGTCAGGTCCTGCACGTTGGTGCGGGCGCCGATCCGGATCGGGGCGATGTCGCCCCGCAGGACGCAGTTGTACCAGATGCTGGCGCGCGACTCGAGCGTCACGTCGCCGACCACCACGGCGCCGGGCGCCACCCAGGCGTCGGGAGCGATCGTGGGTTCGCGGGCGGTCGTCAGCTCGTCGGGGTTCACGGGCCGCCGCCCACGCTCCGCTCGCCGCGCTCTTCGCGGCCCACGTCGCGCAGGAAGGTCGTGACGCCCTGCAGGATGCCGCGGGCGTAGCGCTCCTGGAACGCCGGATTCATGAGCGCCGCCTCGTGCGAGGGGATCATCATGAACGCGCCCTCGGTGAGGATGGCGGGCATCCAGGGCATCCGGGTCACCGCGAGGTCGCCCCAGTACACCCCGAGGTCGCGCAGGCGCATCGTCGCGAGCATCCCCTGCTGGAC
>JASFRN010000185.1:0-3574 GCA_050114915.1 Gemmatimonadales bacterium | reverse complement strand
CGCCCGGTGGCCGGGTGTCCCATCGTAGCGGAGATGACGACTCCAGCATCCGCGTGCCCGTGAGCAGGTCAGAGTCCGCGTCGAGCTCGCCGGCGGCATGCCTGGCGTATTCGGAGCAGGCGCCGCCCGCCTGGCTCGCACCCTACGTCACCCGATTCTATCAGATTCGGGGCTCGGGCGCGGCAACGGGGGGCGTAAGGGTAGCTCCAGACGATCCGCTGCTGCGGCGGCTCCTTCCCAACGCGGACGCGAACCTCGTCTTCGATCTCGGGCACACCCGCGGGGTGCCCTCGTTCGGGAGCGCGGCCGTCCGGTCCGCTCGGGCCGTCGGCGTTTGCCCGGGACCCATGTCCACTTCGCTCGGTTCGGATGTCGATCTGTTCGGCGTGGCGTTCGGTGTCGGTCGGTCCCGGCCGTTCCTCCCGGTGGCGCCGGCCGAGCTGGCCGGCCGCATCGTGGATCTCGCCGAGCTGTGGGGATCCCCGGCGGACGCTCTCGGCGAGCGGCTGCGAGGAAGGACGTTCGAGGAGCGCGTGGACGTCATCGAGCAGGTCCTGGCGGCCCGCGTCCCGGCCCGCGCCCCGGCGGATTCGGAGCTCCAGGCGGTGATCGAGCGGATCGGCGCCGATCCAGGCGGGACCCGTGTCGCGCCGCTCGCGGCGAACACGGGACTCAGCCGTCAGCGGTTCACCTGCTGGTTCACCGATGCCGTCGGGATGGGGCCGAAGCGCTTCGCCCGCATCCGGAGAGTTCAGCGCCTGCTGCGTCACGTCACCGACGGTTCCGACGAGGACTGGTCGCAGGTGGCCCTGCGGCTCGGCTACTACGACCAGGCGCACATGATCGGCGACTTCCACTGGCTCACCGGGGACTCGCCGGCCCGGTTTCGCGCGGCTCACCGCGCGGCGCGGCGAGCGTAGACGAAGTCGAAGATCTTCTGACCGCCGGCCGCCATGGCCGACACTTCCCAGGCGTGCCGCCGTCCGTCTTCGACGCGGAGGACGTGCCGCAGCGTCGTGTCGCTCAGGTCGAGCATCGGCTCGTCGCCGAGGCCGAACAGGACGAGCTCCCGATCCTCCGCGGGTGGAGCCTCGACGCCCGAGAAGGTCAGCAGGTGCGTGTTCTGGTTCTCAACGAACGCCCCGACCCACGCGTTCTTGAAGCGATCGTAGCCCAGGAGCCTCGTCGACGTATAGGGCTCCGGCCGCATGCGTCCTTCCTCGTCGGGGGCGTGCATCTCACCTCGCAGCTCTTCGAGGAGGAACCTGCCGTCGTGGACGAGGCGGGCCGAGGCGATCGCCTCGGTCTCGAATGCCTCGTCGCCGCCGTGGAAACGGATCGACACGTCGAACTCGCCCGCCAGGTCGGCGAGGAGCGCGTGCTCCGGTCCCGGCGCGCGGACCTCCTTCCACTTCGCGAGGGCCGCCAGAAAGTCGCCGGGCGAACCCTGTTCCTCTTCGGGTGACATGAGGCCTCCTTCTCATTGCACGGTGCCGTGTTGCGGTGGTCCAACCCGTCGCAATGCTAGGTGGAGGCTCGGCGGCCGTATTGGAAAAATGGAGGACATCTCCCTCGAGCCGGCGACGGGACGGCTCGGCAACTGTTCCTCGGCTCAGCGCGCCACGCGCAGCAGCCATTCCTGCAGGGCCCCGAGTTCCCAGCTCTCGCCCGTGTACTCGAGGTCGGGCACGTACGGCTCGTTCTGCCCGCGCGGCCGATTCCGGTAGACCTTCATCGAGAACCCGAACCGCCCGAGCTGGCTCGGCAGCTGGATGGCGCGGTTGTCGATATATACGGCGTCGGCGTAGGTCGCGGCGCCGGCGTGACGCACGCCGGGAATGGCCAGCAGCTCGTCCGCGAAATCCAGGCAGGCGCTGGCGCACCATCCGTCGGTCAGCAGGATGACGTGCCGTCCCAGCGGATGCTCGCTCGGCCCGCTCGTCGCTTCGCCGGATGCCGACTCGTCGTCGGCATCGATCCGCACGAGGTCCCGGCCCGCCGCCACCGCCTCGCGCAGCGCGGCGACCAGCCGCTCCAGGTACTCCCGGTTCTCCGACCCGGGCTCGTAGCGTGGTACCGAGGATTCCTCGACGAAATCGGCGTTGCCGGTCGAAGCGCGCCACTCCACGTATTCGTCGTCGCCGACCTTCGCCTCCACGGAGTCCACGTACGATTCGCCGAACAGCGGGGCCAGGAGGCGATGGGCCCATGCGGAGTTGCCGCCCCTGTTGCCCCGGACGTCGAATACGATCAGGCGGTTGTCGCGGAGGCCGGGCATCGCGGCAACCAGCCGCTCGAGGCCCTCTCTGCCGCCCTCCCGGGTCTCCTGGAAACTCGGAATCGTGATCCAGGCGACGTCCCCGGCCGGATGCAGCACCTGGTAATCGTCCACGCCAGACCCGTAGGCGGCGCGCGCGACCAGGGAGTCCATCGAGGTACTGTAGATCCACCGCCAGTTCAGCTCGACCTCTCGCGGCGCGTCGGACGCGGCGTCGCGGACCCGGCACCTCTCGGGCCGGTTCACGAACGGGTTCTGGTCGTCGACGAACACTCGAGGCGCGAGGCGTACCCGGGACGCTTGCAGGGAGGCGATCCCCTCCTGGAAGGTCATGACGTCGTCGACCAGCCGTTCGTGGAGATCCCGCCCGTCACACGCCATCACCTCGGCGCCCGGCACGAGAGCCTCCGCGGTGACCCACGAGGCCACGTGGTCCACGAGGAAGCGTCCGTCGCGCAAGGCTACGACGAAACCGGGCCACTGAACCGCCGTGCGCCGGTAGGCGGAGAGGCCCCAGCCCAGGTGGCCGTCGTCGAAGCCCGACGTGTAGAACGAGAGCACCGCCCTCAACCCGTCGAGGTTCTCCACCGAGTCGGCCATGGCTAGGGCGCGGCGATAGCCGTCGTCGAACCAGCGTCGATAACCCGGATTCAGTGGATCCACCGGCCCCGGGTGGTTCTCGAGCAGCGTCTGGTGGATGGCGGCGAGGTCGCCCCGGGTGAGGACCGCCCAGGGGTTGGGCGCCGCCTCCTGGGCCGAAGCGGGGGGAATCCAGAAAGTTGCCAGCAGGCCGAAAGACACCAGGAGCGTCGAGGTCCGAACGTGGGTATGTCGCATCATAGTTCCCAGTTGAAGTCACGGAGGATCTCTCCCTACAGATTCGATGCCCCGAGACTTCGAAGGGGTGAAAGCGGTCCCGGTAGGACGCTGAAGATCCTCGGCCCGCCGCTCTTCGTGAGCGTGGGCCAGTCCATGAGCGCGAGCCGCTCGGACGAGGTGCCGGGTGCGCGCCATTCTGCTCAGCTGTCGCCCGTTCAGCCTTCGACCTCCTCCGCGGGAATCATGTCCTTGATCATCCCCTCCGCCTCGTCGCACCACTCGAGCCTGGCTCGGTATGACAAGATTCCCTGCCGGACCGTGAGCATGTAGTAGGAGAATCCGGGAGAGGAGCTTCGTTCCTCCCGAAGCCACGCAACGACCTCTTCCAGGGCCGCCAGGCTTTCCGTCACCCGCTCCCGCTCGCGCGCGATGTGCTCGAGGTTCACCTCCGGTGACACCTGGGGGCCGAAGAACAGC
>JASFRN010000184.1:0-3598 GCA_050114915.1 Gemmatimonadales bacterium | reverse complement strand
CGTCGAGGCGCGGCTCGGCGGCTACAGTGGTCCGGGCAACGCGCCGGTATCGATCCTGGACGGGATCGGGGAACGAGTCCGCGACGCGCGCTTCGCCCCCGGGCCGGGCCGGAGCGTAGACCCGTTCCCGACCGTCCCGGCCGACCGACTCTCCTCGGCCGTCGACGGCGAGTCGGGCGAGGGACTGCGCGGCGAGTACTGGTCGAACCCGCACTTCGAGGGTGAGCCCACGATCCTGCGCCGGGATCCCCGGGTCGATTTCCGATGGACGCTGAGCTCGCCGGGCCGCGGGATCCCGATCGACTGGTACGCGGCACGCTGGACCGGGACGCTCACGGCGGGTGACTCGCCCGTCCACCGTCTCGGGATCGAGGGCGACGACGGCTACCGTCTCTGGCTCGACGGCGAGCTCCTGGTCGACGATTGGGAGAAGCGCGGATCCGGAACGCGTGTCGCCGCTGTCGACCTGGCGCCCGGCTCGGCCCACGAGATCCGGCTCGAGTACTTCGAGACCACCGGGAATGCGAAGCTCAGGCTCGTGTGGGACGCCGGCGCGGACCCGGAGGCCGCCGCGACCGCGGCAATCGACAGCGCGGTCGCGCTCGCGCGGGCCAGCGACGTCGCGGTCGTGGTGGCGGGGATCGAAGAGGGAGAGTTCCGCGACCGGGCGTCCCTCGGCCTGCCCGGACGCCAGGAGGCGCTGATCCGGGCGGTTGCCGCGACGGGAACGCCGGTGGTCGTGGTGCTCGTGGGCGGGAGCGCGATCACGATGCCCTGGCTCGACGAAGTCGGGGCGGTGCTCATGGCCTGGTACCCGGGCGAGGTGGGCGGCGGCGCGGTCGCGGACGTCCTGTTCGGCGGCGTGAACCCCGCCGGACGCCTTCCCATCACCTTCCCGGCGGCGGAGGGGCAGCTGCCGCTGACCTACGATCATCATCCGACGGGGCGCGGCGACGACTACGTCGACCTGTCGGGTCGACCGCTGTTCCCGTTCGGGTACGGCCTTTCGTACACGCGCTTCGAATACTCGGATCTGACCGTCGAGCCCGCGCAGATCCCCCCGGACGGGCACGCCACCGTGCGAATCCGCGTGCGGAACACGGGCGGCCGCCCGGGAGACGAGGTCGTCCAGCTCTATCTGCACGACGAGCTCGCCTCGGTGACGCGTCCGGTTCAGCAGCTCGCGGGCTTCCGGCGCATCCGGCTCGCACCGGGCGAAGAGCGCGAGGTCGCCTTCGAGCTCGGCCCCGCACAGCTCCGCATGCTCGACGCCGAGATGCGGTGGGTCGTGGAGCCCGGCGCCTTCCGTCTCGGTGTGGGCGGCTCGTCACGTGACATCCGGGCCCGGGGAACGCTGGAGGTGCGCTGAGCGGCCCGACCGCGCGGGCCCGGCCAACCCTGCGGCGCCCGACCGCGTCCCAAAGATCGACATCGTTCGACCGCCACGATGGTCTATCATCGCAGGGAATGACACGCGTGTGAGACGGGAGGTTCGCCGAACCGGGCGTCGTCTCAGTCGCGAGGCCGCAGCGCACGCAGCGTGAACTGATACTCGTACTCGCCGTACGGGAGGGAGTAGCGGGGCAGCGCCGTCGGGCCCCACGAGTCGATTCCGCCCACCCCCATCTGGCCGCCATCGACGTTCAGGAACACCGCGTCCCGCGGCCGGAGCTCGCCCCAGTGCCGCTGGGCCTTCTCGGTTCCGGGGTCGAGGTCCTCGCGGGCGTAGGGGGTCGCAGTGACCTCGAGCGGGGAATCCGCTTCCACGCGCAGTCCCCGGCCCTCGTCGTCGCGCAGCTCCAGCCAGCGCACGTCGGTGCGATTGCCGGTCTCCTGGGGGCGGACGTACGGGTGAGCCCAATCGGCCACGTCACGTGACCACCGTCCGACGATCGCGGCGGTCTTGCGGTCTCGGTACGATTCGATCGGACCGCGCCCGAACCACGTGGCCCGGTGAAACCGCGCCGGCAGTCGGGTCCGCATCCCGAAGCGCGGCAGGCGCGGGAGGTCGGCGCCCTCCACGGGCTCCAGCCGCTCGGATACCTCGAGCGCGCCGTCGGGGTGGAGCGTGTAGGACAGGGTCAGCGGAGAAGTGCCGGCCGGAATGTGGCCACGGGCGATCACACGGACCGCACCGCCGTCGCCCGCCTCGGCGTGCACGGTCTCGGCCACGAAGCCGGGGCCTGCGTCCTTCCACACGCCGAGCTTGTCCTGCCACCCGCCGCCGAAATCGTTGTCCGTCGGCGCGCGCCAGAAATCCGGGACGAGCGGACCGGCCAGGAGCTCGACCGTCCCGGCTCGGAAGGAAACGAGGAGCCCGGAGCCCCGATCGATGCTGGCGCGCACGCCACCCGCGGCGAGCACGACGGCGTCGGCGCGCTCTTCGAAGGTCGCGCGGTCGCCCGGCGCCCTCGCCGCCGACGCGGCCGCCGGCCCGCCCGGCATGCCGAGGGCGAGTTGCGTGAGCGCTTCCTCGTGGCCGGCCGGCAACAGCCCGTCGTCCGCGCGCCGCAGATAGCGCACGTCGAGGTGGTACTCGGCGCCCGGCTTCCAGGCCTGCTCGCCGAGATCGAGATTCACCTCCGCCGCGTTGCCGGGGGCCACGGCCGGCAGCGGCGCGTCACCCTCCGCCACCACCAAGCCGTCCTCCCGCAAACGCCAGCGCAGCTCGACGCCCGACAGGTCGCGGAACTGATAGCGATTCCGAACGCGGATCCGGCCGCGCGTCGCATCCAGCGGCTCGGTCCGGATCCACTGGTAGACGGCCTTCACCTCGTAGTAGTGCGGGTTCGGGCGGCGGTCCGGCTGGACGAGCCCGTTGATGAGGAAGTTGCCGTCCGAGGGCGTTCCGGGCGGGCCGAAGTCGCCGCCGTAGGCCCAGATCGTGTCGCCGCGCTCCGTCACCTTCCGGATCCCCTGGTCGACCCAGTCCCAGATGAAGCCGCCCTGCAGTTTGGGGTAGCGCTCGATGATCTCCCAGTAGTCGGTGAAGTTGCCGACGCTGTTCCCCATCGCGTGCGCATACTCGCACATGATCAGCGGACGCGGATCGTCGCCGAGAGCGTAAGTCTCCAGGTGCTCGAAGCCCGGGTACATCGGCACGTAGAGATCGGTGTTCCAGGCGCGCCCGGCCCGCTCGTACTGGACCGGACGGGACGGGTCGCGCTGTTTGATCCACGAGTACGTCGCCTCGAAGTTCGCCCCGTTGCCCCCCTCGTTGCCGAGCGACCAGAAGATCACCGACGGGTGGTTCTTGTCCCGCTCGACCATGCGGCGCGTGCGGGTGAGGTGGGCGAGACTCCAGTCCGGGTCGTTGCCGAGCGTCACCTCGGGGTCGTAGCCCACCCCGTGCGACTCGATGTTCGCCTCGTCGACGAGGTAGAGGCCGAGCTCGTCGGCGAGCTCGTACCAGCGCGGGTCGTTGGGATAGTGCGACGTGCGCACGGCGTTGATGTTCGCCGCTTTCATGAGCCGGATGTCTTCGCGCATCGATTCGGCCGTCACGACATGGCCCGTCACGGGATCGTGCTCGTGCCGATCCACCCCCTCGATGGTGATCGGGACGCCGTTCACGCGCACCTGGCCATCCGCGATCTCT
>JASFRN010000183.1:0-3605 GCA_050114915.1 Gemmatimonadales bacterium | reverse complement strand
GAGCCCTTCCCTCTTCAGAGTCGACCGAAGATCGACTTCAACCGCAGCGCCCACACGCGCCAGATCGCTTCCCGGACGATGGCCCCGGACATCTTGCTCTCGCCGCGGGTGCGGTCGGTGAACACGATCGGCACCTCGACGAGCTCCATGCCCGCCTTCCAGGCCCGGAAGTCCATCTCGATCTGGAAGGCGTAGCCGGTCGACCCGACGCGCTCGAAGTCGATCGCCTCGAGCGCGCGGCGGCGGAAGCACTTGAACCCGCTCGTGGCGTCAGTGAGCGGCAGGCCGGTGACCCAGCGGGCGTACTTGTTCGCGTAGTATGACAGCAGGAGGCGTGACATCGGCCAGTTGATGACGTTGACGCCGCGCACGTAGCGGGAGCCGATCGCGAGGTCCGCTCCGGCGTCGACGGCGCCGATGAGGTCCGGAAGGTACTGCGGGTCGTGGGAGAGGTCGGAGTCCATCTCGAGCAGGTATTCGTAGCCCTGCTCGATACCGTGCCGGAAGCCCTCCAGGTAGGCCGTACCGAGCCCCAGCTTTCCTTCGCGGTGGATCACCCCGACGCGCCGCAGCCGGGCCGCCAGGTCGTCGGCCACCGCGCCCGTGCCGTCCGGCGACGCGTCGTCGATCACGAGGACGTCGATCCGAGGATCCTGTTCGAGCACGCGCGGAACCAGGCCCGCCAGGGTGCCCGCCTCGTTGTAAGTCGGCATCACGACCAGGGCGCGTCCGTGGCCGGGAATCTTGTCTTCCCCTCTGGATTCGTCGCTCACGGCGTGTCTATCTCGTTCATTTCGGTATCTTCTCTCGCGGCCCCTGCCCCTCCGGTCCCCGCCCCGGCTCGTCCCGGGAGAATCCAGGACAGTCCCGCCGCGCAGAGCTCCGACGCGATCGCCCAAAGCCTCGACGCGATGGCCACACCCGCGGCCGGCGCTGCCGCCACTCCCCCGAATCCGACGAGGAAAGCAGTGAGCGAGGCCTCGCGCACGATGAGACCCGCGGGCGCGAACAGGGCCACATATCCTACCAGATACGCCGCCGCGAACGCTCCGGTCCAGAACCACGCGTCGGGCCCGCCGTCGGCTCCGAGGCCCCGCCAGAGCAGAAACAAGCCGACGCCGTACACGAACCACGACGTCGTCACGACGGCCGCCGACGTCCAGAGAGCGCGCGGCGCCGGATCGGCGCCCTGCCACGGTTCTCCCATCCAGCCGCTGACTCTTCGGGTGAGACCGCCGACGATGGACGGCCGCAGGGCCGCGGCGAGGCCTGCCAGCGTGAAGCCGCAGGCGCCGGCGATGAGCGCTAGCCGGCCCTCGGCGAGCCGGAGACCGAACACCGCAAACGCGATGGCGCCACCCACGGCGAGCATCTGGACCTGCAGGAGCAGGCTCGATCCGAGGCCGATGCCTCCGATCCGCTTCTTCTCCCGCAGATACAGGGTCAGCGCCGAGATCTGCCACACCCGGCCCGGCAGATAGCGGCCGAGGTTCGTCCACGTCCAGGCGCGCATCCCCTCCAGGTACCCGATCTCTCCCCCCAGGGCGCGCACGAGCAGCACCCAGGCGCCGCCCAGCAGGAACAGGTTCGTCGTGGCGACGGCGAGGGCCCCGGCCAGCCAGCCGGCGCGGAGGCGCCATCCGGCGGCCCGCAGCTCGTCCCACCGGGCGGCGAGGTCGCCGCCGTGCCGGGCCACCAGGTAGGCCGCGAAGCCGAGCGAGGCGAGGGTGAACACGAAGCCCGCGACCTTCATGGCGGCGGGAAGCGACGTGCGCCGCGAGCTCACCGGGGCAGGCCCTCCGCCTGCACGCTCTCCCCGTCCCCGTTCCGCGACAGCCGCACGTCGACCAGGATGCCGACGAAGGTGACGATCAGGGCCAGAAATCCGACGATCAGTCCGCTGCGCACCGTCCCCGCCGCATACGTGAACCGCACCTCGTGGCGCCCTTCCGGCACCTCTACGCCGCGCATCGCGACGTCCGCCCGCACGACCGGGGCGTCCGCGCCGTCGACCGTGGCGTGCCAGTTCGGATGGTAGATCTCGCTGACGACGAGGAGGCCGCCCCGATCCGCCTCTACATCGAGCACCATCTCGTTGGGGGCGAATCGCGTGACCACGGCAGTTCCCTGCCCCGCCGGGATATCCACCGAGTCGGGGCCGACGGTCGGAACACCGCCCGGCGTCCCGGCCGGCGCCACGAAGCCGAACGCGGCGGGATCCGCCCGCTGGCGCAGGAGGGTCACCGCCCGTCGGGCGTCGGGCTCGGGCACCACCCGTTGCGGGAACCAGGCGTGGGGGGTCGCAGCTGTTACTCGCCAGGCCGTGCCCCGCGACCCCGAGGGACCGGGTTCGAGCAAGGGGGTCTGCACCTGCTGCTGCGTGATGACGTACTCGAGGTCGAACAGGGGCCACAGCCCCGGTGAGAGGAGGTTCTCGTAGCTGAGCCCGCCGATCAGCTGATCCGTCCAGCGCAGACGGAAGTTCTGCATTCCCGTGACGGAGCGTATATCATGCAACATCAGGGCGTTGGGGCCGTATCCGCCCCGCTCCGGCAGCGGGAAGACGCGGGCCGCGGGACTGAGCTCCTCGTACAGCTGATCGGCGAGCGTGTCGTCGGGGAATGCCTCGGCCGGCGTCACGACGCTGATGTAGCGGCTGTCGATGCGCGCCTGATCGGCCACCAGCAACGCCAGCAGGACGACGACCGCCGCGTGTGGCAGGCGCCGGCGTTCGACGGCCCAGGCGACGCCCCACACGGCGCTCCACAGCGCGAGGAGCCACCAGCCACCCGCCCGCAGCAGGGCGATACCCTCCGGGCCGGGCCGCGGCGCCCAGCCGGCCGGAAACCAGCTCGTGTGCACCCAGCGGACGAGGCCGCCCGGGTTGAGAGCGGCCCCGAGGCCGAGCAGCAGGACCGGCGCCGACAGGCCGACGATCCACGTCCACGGCAACCCGTCGTCCCCGGCGCGCCGGGCCTCGAGCACCCGTTGCCAGCCGAACCCCGCCAGCAATGCGATGAACAGGGCGGCCGGCCCGAGCATCATCGAAGCGGCCCGGAACTTCTTCACCATCGGGATCAGGTAGTAGGCGATCCGGTGAACCGGTGTCGCCGCGCCGAGCGCGAACAGCACGCAGAGGAGCGCGATCGCCCCGACCAGTCCGATCCGACGGTCGCGGCGGACGCCGGTGATCCCGATCACGGCCAGCGCCGCCGTCACGATGCCGAGGTACTCCGTGTGCTGCTTGAACGGGTTGGCACCCCAGTACGTGCCGAGCGACCCGATCAGGTCCGGCAGCACGAACCCCGTCAGCTCCTGCGGCGGCATGGCCCACGAGGCGGCGAACGCATACCCGGTCTCTCCCCCGCCGCGAACCGCTATGCGGGTGAGGTCGAGGGTGGGCAGCAGCTGAGCCATGCCCACGAGCGCGGCCGCCACGAAGCCCAGGGCGAAGTAGCCGAACAACCGGCCGGCCGGCCGCCAGTCACCCTCCGCACGGGCCAGCCAGAACAGCCGGACCAGGGCGTATAGAGAGAGGGAGAGTGACGAGTAGTACATGAGCTGGACGTGCGGCGTGAAGATCTGGCAGGCGACGACCAGCCCCA
>JASFRN010000182.1:0-3651 GCA_050114915.1 Gemmatimonadales bacterium | reverse complement strand
GGCGGGACGCACCGCCAGCAACAGGTCGATTCCCCAGCGCGCGACCAGCAGCCCCGCCAGCCCGCCGACGGTGGCGAGCAGGAGGCTCTCCGTCATGAGCTGCCTGAGGATGCGCTGCCGACCGCCGCCCACGGCGGCCCGGATCGCGATCTCCCTCTCGCGGGCCATCGCCTGCACCATGAGCAGGTTCGCCACGTTCGCGCATGCGATCAGCAGCACGATGCCGACCGCCACGAACAGGCCGATCAGGATCGGCCGCACGTGCCCGACGATCGCGGCCCGCATGGGCGTGACGGTGATGTGGATGTCGGCCAGCCGATGGTAGTCGTACGTCTCACGCTGCCAGGCCGCGACCGCGTCGACCTGCCGCTGGGCTTCCGCCAGCGTGACGCCGGGCAGGAGCCGCGCGATGACCCGGCGGTTCGCGTTGGGACTGTTGCGCGCCAACGCCCGGTAATCGAAGCGCGTCGGACTCCACACGTCGATGTCGGTCGACATCCCCGAGTTCGCCGGCATGTGGAGCTTGAAGTCCCGCGGCAGCACGCCGACCACGCGCTCCGGCCGATCGTTGAGCATCAGGATCGTGCCGAGAGCGCCTTCGTCACCGCCGAACCGTCGCTGCCAGAGCCCGTAACTGATCACTGCGTTCGCCACCGGTGCGCCCTCGTACGTGCCGTCTTCGTCGAGCGCACGCTCGGAATCCCCCGCCCCGTCGGGAATCTCTCCGTCGGACGGTATGAACGTCCGTCCGAGCAGGGGCTTCATGCCGAGCACGTCGAAGAAGTTCGCCGTGACGCTCGCTTCGCGTACGACCTCGGGCGGCCCGTCGCCGGTCAGGTTCACCTCGAACGTGCGGTCGGTGGCCGCGATGGCCTCGAACACGTTCACCTGCTCCCGCAGATCGATGACGTCGGCGGGCGGAAGCGGGGCGCCCACGAAGTCGGTCCGACCGACGTCGTGGCGGATCAGTACGAGCCGGTCGGGCTGTTCGTACGGAAGCGGCTTGAGGAGGACGCTGTCGACGACGCTGAAGATGGCGGTGCTGGCGCCGATGCCGAGCGCCAGGGTGAGCACCACGACCGAGGTGAAGCCGGGATGCTTGAGGAGGAAACGCGTCCCGAATCTCAGGTCCTGCAGCCATCGACCCATTCGCCGTCGTCCCCCCGTTCTCGTGTCACCCCGTCCCACCCCCGGGTGGGCAAGCCTCGTGCCGCGCTGCCGTCGTTGTCAGATGACTGCGGCACAGACAGTTACGCGACCGCGCCACCAGCGACGAGTCCCCCCGAGCGTCCGGGTTCGGCACCAGCTGTCCGCTTCCGGACACCGCTCAGCCGATACGCACCAGCTCGCTGTACGAACGAAGGTAGCGCAGCGCCGCCGCGCGGTCGCCCCGGCGCTCGCACAGGCGCGACAGGTTGAAGTAGGCGTCGGCGAGGAGAGGATCGGCCTCGATCGCCGCCAGGTAGCATTCGAGCGCTTCCTCCGCGGCCCCCCGGTCCTCGAGCGCGACGCCGAGGTTGAAGGCGGCGGTGGGGTGGCCGGGCTCCGCCGCCAGGGCACGCCGATACTCGGCCTCCGCCGCCTCCACGTCGCCCCGCTCGTGGAGCAGCCATCCCAGGTTCACGGCGGCGTCGGCCAGCTCCGGATCACCGTCGAGCGCCTGGCGGAATGCCGCCTCCGCCTGATTGGGATCCTCGTCCTGCAGGATGCAGCCGAGCTCGTACAGATCTTCCGGCTTCGGGGCCCGATCCGCGCCGCGGCGCCGGGGCCGGCGGCGCGGGATCTCCGCTACCGTCGTCTCCGTCTCCGGCGACTCGTCGAGCGGCAGGCGCGTCTGGCCGCTCTGGACGCTCCACGCGAGGTCGTCGTCGACCGCGACCACCTCGCCCGTATCCGACGTGATGCGCAGTGCCGTGAGCGGCCGGTCGGTCGGCAGTTGTTCCCCGAGCGCCCGGATCGCCCGCAGCAGGCGGTGGGCGGTGATCCCGGCCTCCTCGAGGGCCACCGCCGTCCGCAGCAGGACGAGGTCGCGGAAGGTGAACGTGTAGGGTGCCCCGGGCTCACGATCCGGATCGAGACGCGCGGAGCGCGCGAGCCGGCGCACGCGCGCCGGCGAGATGCCCAGCAGCCCCGCGACTTCGGTGGTCGAATAGGTGCCCACGGCTCGTCGGCTCGGTCCGCGCCGCTACTTCGAGGCGCTTTTCCGCGCCGCCTTCTTCGACGCGGTGGGCTTTGCCGGCTTGCGCGCCTTCCCGCCCGACGATTCGCCGAGACTCGCCTTCAGCGCGTCCATCAGGTCGATGATCTTGCCCTCGGGCTCGGCCTCGGGGGCGGCGACGATCTCCTCGCCCTCGATCTTCTTCTGGATCAACGCCATCACACGCTGCGCGACCGTGTCCTCGAACTGCTCGGGATCGAACTCGTCGACCGATGCCTGTTCGATGAGCTGCACGGCGAGGTCGAGCTCCGGTTTCTTCACGTCGGCCTCACCGATCGGGACCTCCTCGAACGAGCGCAGCTCGTCGGGATAGTGGAGCTGCTCCATGATCAGTCCGTCTCCCATCGGTCGCACCAGCACGATGTACTCTTTGCCGCGCGCCGCGTAACGGCCGAGCGCCGCCCGCCCCGTCTTCTTCAAGGCCGCGCTGAGCAGCCGATAGGCTCGCTCGCCGCCCTTGTCCGGCCCGAGGAAGTAGGCCTTGTCGAGCCACAGGCGCTCGACCTTGTCGAACGGGATGAACTCGGTGATCTCGATCGCGTTGGTGGCCTGGGCGTCGAGCACTTTCAGCTCTTCCGGCTCGAACAGTACGTACTGGTCCTTCGCGAACTCGTACCCCTTCACGAGCTCGTCGCGCTCGACCAGGCGCTCCTCCTTGGGGTCCCAGTACTTCTGCTTCACACGGGAGCCCGAGGACGGAGAGATCCAGTTGAACGAGATCTTGTTCGTGCTGTCGGACGTCGAATAGAGCTTCACGGGCACGGACACGAGTCCGAAGGACACGGTGGCCGATCCCATCGGTCTGGCGCTCATCGCGTTCGCTCCTCCCTCGATCGGGTGGTGGCGGTCCCCGTGCGGCGACACGCCGCCTCCGCCGCACCGCCCGAAACTAGCGCGCGGCGATATACGGGGGAAATCTTCACCGGACGAGGCTTCCGTTCGCGGGTCGATCAAAGCTCACGTAAAATGGCTCGCCCGTTTCCGAATCCCACGGAAGTCTCCCGTAGTCGCATCCCCGGCGTGACGCGATGAACGACGAACAGCGGAATCCCGACGACCTCGAGCGCTACCGGGCCAAGCGCACGCCCGGTGCGACTCCGGAGCCCGCGCTCGAATCCGCGGAGCACCCGGACGGCGACGCCGGACGGACGGGCGGCGGCCTGTTCGTCATCCACCTCCACGACGCCTCGCGCCGTCACTGGGACCTCCGGCTCGAGCTCGGCGGAACGCTGAAGTCCTGGGCGGTGCCGAAAGGCCCGTCGCTGGATCCCGCCGAGAAGCGGCTCGCGGTGCACGTCGAGGACCATCCACTGGAGTACGTCGACTTCGAGGACGTCATTCCGCCCGGCAACTACGGCGCGGGCCCGATGATCGTCTGGGACCGGGGCGACTGGGTCGCGCTCGAAGAACCGGTGGCGGGTCTGGCCGAGGGC
>JASFRN010000181.1:0-3714 GCA_050114915.1 Gemmatimonadales bacterium | reverse complement strand
CGGATCCGGCGACGTGGGAACCGAATCGAGGGGCGGGCGAAGACCCGGCGGCAGCGAGTCGGGACGGCCGAACATGTCGGGGACCGGCCAGTAGAACGGTGCGCTCCCCTGCGGCAGCCGTATCACCGCGGTGCGATCCGCGGGCCACTGGACCAGTGGATTGATGCAGGGTTCGCGCACCCCGGACGGGGGGCGTTCTTCGAGCACTCTCTGGAGGCGCTGCATCTCGCGGCGAGCGGCGTTCGGGCTCATGCCCGCGACCGGCATCGGGCAGAGCCAGGCGCTCGGACCGGACTTCTCCTCCGGCTCGTCCTGGCCGACGGCCGGACGTGGCGCGAATACGCCGAGCAGCAACAGAGCCGCCGCGGACGCAAGTGCGGATGACGATCTCACGAGTGCTCCTCCTGGAGCCGACGGGGGGCGGCTGCACGGGCGCATCGGACAGGCGATCCACTGAATGGGACGGGCGCGACGCGGGCATGGTTGCATGGGGCGGCGGACGCCAGGTCGGGTGGGGCACGCCGCGACACCTCGCTCCGGTCGGGGCGGGAACGGGAACGCCTATGGCCCTCCGAGCGTCACCCGCGTGTTCCTGGCGGAGTGAAGCCCTCCCGCTTCAGCGCCAGAGCAGATGCCGGATCCCGCGCGTGAAGGCCGGCATGTAGACCGACTCATGCACCTCGTCGGGAATCACTTCGATGGTGAGGTCGAGGTTCGAGTCGCGACGGAGGCGGAGTGCCCGCCCGAGCACGTAGACGTCTGCGAGCATCCCGAGCCGCTCCTCGCCGCTTCCCATCCCGATCCACACCTTCGTCGGGCGTGAGAGCCCGTCGCCGTGCCCCTGCCGCTCGAGACGCATCACCGCCCGGTCGCGATAGTCGCGGAAATAGTCGTCCCACCAGAGAGCCGGCGAGATGATCAGGTAGTCGGAGAACAGTGCCGGGCGGGTGAGGAGCGCCGTCGTCGCCAACAAGCCCGCATAGGACTTTCCGACCAGCACGCGTCGATCGGGATCGACGGGATACCTGTTCTCGACATACGGGATCACCTGCCGCTCCAGCACGTCGAGGAACGCGGCGGCGCCCCCGGAGTCCTCGTAGTCCACCGGTTGAAGGAAGTGCTGTGATGGGTCTTCGGGAGCCCAGGCTGTCGGCGTGTAGTCGCGTGTGCGGTTCGTCTCATGCCGCACGCCTGCGTTCTCGTCCTGGTAGCCGATGCCGACGTAGTAGATCGGTGGGAAGTGGCCGAGGAACTCGCTGTTGGACTCGGCCGCGGCCACCGCCGGCGTGTCCCAGAGAGCATCGAGGAGGTAGACCACGATCGGGCGCTCTCCCTCGCGTGGCTCGCTGATCGGTTTGCGGACGAAGAGACGATAGGCCACCCCGTTGTTGGCGACCGCGAGGTCGATCACCTCCATGGTGAACGGTGGCTTCCAGGTGGAGACTTGCTGCGCGGACAGCGACGGGGCGGCGGCGAGCAAGAGCGAGGCCAGCAGGTACCGCGACTTCATGATCAGGCTCCTCTGGAGACGAAGAAATACTGCTCGGACTCACCGGCCTTAGATTCGCTTCGCTGTCATAGGGTTGCGGCACGCGGACGCGAGCTGCCGGACGAGCGGAGAAGTGCCCCGGACGACGAAACGGCCGATCCGGTGTTCGAATCGGCCGTCGTCCTGACAATAGGCGTATGCGGAGGGGGTGGGATTCGCGGTCGAGCATCGCGAGACCCTGAGCGCGCAGCGCGAAGATACCCCGGTGAGAATCCCACACCCTCTCACCCTAAGCGGAGGGGGTGGGATTCGCGGTCGAGCATCGCGAGACCCTGAGCGCGCAGCGCGAAGATACCCCGGTGAGAATCCCACACCCTCTCACCCTAAGCGGAGGGGGTGGGATTCGAACCCACAAGCCCTTGCGGGCGCCGGTTTTCAAGACCGGTGCATTCGCCGTTCTGCCACCCCTCCGAACCCGCGAAAGCTACACGAAGCGCGCGGCGTGCGCCTCCCGGCGGCCCCGACGAAACCGCGGGCGCCGAGATGCCGTACGTCAGGGAGACGGTCGCGGAGAGCCCTCAAGCGCGCGGGAGTGACGAGATGCGGAAGGTACTGCTGGTGGTGGGACTCGAGGTCGCACGCCGAATCCTGGTGAAGGTGCTGCGGGTCTGAACCCGTGAGGCCGCCGTGGCCGCGGCCCCACTCGACCCGCTCGCCTCAGACGCCGGGCCCGATCTCGATCTCGGTGTCGACGGCGAGGTCCATGCGAAGCGAGTGGAACACGCTGCAATACTTCTCGAGCGACAGGTCGACGGCGCGCCGCGCCTTCGCTTCGTCGACGTCCCCCGTGATGCGGAACTTCAGTCGCAGTCGCTTCACGTAGCGCGGCGCCTCGTCCCGCCGATCCCCTTCGACGCGCACCGTCATCGTCTGCAGGTCCTGGCGGCCCTTCTTGAGGATGTCGACTACGTCGGCGGCGGTGCACGACGCGACCGACTCCAGCAGCAGATCAACCGGCGACGTCCCCTGCCGGCCGTCTCCGTCGATCGCCACGACGGCATCGTCGGCCCTTCCCTCGAATCGAAGATCCTCGATCCACGTCAGGCTCACGTTGTTGGCCACGGTCCTTCATCACTCCGCTGAGGTCATCGTTGCCCGTCGATCGTGCGCACCCGGGGACTCGGAAGATACGCGGCCCCTCCCGACCTGCTCAAGCGTGATGGAAGCGCGGCGTCCGCGCGGACGCCGGGGACCCTGCGGTCGACTCCCCGGGTAGTTCATCCCAGGCACGACGCGATGCCCCGGATGCCGCGCGAGCGGCCGACGAGCCATTACCCAGCGAACCGACAAGAGCCAGAGACCGACGAACGATATGAACAACCCCCCGAGCAGCTTTCGCCTTCCGTTGGCCGCCCTCGCGGTCGCCGTGCTGGCCGCGCCGCTGGCGATGCCGTTGCAGGCCCAGGATCTCGATGCGGCCTGCGCCGCCATCGAAGGCTCGAAACTCGGTGACTGGACCGAGCAGACGGTCGACAGCCCCAACGGGCCGATGGACATGCGGTTCTCGCTCGTGCGCAGCCGCGGTGGCACCTGGTACGAGGTGCGGGCGCAGACATCGGCCGGCGCCTCGATCCTCCAGATGAAGGTCCCGGGATTCCCGTTCACGCCCGCGCAGATCGAGGAAGTCGTGACGAAGACGGGTAGCTCCCCGGCGGTTCGCCTTCCGGACGCGATGGTGCGCCAGTACACCCAGACCGCCCAGACCGGGCCTCTCGGCGACATTCGAAAGCAGTGTCTGTCGGCGGAAGTCCTGGGCAGCGAGAACGTCTCCGTTCCGGCGGGGACGTTCCGGACGACGCATCTGCGGTTTCCGGCCGGGAGCGACGTGTGGGTGAGTGACGCGGTGCCGTTCGGGATCGTACGCGGCGAGATCCCCGGACAGGGCTCGATGGAGTTGAAGGCGCACGGCACGGGCGCCGAATCCTCGATCACCGGAACGCCGATGGACCTGGGGGGAGGCGCGAGCACGGACTCCGGCCCCTAAGTTGGACGGCGGCCCGCCGCCGGCGGGGACCCAGCCTCTGTCCAACCAGCTGGAGGACGCCTTGATCAGCCGCCGCCGTTTCGTCGGCGCCGTCGGCTTGCCCGCCGTCGCCGCCGCCTCCGGAGTCTCGCTCACCCCCCGTCTCGGCCGGGCGTCCCTGGCCCCCGAGATCCCGGCCGAC
>JASFRN010000180.1:0-3754 GCA_050114915.1 Gemmatimonadales bacterium | reverse complement strand
CTACGTGAACTTCCTGCGCAGCCGGTACTCGGAGGGCGATGGCCGCGCGACGCACTTCCAGCGCTTCGGAGAAGCGGTCCAGGAGACGATGCGCCGCGGCAAGATGCCGGCGCGGGCCCTGAAAGAGACCATGAAGGTGATGAGCACCGCGGATCGGATGCTGGACAGCGTGCGGGAGGCCGGTCGCGAGTTCCTCGTCGAGCTCGAGGGTGGACGCCCGGAGCCGGGGCCGCCCGACGCGCAGAAGGAGCCGCCCCGCACACGGGAAATCGTCGTCGAGTAGCGCGGGATCGCCGCCTCCGGCCCGGTCCGGAAGTTGACGCCCCCGGGGAGTCCGCCTAGCATTCTCCGATGGCGAACCTGAAGATCCGAAATGCGCTGACGTTCGACGACGTTCTGCTGGTTCCGCGGCACTCCACGGTACATCCGGCCGACGTCGACGTCTCCACCAGACTCACCCGCGGCATCCGTCTCGCGGTTCCCCTCGTGTCCGCCGCGATGGACACGGTCACCGAGCACCAGATGGCGATCGCCCTCGCCCGCGAGGGCGGAATCGGGATCATCCACAAGAACATGCCCGTCGAGGCCCAGGTCTCGCAGGTGGACCGGGTGAAGCGCTCCGAGAGCGGGATGATCCTCGATCCGATCACGCTCGGCCCCGACGCGAATCTGCGCGAGGCGAACGCCCTGATGCGCGAATTCTCCATCAGCGGCGTGCCGATCGTCGACGCGGACGGGCGGCTCGTGGGGATCATCACCAACCGCGACCTCGTGTTCGAGACGAATCTCGACCGGAAGGTCGGTGACGCGATGGTCTCCGAGGGGCTCGTCACCGCCCCCGTCGGCACGTCGCTGGAGGGCGCCGAGGAGATCCTGCGGCAGCACAAGATCGAGAAGCTGCCGGTCGTCGACGACGACGGGATGCTGTGCGGCCTCATCACCGTGAAGGACATCTTCAAGCGCCGCTCGCATCCGAACGCCTCGAAGGACGACCATGGACGACTGCTCGTCGGCGCCGCCGTCGGGACGTCGGCCGCCGAGCTGTCCCGCGCGAGGGAGCTCGTGGGAGCGGGGTGCGACGTGATCGTCGTCGACACGGCCCATGGACATTCGGAAGGGGTCCTGCAGGCCGTAGCCCGCGTGCGCGAAGTGCTGCCCGACGTGCAGCTCGTGGCGGGCAACATCGCGTCGACGGAGGGCGCGCGGGCTCTCGTGGAGCGCGGCGTCGACGGCGTGAAGGTCGGTGTCGGGCCGGGGTCGATCTGCACGACGCGCGTGGTCACGGGAGTCGGCGTGCCGCAAATCACGGCGGTGATCGACGCCGTGGCCGGAGCGGCCGGGGTGCCCGTGATCGCCGACGGCGGGATCAAGCAGTCGGGCGACATCGTGAAGGCGCTGGCGGCGGGCGCGGACTCGTGCATGCTGGGCTCGATGCTCGCGGGGACGGAGGAAAGCCCCGGCGAGGCCTTCCTGCTCGAGGGTCGCCGGTTCAAGGTCATCCGCGGGATGGGGTCGCTGTCGGCGATGGAAGAGGGATCGGCGGACCGCTATTTCCAGGAGTCCACCGACCGCCGGAAGCTCGTGCCCGAGGGGATCGAGGGCCGCGTCCCGTACAAGGGCCCCGTGGCCGACACGCTCTACCAGCTGGTGGGCGGTCTGCGCAGCGGCATGGGATATTGCGGCGTCGCCGACGTCGAGGAGCTGAAAACTGATACGGAGTTCGTAAAGATCACCTCCGGCGGGTTGCGGGAGTCGCACCCACATGACGTCGTAATCACGCGCGAAGCCCCGAATTACAGGCTCTGAGCAAGGGGGCGGGGGTCGCGCACGAAACTTGAAAGGGATAGGGCAGGTATCAGGGCGTCGTGACGTTCATTCCCGAGTTGAAGGAGCGACGAGGATGACCGCAGGAAGCTCGAAAGACGCACCCGCCGGCCGGCGCGCGGCATTGCTGGCGCTCGTGCTGGCCATGGCCCCGCTGCTGGGGGCCTGCGCGGGTCTCTCCGGCGGCAGGCCGCCGCTGAAGGACAGCCCCGTGGTGACCGAGGCCGACGACGACGCGATCGCCGAAGCCGTGGCCGCCGGTGTCGACTCGGCCGGCGTCGAAGCCGCCGCCGAGGACGCCGGGGACGCCGTGGAGACGCTCGACGAGCCGAGCCGACGGGAATTCTACGCCCTGTTCGGCGACGATCCGCTCGGGTTGTCGCGTCGCCCGGTGAACGCGGCACGCTTCGACATCCCGGTGGAGATGAACGACCAGGTCCAGCGCTGGATCGACTACTTCACGGAAGGTGACGGAGCCGCGCGCTTCCGCCTCTACCTCGAACGCGCGGGCCGCTACGAGGGGATGATCCGCGAGCGTGCCCGGGCCGCCGGACTCCCCGAAGACCTGCTCTACCTGGCGCTGATCGAGAGCGGGATGAATCCCAACGCCTACAGCCGCGCCCGGGCCGTGGGGATGTGGCAGTTCATGGCCTCGACCGGGCGGACGTACGGCCTGCACATCGATTACTGGCTGGACGAACGTCGGGATCCGTTCCTCGCGACAGACGCGGCGATCGCTCATCTGGGCGATCTCTACGAGCGCTTCGGTTCCTGGTATCTGGCCGCCGCGGCCTACAACGCCGGGGCCGGACGAGTCAGCCGTGGGATTCGCCGGGTCGGCTCCGACGACTTCTGGGACCTGGCGGACGCCCGCGTCCTGCGGTCGGAGACGCGTAACTACGTACCGAAGCTGCTCGCCGCGGCGACGATCGCGCGCAATCCGGTGAAGTACGGCTTCGGCGACGTGCAGCCGCTGCCGCCGCTCGAGTTCGACGTGGTGCAGGTGCCGGACGCCACGAGCTTCGACGTGCTCGCCGAAGCGGCCGGGACGACGGAAGACGAGATCGAGGCGCTGAATCCGCAGTTCGTCCGCAAGGTCACCCCACCGAAGCAGACGGTCGAAGTGCGCGTTCCGGTCGGCAAGGCGGCGGCGTTCACGACGGCCTATGCGCAGATCCCGCCGGATCAGCGGGTCACCTGGCTCGAGCACCGGGTTACGCGCGGACAGACGCTGGGTGCGATCGCCGCGCGGTACGGCACCTCGGTCACGGCGATTCGCGCCGCCAACAACAACGTGAATCCCCGGCGACTGCAGATCGGACAGCGGCTGGTGATCCCGCGGGGACGCGGGTCCCGCGTGGCGAGCAGCACGGGCGGTGGGAGCGCGGGCCGATCGCTCGACGACGGACCGCTGACCGTCACGGTGCGGAACGGGGACACGCTGTGGGCGCTCGCCCGCCGCTACGGGACCTCGACCGGCCAGCTGATGGCCTACAACGGGCTGAACTCCTCGGTGATCCACCCGGGTGATCGGATCACGATCCGGCGCTGACCTCCCGGTCGCCGGCGCGACCCGAGCACGAAGAAAAAGCCCCCGACGCGACACCGTCGGGGGCTTTTCCGCTTCTCGACCGGGAACTCCTGGATCAGGCGGGCTGCAGAGCTTCCGAGGTCGCGTCGGCCGGCAGCCGCGGCGGGCCGGCGATCGGATAGACGATCGCGCCGCGGGTCCCGGCAATCGCGTTGCGCGGGTCTACTACGATCGCGGCGTGCTCGGTGACGAAGTCGTAGTCGACGCAGCGGTGATCGGTCGTGATCACGACCGCGTCGGCCGCCGCCAGCCGGTCGGCCGTCAGCTCCACGGAGTGCTCGACGCCGTCGTCGATCCGCACGCTGTCCACGTACG
This sequence comes from Gemmatimonadales bacterium, assembly GCA_050114915.1. Lineage (GTDB taxonomy): Bacteria > Gemmatimonadota > Gemmatimonadetes > Palauibacterales > Palauibacteraceae > JARFPW01. The sequence goes on along the minus strand of JASFRN010000180.1, from coordinate 24 downwards.
GATCGTGGAATTCGACGTGGGCTC
>JASFRN010000179.1:0-3783 GCA_050114915.1 Gemmatimonadales bacterium | reverse complement strand
CGTTCGAGGACGGCGTCTACGAATGGACGCGCGACCACGAGACGGATCACGTGCGCGTGGTCGACGGGCGGGGCGCCGTGGTGTTCGACGGCACCGCGAACCCGGCCGCGCAGAGCTCGTCCGACCGCGCCTACTGGGCCTTCGTGCGGCGTGTGTTCGGCGTCACGGACCTCGACGCGTATGCACGCACCGCGTTCGTCGGCCAGGGGAGGCTGCTCGACGGAACGGAGTTCGGCGCCGGGCTGCTCCGCCTGGCCGACGGTGGCCACGCCCGCTGGAAGGAGGCGTGCCAGAAGATCGAGGAACGCCACCGGGAGCTCACGCGCGCGGCGATCTCCGCCGAGCACCGGCGCGGGAACCGTGACCGGCTGCTCGAAGAGCTGAAGGCGGAGCGGGCGGAGCTCCGCGAACGGCTCGAGGCCGCGCGCGCCGCGGTGCGCACCCGGGCTTCCACGGCCGAGCGCCTGGCCGAGGTCGAGCGTGAGATCGAGCTCTCGGAGGCCGGGCTGGAAGAGGCCGAGGCGCTTCGTCTCCGCCTGGCCGAGCGGGCGCGACTCGAGGCGCAGATTGCCGATGCCCGGCAGCGGTTCGACCGCCTGGTCGATCTGCGCGAGGACCTGGCTGCCGCGCGCCGGGAGGTGGAGGACGCCGAAGCGGAATGCGCGCGACTCGACCCGGGAGCGCCCTACCCCGACGATTTCCCCGCCCGGATCACCGGTCTCCGCGCGGCGTGGACGGAGCTCGAACGGATGGCCGAGCCCCCGGCGGAGCCGGCGAGCTCCGCGGTGGCCGGCCGCGTCGCAGCCCTGCTCGTCATCGGCGGTCTCCTCGCCGCCGGCGGCGCCTGGATCGGGATCGCGATCGCGGCGTGGGGCTGGATCTTCACACTGCTGGGGGTCGCGGTGGCCGGTCTCGGAACGACCGAGCTGCGTATCCGGCGGAGCGAGCGGCGTTTGGCGCGCGTGGAGACGGAGCGACTTCGCGAGCGCCGCGCCGATCTCGAGCGTACGGTGAACGAGCTGCGACGAGGCCTGCCCGGTGCGGCGGCGCTCGAGCTCGGTAACCTGGATCGCCATTTCGAGCAGTTCGAGCGCCTGCGGGCCGCCAGGACCCGGCGCGAAGCCGCCCGCTCACGGCGGAGCGACGTGATGCGCCGGATCGAGAAGGCGGGCGAGGCGGAAGACCGGCCCGGCCGTGACCTCGCCCACCTGGAGGCGGACGCGGGCCGGCGCCTGACGGCGCTCGAGGAACAGCTCGGGGAGCTCGGCGGAGCGGACGGGGATGCCCCGCTCTCGACCCGCGCCGTGGACGCGCGGCTGGAGCGCGATCGGGCCGCACTGGCCGGGCTGCGCGAGGAGCGCTACCGCCTCCGGGTGGCCCAGGACCGCATAGCGCGTACGGTGGGCGACCTCGCACGCTTCGAGGAGCGCACCGTGGATCTCGAGGTTCGCATCGCCGAAACCGAATCGTCCGTAGCCGCCCTGCGGTCCGCCCATGCCCTGCTGAGGGACGGATACGACGAGTTCCGCGACCAGGACGAGGCAAGACTCGTCGCCGCCGTCTCCGCTCACCTCGACGCGCTCGGAACCCCTCCGCTCGGGCCATTTCGCACCGAGAGCGGTCTCGAGGAGCCCACGGTCGGGCTGGCCCGCCGGCGGCTGGCCTTCGACTCGCCCGAGCTCAGCCATGGCCAGCGTCACCTGGTATCGCTTGCCATCCGCCTCGGCGCCGCGGACTTTCTGTCGCTCGACGGTCCGGCCACGCCGCTCATCGTCGACGAGCCGTTCGCACATCTCGACGACCGCCACGCGGCCCAGGTATGGAACCTCCTCACCGACATCTCGGTACACCGCCAGGTCATCATCACGACGCAGGAGGAGGGTCTCCTGGAGCGACTGGGCGTCGACCCCTCGGTGCGACTGGCCGGGGACGAGGCGCCGACCCGGGCGGAAGAGCCAGCCGCACGCGGCTGAAACCCGGCACGCCCGCGGGACGTTAGTGTCGAGAGACGTCGATCCGGTTCGACTCCCGCATGGATGCATTCAACGCGATACCCTTCCGGCGTGTTGGTGGAGGTACATCCGGCGCCCGGGTCGGGACGGGATGACGTGAGGACGGGAACACCTTCTGGGGACCAGGGAACGGACAGACCTTGATTTCCGATACGAGTATCAGGCGGCCAGTTCTGACATCGATGCTGGCCGCGGCCCTCGTGCTGTTCGGCGCGATCAGCTTCACGCGGCTCTCCGTGCGGGAGCTGCCGGACGTCGATCCTCCGGTCGTCTCCGTCAACACGTTCCTGCGCGGCGCCAACCCGCGCGTCATCGAGACGACGGTGACCGACGTGCTCGAGGAAGAGCTGAGCACGATCCCGGGCGTCCGGACGATCACGAGCTCGAGCGCCGAGCAGTCGAGCAACATCACCCTCGAATTCACCCTCGACCGCGACCTCGAGGTCGCGGCCCAGGACGTCCGCGACAAGGTGGCGCGCGTCCGGGGGCGTCTGCCCCGTGAGATCGAGGAACCGGTCGTCACGAAGCAGGACGCCGACGCCCAGCCGTTCATGTGGCTGGCGCTGACGGCCGAGAACTACGACCTCCTCCAGCTGTCCGACATCGCCGACCGCGTCGTGAAACAGCGCCTGCAGACCGTCGAAGGCGTCGGCCGGGCGCAGGTCTTCGGCGAGAAGCGATACGCGATGCGGGTCTGGCTGTCGCCGCAGGCGATGGCGTCCCGCGACATCACCGTGCAGGACGTCGAGAACGCGATTCTCACGCGCAACGTCGAGATCCCGGCGGGCCGGATCGAGTCGCGGGAGCGCGAGTTCACCGTGCGCTCCCTGGGCGAGCTCAAGACCCCGCAGGAGTTTTCCGACATCGTCGTCGCCTCCGACGGGCGGCAGCTCGTGCGCCTCGGCGACATCGCACGGGTCGAGCTCGGACCCGAGGACGTCCGTTCGTATCTCCGCTTCGACGGCACCCAGGCGGTCGCCGTGGGCGTCGTCCGGCAGTCCAAGGCGAACCTCGTCGAGGTGTCGGACAACATCCTCGCGGAGTTGCCGGCGATCCGCGAATCGCTGCCGCCCGGCGTCGAGCTGACCGTCGGCTTCGATTCCTCGCGCTTCGTTCGGCAGTCGATCAGGGAGGCGCAGGAGACGTTGATCGTGGCGGCGATCCTCGTCGTGCTGATCATCTTCGTGTTCCTGCGGAACCTGCGGGCGACGATCGTCCCCGCGCTCGCGATTCCCACCTCGATCGTGGCGGCGTTCGCGATCCTGTACGCGTTCGGGTTCTCGATCAATCAGTTCACGCTGCTGGCGCTCATCCTCGCGATGGGGATCGTGGTGGACGACGCGATCATCGTGATGGAGAACGCCTACCGGCACCAGGAAGAGATGGGGGACGATCCCCTCACGGCGGCGAAGAACGGCACGCGGGAGATCGTGACCGCCGTCATCGCGACCACGCTGGCGCTGGTCGCGGTGTTCCTGCCGCTGGCGTGGCTGCAGGGCACCGCGGGACGCCTGTTCAACGAGTTCGCCCTCGCCCTGGCGGGCGCGGTGGTGATCAGCAGCTTCATCGCGCTGACCCTGACGCCGATGGTGTCGTCCCGGATCCTCCGCGTGCCCGAGTCGCACGGGCAACTGTTCCTCGTGTTCGAGCGAGGGTTCAACTGGATTTCCGACAGCTACCGCAATCTCCTGCAGCGAGCCGTCCACCATCGCCTCGCGGTGGTGCTGGGCGCGGTCGTCGTCGTGGCGGGTGCGGCATTCGCGTACCGGGC
>JASFRN010000178.1:0-3876 GCA_050114915.1 Gemmatimonadales bacterium | reverse complement strand
ACGACGAGACGGACATCCTCGAGGAGGTGCGGGAGCTCGAGATCGAGGAGAGCCAGGTCGACGTCACCGAAGAGGTGCTCACCGACTGGGACGAGTACTTCCGGAAGGCGGCGGAGATCGTGATCACCAACGACTCCGGCTCGACCAGCCTCCTCCAGCGCCGCCTGAAGATCGGGTACGGCCGCGCGGCCCGGATCATCGACCAGCTGCACGCGGCGGGGGTCGTGGGCCCGGCCGAGGGCTCGAAGCCGCGCGAGGTGCTGATCAGCCTCGAGAGGCTCGACGCGCTGATGCGCGGCGAAGACCTCGTCGAGGAGGCGGAGGAGGCGAAGACGGCCGCGGGCGAGGACGCCGACGAGGAGTGAGGCCGACGGCCGGCCGCGGCCGGAACGGTGACGCCGGAGACCGGGTACTCGTCTTCACACCGTAGCGGGACACCCGGTGTGTGGGGAATTCGCAGCTAAACCAACTTGTTCGTTGTTTTCTTCGCTTATCGTACGGGGCACCCATGGATACCATGCGACGTCACAGTGGAACGGTGTCGCGACTCGTGCCGTCGCTGGTCGCGCTCGTGGCGCTGGCGGCCGGCGCACCCGCGGACGCGCGTGCCCAGACCACTGACCCTTCCACGCCGGACGTGCGCGCGATCCTCGCCCGCGCGGACAGCGTGTACGACGCCCTCACCTCGCTGCAGGCGCAGTTCGAGCAGACGATCGACGTCACGCTCCTCGGACGGAGCACGTCGGGAGCCGGGACGTGGTACCAGAAGGGTCGCGGCCGCTTCAAGATGGACTTCGACGCCCCGAAGGCTGACGACGAGATCGTGGCCGACGGGCAGCACCTGTGGCTCTACTACCCGAGCACGCACCCGAACCAGGTGATCCGGAGCACGATCGACGCGAACGTCACCGGCGCCGGCATGGTCGACCTGCAGGGCCGTATCTTCGACGAGGCGGCCAGGGGCTACGACGCGGAGCTCGAGGGCCACGAGACGCTCGACGGGCACGACACGTTCCGGATTCTGCTGACCCCCACGGGCGAGTCGCCGTACAAGCGCGTGCGCGTCTGGGTCGACAGCCGTTCCTATCTCGTGCGGAAGTTCGAGATCATGGAGGAGAACGAGACCCTGCGGACCGTCGTGCTGCGCGACCTGCAGCCGAACCACCCGATCCCCGACGCGACGTTCTCGTTCACGCCCCCCGCCGGGGCCGACGTGTTCGAAGGCTGACCGCCGGATGAAGCTGGGACTCGTCAGCCTCGGCTGTGACAAGAACACCGTCGACTCCGAGCGGCTCGTCGCCGCGCTCGCCGGGTACGGGGCGGAGCACGTGGCCGACCTGTCGACCGCCGACGTGGTGGTGGTCAACACCTGCGGCTTCATCGACGCGGCGAAGGAGGAGTCGATCGAGGCCCTCCTCGACGTCGCCCGACTGAAGCAGGAGGGAAGCGTCCGCGCCGTCGTGGCGCTGGGCTGCCTGGTCGAGCAGTACCGCGACGAGCTCGAGCCCGCGCTCCCCGAGGTCGACCTGTTCGTGGGCCTGCGCGACGTCGACCGCCTGATTCCGACGCTCCAGGATCGCGGCCTGCTCGGGCAGAAGCTGGAGGATCATCCCGGGGTCCGCCTTCCGATCGCCGACCGGCGGCACGTCCGCTACCTGAAGGTGAGCGAGGGCTGCGACCACGGCTGCGCATTCTGCGCGATCCCGCTGTGGCGCGGAAAGCACCGCTCTTTCGGGCTCGACGCGCTCGTCGCCGAGGCGCAGCGGCTCGAGGCCCAGGGCGCGGTCGAGCTCAACCTGGTCGCCCAGGACCTCGCCTTCTACGGGCGCGAATTCCGCGACGGCACCGGGCTCGACACCCTGTTGCGGCGGCTGCTCGACGAGACGGACATCCCCTGGTTCCGGCTCCTCTACATCTACTCGGCAGGCCTGCGGGAGCCGCTCGTCGAGCTGATCGCGTCCGAGGACCGGATCGTCCCCTACATCGACATGCCGATCCAGCACGCCAGCGACGCGGTGCTGCACCGGATGCGGCGTCCCGAGCGGCGGGCGAAGCTGTACGAGCGGGTCGAAGGCCTGCGCGCCGCGATCCCCGACCTCACGCTGCGCACCACCGTGCTCGTCGGGTTCCCGGGCGAGACCGAGACGGATTTCCGTTCGCTGCTCGACTTCATGGAGGACGTGGAGTTCGACCGGCTGGGCGCGTTCGCGTTCTCGCCGCAGGAGGGCACGCGGGCGGCGGCGATGGAGGACGACTTCCTCCCCGACGACGTGCGCCAGTCGAGGCTCGAGGAGACGCTGGAGGTCCAGCGGGTGATCAGCGCGCGGCGCATGGAGTGCGAGGTCGGGCGTACGCGCGAGGTGCTCGTCGACCGTCACGAGGACGGCCGCCTGATCGGGCGCACCCGCGGGCAGGCCGACGACGTCGACGGCGTCACGCTGCTGGCCGCCGACCCCGGGGGCACCTCGCCGGCGCCGGGTTCGCTCGTCGAAGCCCGGATCACGGCGGCGTTCGACTACGACCTCGAGGCGGAGTTCGTGGGCGAGCTGCGGCCCGCACCGTTTTCGGGGGCCGGAGAATCGCGCCGTGGCGGCCGGGCGCTCCCGCTCGCCACGATCGGGCTCGAGGGGAGCTGGGGCCGATGAGGGACCGCCAGGGCGCGCGCCTCGCGCTGCTCCCGGTGGCGGCGTTCGTGCTCGCGGCGAGCTTCGGGGCGACCCGCGCCGCGACGGGCGGCGACTCCCACGGCGCCGGCCCTCCGGTGCGCGTGGGAATCGCCGTCGCCTCCGACACGCCGCTCGTCGTCGCGTCCGCCGACGGGCTGCGGCTGCTCGACGCGCAGGACGGCTCGCTGCTCGCGGAGCTCACGGGTCCGGCCGAGGTGGTCGCTTCGCGCCGCGGCGAGCAGGTTCGGGTCGCCGTGCCCGGGCGCGAGGTGCGCGGCGCCTACTCGGTGCGGGCCGAGCCGGCCGGTTCGGCCCCCGTCACCCTGGGCGGCGCGCCGTACCGGGGCGCGATCGAGGTGTTCGCCGTCGAGGACGCGGGACTCAACGCCGTCAACGAGCTGCCCCTGGAGGACTACCTGCTCGGCGTCGTCCCGATCGAGATCGGCGCTCGTGAGCCGAACGAGCTCGCTGCCGTCGCCGCGCAGGCCGTGGCGGCGCGGACGTACGTCGTCTCGCATTTGCGGGCGCGCGAGGAGATGGGTTTCGACGTGTTCGGCAGCGTCGAGGACCAGGCGTACGGGGGGATGGCCGCCGAGCGCGAAGAATCGACCCGGGCCGTGCGGGCCACGGCGGGCCGGATCCTCATGTACGACGGGCTCCCGATCCGCGCCATGTACCATTCGACCTGCGGCGGTCGCACGGCGGCCGTGGAGGAGGTTCTCGACCGGGCGCCGGCGCCGTACCTTCGATCGGTGTCGGACCGGGCACCCGACGGGACGGATTATTGCTCGATCTCGCCGCGCTACCGCTGGACGGAAGAGCTGACGCCGGCGGACCTCGACGGCCGCGTCGCGGGCCAGCTCGACCGGATCTTCGGGGCCACGCCGGCGCAGACCGGCGACATCGTCGGACTGCGTATCGCCGAGCGCTCGCCGTCCGGGCGGGTCGAGGCGCTGGCGTTCCGAGGGACGCGCTCCGAGTTCGTGCTCGAACGGCTCGACATCCGGATCGCGCTCCAGGACGGGGACGGCCGGATTCTCGGCTCGACCGACTTCGACCTCGCCGTGCGGCCCGACGGCGTGATCGAGCTCCACGGTCGCGGCTACGGCCACGGCTCGGGGATGTGCCAGTGGGGAGCGATCGGACGGGCGCGGGCGGGACAGAGCTGGGAGCGGATCCTGGAGACGTACTACCCGGGAGCCGAGCTCGT
>JASFRN010000177.1:0-3914 GCA_050114915.1 Gemmatimonadales bacterium | reverse complement strand
GGACCTGACGCCGTACGAGGACGTGACCACCTACAACAACTTCTACGAGTTCGGCACCGGCAAGGAGGATCCGGCCCGCAACGCGCATTCGCTCCGTCCGCGGCCGTGGTCGGTGGCGATCGAAGGCGAGGTCGCGAAGCCCGCGGTGTACGACCTCGACGACATCCTCGGTCCCGTCGACGTGGAGGATCGCGTCTATCGGCTGCGCTGCGTCGAGGCCTGGTCGATGGTGATCCCGTGGCGCGGCTTCCCCCTCGCGGACCTCATCGAGCGGGTCGAGCCGACGTCGAACGCGAAGTACGTGGAGTTCCATACTCTGCTGGATCCGGAGCAGATGCCGGGGCAGCGACGTCGCGTGCTCGACTGGCCGTACGTCGAGGGGCTGCGGATGGACGAGGCGATGCACCCGCTGACCCTGATCGCGACGGGACTCTACGGCCGCGACCTCCCGAACCAGAACGGCGCGCCGCTGCGGCTGGTGGTCCCCTGGAAGTACGGGTTCAAGAGCATCAAGTCGATCGTGAAGATCGTCTTCCGGGAGACGCAGCCGGTCAACACCTGGCAGGCGTCGGCGCCGCACGAGTACGGCTTCTACGCGAACGTGAACCCCGAGGTCGATCATCCGCGCTGGAGCCAGGCGCGGGAACGCCGGATCGGGGAGTTCCGCAAGCGCCCGACCCTGCCGTTCAACGGCTACGCCGAACAGGTGGCGAGCCTGTATGCCGGCATGGACCTGAGGAAGAACTTCTGAACGGGCGGATCCGACAGGCGAGCTGGACCGTCGCGCTGTGGGTCGGGGCCGCGGCCCCCGGCGCGTGGCTCGCCTTCGACTTCTGGGCCGACCGGCTGAGCGCGAATCCGATCGAGGACATCATGCACCGCCTCGGCTGGTGGGGGCTGGTGTTCCTGGTCGGCAGCCTCGCCGTCACCCCGATCCGCCGCGTCACCGGATGGAACCGAATCATCAAGTACCGGCGGTTCATCGGGCTGTGGGCGTTCGCCTACCTGACGGCGCACTTTCTGACCTACCTGGTGCTCGACCAGTTCTTCGCCTGGAAGTACATCCTCGAGGACATCGCGGAGCGGCCGTTCATCCTCTCCGGGTTTGCGGCGTGGCTCCTGCTCATCCCGCTCGCCGCGACGTCCACGAAGGGCTGGATCCGGCGGCTCGGGAAGCGCTGGACCCGGCTGCACCGGCTCGTCTACGGGGCCGCGCTGCTCGGGGTCCTGCATTTCTACTGGAAGGTTAAGGCCGATACCCGCGAGCCGCTGGTGTTCGCCCTCGTGCTCCTGGTCCTGTTGATCCTGCGCGTTCCGGTCGTGCGCCGCACGATCGAGGAAAGACGCCGGGCCTGGCAGCGGCGGCGCCGGGAAGCGGGCGCCGGGAGACCGACCGAGGCGGAAACCGCCGGTGTCAACTGAGCACAAAAAAACGCGGCGGACCCGAAGGCCCGCCGCGCGAGAGAGGTCGAGAGTGCGACCCTAGGCGGCACACAGGGGGACCATGACCTGCGACCGCTGTCGGGTCACGACTCTCTTCCAGCCCACGCCGAAGCGCGGGTTTGCTCCGTTCCGGCATCTTCGCACCGGAGATCGAAGGACGAGACGACCGGTTCATCACCCCGGGCATCCGCTCCCGAAGATTCCGCGACCCACGTCCACACTTCGCCGAAATCCCCGGCCGCCTCGTTGACGTTGCTCTCCATAGCGGGCCGGTCGACCACACCCGACACCCACATCCCCGTTACGACCGCCGCTACCGAGAGCACCGCTCTGAACCCTTCGTTCCGGCGTCCCGTGACCATCGCTGTATGCTTCATCGTCGTCCTCCCCACCCGGCGATGTCCACGAACGCCTCCAACTCGCCCGTCAGGAAGAGCAACGAGCGTGCCAAAATGTCGAGATTTCGTAACAACCTGTTGTATATGAAGTTAAGCTATACGACGGGTCGCCGGAAGGATCCGGAGGGCGTTCGGCTGCGGGAACGAGTGTGCCGGAACCGGACACCTCGCCCGGGCTCGACGTGCGAGTGGGCGGCGGGTTGCCACGCGAGGCTCCCGCGGAATAGAATCCGACGCCGACCCGTGACGCCCGCGGCGCCACGGGAACCAGGTTCGATCCACAGGAGCCGCACGTGAATATTCCCGAGAGTTTCGTGATCATCGGCATCGTCACGGCGATCCCTGTCGCCGGGATCATCGCCGCGCTGATCGCCACGCGCATACCGGCGACGACCCCGGACAACTGAGCCGATCCCCCGACGGACCCGCCGGCCCGCGGCCCGTCCGCCGGCCGGGCCCCTTCCGATGATTTCCAGCGAGACGACGTCTCCGGCCGATCCCGCGACCATCATGGTGCGCTTCACGGGCGAGCTCGCCATGAAGGGTCGCCGCACGCGGCGGCGCTTCCAGTCCGTCCTCGTCGAGAACATCCGGGACGCCTATGCGAGCGAACGCCGGCCATGCGAGGTCCGCCGCGAATGGAGCCGGTTGTATGTCGACACCGCGGGACCCGACCCCGCGGCGCCGCTCGCCCGCGTGTTCGGTATCAGCTCGTGGTCCGTGGTCGACGCGGTAGTGCCCGCCGAGCTCGAAGCGATCGTGGAGAAGGGCGCGGAGCTGTATGCCGGTCGCGTCCACGGTCGGACGTTCGCGGTGCGCGCGCGACGCAGTGGCGAGCACGCTTTCCGCTCGAGTGACGTGATGCAGCAGCTCGGAGCGGCCCTGAACCCCGGAGCCACCGTCGATCTGGACGAGCCGGACGTGGAGGTGTACGTCGAGGTGCGCGACGACAGGGCCCGCCTGTTCGCCGATCGTACGCCGGGCCCGGGCGGTCTGCCCCTCGGGGCCGAGAGCCGGGCCCTCGCACTCCTCTCCGGCGGCTTCGATTCCGCCGTCGCGGCGTGGATGCTGCTGCGTCGCGGCGTGGCGCTCGACTACGTGTTCTGCAACCTCGGGGGCGACGCTTATCGCCGCCTGGTCGTCGAGGTCGCGAAGCACCTGGCCGACGACTGGAGTTATGGCACCCGTCCGCGACTGTTCGTCCTCGACTTCGGCCCCGTGGTCGACGAACTGCGGCGGGCCGTGCAGGGTCCCTATCTCCAGGTCGCCCTCAAGCGGCAGATGTACCGGGCCGCCGAGGCGATCGCCGACCGAACGGACGCCGACGCCCTCGTCACCGGCGAGGCGGTCGGGCAGGTGTCGTCGCAGACCCTGCCGAATCTCCGTGCGATCGATCCTGCCGCCAGTCGCCCCGTCCTGCGGCCACTGATCGGGACCGACAAGGAGGACATCGTAGCCCTGTCGCGGCGGATCGGTACGCACGACTTGAGCGCCCGCGTGCGGGAATACTGCATGATCTCCGACGGTCCCACGGCGACCGGCGCTCGTGCCGATACGCTCGACCGCGAGGAGGCGAAGCTCGATGCCGCCGTGCTCGCGAAGGCCCTCGAGACGGCGGAGGAGTACGATCTCCGGCGTCTACGGCTCGCATCGCTCGTGGCGGCGGGACTGATGACCGACGAGATCCCGGAGGACGCGCTGGTCGTCGACATGCGCGGGGAGACCGACGACGCGCTTCCCGGAGCGCTCCGACGGACGGAAGACGAGTTGCGCGAGGGGTTCGCGGGCCTGGACCGGGAGCGGCCGATCGTCCTCGTCTGCCTGCAGGGCGTCATCAGCGCCCGGTGGGCCGAGCGCCTGCAGGCGGCCGGTTACGAGGCCTACAGCCTCCGCGGCGGCAGCCGCGGACTGCGACGGATCCGCGCCGCGACCGGCGGCGGGGAACGATGAGCGGCGCGCCGGCCGGGCCCGATGCGCTGCTCGACGAGATCCGCGCCGGCGACGTCCCGCGGCACGTCGCGATCCTCATGGACGGCAACGGCCGTTGGGCCGAGCAACGCGGGTTGCCCCGCT
>JASFRN010000176.1:0-3986 GCA_050114915.1 Gemmatimonadales bacterium | reverse complement strand
GGCGGACGCCTCGCGGCGGTCGGCCAGCGCCTGGTCGAAAGCTCCGCGAAGGCGATCATCAAGCAGAGCCTCGACGGCCTGAACGAGGCCGTGAAGGCGCGGGCGGGCGCGGCATCCGGAGGCGGCGGTGGCGGCGGCGGCGCGAGCGCGAGCGGCCAGAACGCCGACGCTCCCGACGGCCTCGACACCTCGCCTTCCTCGGGGGCCCCCGCGACCCCAACGCCCACCCCGAAAAAGCCTTCGCAAGCCAAATTCGCGGCGAACGTGGCCCGCGAGGTCGCCCGCGACATCATCCCGGCGCCGGTGCGCATCGGCCTCGCCATCGTGGCCGTCGCCGCCCTGCTCTACGTCCTGTACCTGCTGTTCCTCGGCTGAGCCAGGAGGAGGATTGACGTGATTCCATCGAGCTTCGACTACCACGCCCCGACCTCGCTCGACGAGGCGATCGCCCTCCTCGGGCAGCTCGGCGACGACGCGAAGGTCCTCGCGGGCGGCCACAGCCTGGTTCCCGCGATGCGCCTGCGGCTCGCGTTGCCCGGCGCCCTCGTGGACCTCAACAAGATCGACGGCCTCCACTACGTGAAGGAGGAGGGCGGCCAGCTGCTGATCGGCGCGATGACCCGCGAGAACGAGCTCGAGCGCTCGCCGCTCGTGCAGGAGCGCTACGGCATGCTCGCCGACGCGGGCCTGGTGATCGCCGATCCGCTGGTGCGCAACCGCGGCACGATCGGCGGAAACCTCGCCCATGCCGATCCGGCCAACGACCACCCGGCCGTGATGCTGGCGTACGGCGCGACGCTCGTCGCCCGCGGCGCGAGCGGCACGCGCGAGATCCCGATCGACGACTTCTTCACCGGCCTGTTCGAGAACGCGCTGAATCCCGGCGAGCTGCTGGTCGAGATCCGCATCCCCGCCCCGGGCGCCGGCTCCGGCGGCGCCTACGAGAAGTTCGAGCGCAAGGTGGGCGATTACGCGATCTCGGCGGCGGCCGTCCAGCTCACGATGGACGGCGACACCTGCACGGCCTGCCGGGTGGGACTCACGAACGTCAGCCCGGTGCCGATGCGCGCCACGGGCGCCGAGCAGGCGATGATCGGCAAGACGATCACCGACGAGGTGCTCGAGGCGGCCGGCCAGGCGGCGGCCGCCGAGTGCGACCCGTCGCCCGACCTGCGCGGCAGCGTCGACTACAAGCGCGACCTGACCCGCGTCCTGTTCAAGCGGGCCGCGAAACGGGCGATGCAGCGGGCGAAGGGAGAGGTCTGATGAGCGACACGAACGGCGGCGGCCAGAACCGCAAGCACACGATCACCGTCACGGTGAACGGCACGGAGTACACGAAGCAGGTCGACGCGCGCATGCTGCTCGTCCACTTCATCCGCGAGGAGCTCAGCCTCACGGGCACGCACATCGGCTGTGACACGAGCCACTGCGGCGCCTGCACGGTGCAGCTCGACGGCACCCCGGTGAAGAGCTGCACGGTGTTCGCCGTGCAGGCCGACGGCCACGAGATCACGACCGTCGAGGGGCTGGCCCAGAACGGCAAGCTCAGCCCCATCCAGGAGGGCTTCTGGGAGAAGCACGGCCTGCAGTGCGGCTACTGCACGCCCGGGATGATGCTGACCACGACCGAGCTGCTGCGCCGCAACCCGAACCCCACCGAAGAGGAGATCCGGTTCGCGATCTCCGGCAACCTCTGCCGCTGCACCGGCTACAACAAGATCGTCGAAGCCGTGCAGTACGCGGCCGAGAAGATGCGCGAGGAGGCGACGTCATGACGACCCAGAATCCCGACAGCGTCCAGGAGATGCACCCCGTGCCCGAGGGCGCGTCCGCCAACGTCGCCACCGAGAGCGAGATCCGGGTCAAGACGCCCGAGAAGATCTGCGGGATGGGCCACCGGATGAAGCGGAAGGAAGACGCGCGCTTCCTCCGCGGCACCGGGCGCTACATCGACGACATCAAGCTCCCCGGCATGCTCTACATGGACATCGTCCGCAGCCCCTACGCTCACGCGAAGATCGTCGACATCGACGCCTCCGCGGCGCTCGAGATGGACGGGGTGCTGGCGGTGATCACCGGGAAGGACCTCAAGGAGGCCGGCGACCTGCACTGGATGCCGACCCTGATGTCGGACACCCAGATGGTGCTGCCGATCGACAAGGTCGTCTACTACGCGCAGGAGGTGTGCGCGATCATCGCCACGGACCGCTACATCGCGGCCGACGCGGTCGAGAAGGTGTTCGTCCAGTACGAGCCGCTCGACCCGGTCATCGATCCGTTCGAGGCGATGAAGGACGAGACGATCGTCCGCGACGACAAGGAGAAGAAGACCAACCACATCTGGCACTGGGAGGCCGGCGACAAGGCCGCCACCGACGAGGTGTTCCAGAACGCGAAGACCGTCGTGCGCCAGAAGATGCACATCCCCCGCATCCACGTCTCATCGATCGAGACCTGCGGGATGGTGGCGAACTACGACACGTCGATGGAGAAGATGCAGATCTTCATGACGACGCAGGCGCCCCACGCGATCCGCACCGTTTTCGCGCTGGTGAGCGGACTGCCGGAGGAGAAGATCCAGGTCATCTCTCCCGACATCGGCGGCGGATTCGGCGGCAAGGTGCCGGTGTACCCGGGCTACGTGGTGTGCGTGGTCGCCAGCCTGGTGACCGGCAAGCCGGTGAAGTGGATCGAGGACCGCTCGGAGAACCTCCAGGCGGACAGCTTCGCCCGCGACTACCACATCGACGCCGAGATGGCGGCCGACGAGAACGGGAAGATCGTCGGGCTGCGGGTGAAGACGCTGTCGGATTGCGGCGCGGCGGACGCGGCGGCGAACCCGTCGAAGTTCCCCGCCGGGCTGTACAGCATCTGCACCGGTTCCTACGACATGAAGGCCGCCCACGTCGAGGTCGACGGCGTCTACACGACCAAGCCGCCGGGCGGCGTCGCTTACCGGTGCTCGTTCCGCGTGACGGAAGCCGTGCACATGGTCGAGCGACTGGTCGACATCATGGCCCACGAGCTCGGCGAGGACCCGGCCGAGTACCGGCGGCGCAACTTCATCCGCCCGGACGAGTTCCCCTACAAGTCGCCCACCGGGTGGGAGTACGACTCCGGGAACTACGAGGCTGCGCTCGACAAGGCGATGGAGATGATCGGCTACGACGAGCTGCGGAAGGAGCAGGCCGAGAAGCGGGCGCGGGGCGAGTTGATGGGAATCGGCATCTCGAGCTTCACCGAGGTCGTCGGCGCGGGTCCCTCGCGCGACTTCGACATCCTCGGGATCAAGATGTTCGACTCCTCCGAGATCCGGATCCACCCGACCGGCAAGGCGATCGCGCGCTTCGGCACGAAGTCGCAGGGCCAGGGCCACGAGACGACCTACGCGCAGATCATCGCCGAGGAGCTCGGGATCCCGGCCGCCGACATCGAGATCGAGGAAGGCGACACGAACACGGCGCCTTACGGGCTCGGCACGTACGCGAGCCGCTCGACGCCCACGGCGGGCGCGGCGGGCGCGATGGCCGCCCGGAAGATCAAGGCGAAGGCGCGGAAGATCGCGGCCTACCTGCTCGAGGTCGGCGAGGACGATCTGGAGTGGAACATCGACAAGTGGCAGGTGAAGGGCTCGCCCGACCAGGCGAAGACGATCCAGGAGATCGCGTTCGCCGCCTACACGAACCATCCGCAGGGGATGGAGGCCGGGCTCGAGGCGGTCGACTACTACGATCCGCCCAACCTCACCTTCCCGTTCGGCACCTACATCGCCGTAGTCGACATCGACAAGGGCACGGGCGCCGTGAAGGTGCGGCGCTTCGTCGCGGTCGACGACTGCGGGCACATCATCAACCCGCTGATCGTCGAGGGGCAGGTGCACGGCGGCCTCACCCAGGGACTCGCGCCGTCGCTGTACGAGGAGATCGTGTACGACGAGAACGGCCAGAACCTGACCGGGACGTTCGCCGATTACCTCGTGCCGA
>JASFRN010000175.1:0-4157 GCA_050114915.1 Gemmatimonadales bacterium | reverse complement strand
CGACGAGGTGGAGTGCGTGGTGCTGCGGGTCGACGAGGAAGAGAAGAAGATCTCGCTCGGCATGAAGCAGACCGAGGAAGACCCGTGGCTGGCGCTGCCGGCGAAGTACCCGCCGGGAACCCGGATCTCGGGCGTCGTTCGCAACCTCACCAGCTTCGGCGCCTTCGTCGAAGTGGAGCCGGGAATCGACGGCCTCGTGCATATCTCCGACATGAGCTGGACGCGCCGCGTGCAGCATCCATCGGAGATCGTCCGCAAGGGCGAAGAGGTCGACGTCGTCGTCCTCAACATCGATCCGGACCAGAAGCGGATCTCGCTCGGCCTCAAGCAGACCGAGGAGGACCCGTGGTACGAGCTGGCGCAGAAGTACGAGCCGGGCACCGAGGTGTCGGGTTCGGTCGTGCGGCTGCTCGACAAGGGCGTCGTCGTCGACCTCGGCGATGACGTCGAGGGCTTCGTCCCGATCAGTCAGCTCGGCGTCGACGAGGACCTCGAGGATCCGTCGATGAAGTTCGTCGAGGGTGACCACCTCGATCTCAAGGTTCTCGAGTCGGATCCGATCAACCGCCGCATCGTGCTGGCGGTGACCGAGCTCTCCGACGAGATCAAGGATCGTCCGCTGGGCGCCGCCAACGCGTCGCCGGCCGGTCTCGAGACCGAGGGCGACGAGGCCGCTGAAGGCGCCGAAGGCGACGAGGCCGTCGAAGAGGCCGACGTCGAACAGGCCGAGGCCGAAGCGACCGACGACGCACCGGAGGCGACCGCGGAAGCCGCCGTCGAGGAAGAGGCGGAGGAAGCGGCCGAAGCTGACGAGGAGGCGGAGTCCGAGGAGGCCGAGGAGTCCGAGGAAGAGGATGACGAGGCCCCGAAGGCCAAAGCCGAGGAAGCCTCCGACGAAGCGGCCGATGAAGCGGACGACGCGGAAGAGGACGAGGAGGCGGACGAAGACGAAGAGGAGGAATCCTGATTCGATTCGCCGCCGGATCGGCAATCGCGCGAGATAAGGGTCCGGCCCCGGGGTTCGGACCCTTTCGCGCATCAGGGCGGAGTGTCGGCGGCCGGTCGCGGCCGGCAGCTCTCGTGCTGACGTTGCTGGCGTGGCTGGTCTCGGCCTGCGCCCCGACCGAGGGAGTGCGGCCCGTGCCCCGGGGACCGGAGGCGGAGACTCCGGACACGGCCATCGTCGTCGAGGGAGGCGACGAGACGCCGGAAGGCCTCGCGCTCGGTCGGGCGGAGCGGGCGTGGGTCGACCGCGACTACGTCGCCGCGGCGGATCTGAGCGACTCGCTGGCCGCGGCCTGGACGCGTCGCCCCGACCTGGGCGAACGGCCGGTGCGGCGCCTCGTGCGGTTGCTGCTGGCCCGCGCCGAAGACGTCGAAGCCGTCGACCAGTTGCTCTACCACGCCGAGGCTCTCGACCAGAGCTGGCGCCGCGAGATGCGACAGGCGGCCGAGCGCATGTCGATCGACGAGCTGGACGGCCTCTCCCGGCGGATCTCCCGCGATGATCGTGCGCTGGGGATCGTGCGCGCGGAGCATGCGCGGGCCCTGGCACTCGCCGGACGGACGGACGAGGCGGCCGAAGCGGCGCGCCGGCTCGAAAGCGCGGACCTCTACGGCCCGGATCGGGACAAGATCGAAGCGGTGCTCGACGGCCGCGTCCAGGCCGCCACGCCCCGAATCCGCATCGGCGTCATCGCGCCGCGCACGGGGGGCTTCGCGCCAGTCGGCGACCAGCTGATCGAGGGGGCCCGACTCGCCGCGCGCCACTACGAGGAGGAGACGGGCGTGCCGGTCGAGCTCGTCGTCGTCGACGAAGCGGCGGAGATCGACACGGCGGCCGTAACCCGACCGGAGACCGAGGGTGACACGGTCGCGGAGAACACCCGTGGGACCGAGCTCGCCGGACTGGAGACTTCCGATCTCGCGGGCGTGGTCGGTCCGGTGATGTCGGAGGATCTCCGGTACCTGTCGGCGCGGCGCCCGGCGCCGGGTCTGCTGCTGCTCAGCCCGACGGCGTCCGAAGACTCGGCGCTCGCTCCCCACGCCTACTCGCTGTGGGACCGCGCCCGGCGCGACAGCCTCGAGTCCACGGCGCTCGGGAACTGGCTCGTATCGACGTTCGAGCCGAACCGGATGGACGTGATCCGCCCCGACACGATCATCGTCGAGGCCGATACGATCGTCCGCGAGACGCGGGGGCCGGCGCGGGTGGCCGCCCTCTACCCCGACACGGAGAGCGGAGCTCGCCGCGTCCGCGTCCTGCGCGAGATCGCCGAGGCGGCCGGGTTCGAGTGGTCGGGGGACGAGGCGTACGACCCCGAGGAGACGACGCACGAGACGGAGATCGAAACTCTCACCGGGCTCGACCCGGACTTCGTGTACGCGATCGCCGACGGTCCGCGCCAGGTCCTGCAGGTGGCGCCGCAGCTGCACTTCTACGGTCTGCGGGGCCGGATCACGCTGGTGAACCAGGACTGGACGCATCCCGTAGTTCTTCGGCGCCTCGACGAGCCGTTCTCCGACTATCGGATCGTGGGCACCTGGTTCGAGCGCGAGGGCAACCCCGCGTGGGAGGCGTTCGCCGCCGCGTGGGACGAGGCCTACCGCCGGACGCTTCCCGACAACGCTTTCGCGGCGCTCGGCTACGACGCCGTTCGCCTCATCGCCCGGTCGGTGCCCGATCCGGCCCTCCAGCGGCCGGCGTCCGTGGCGCGCGCCCTCTCGCGGGCCACGGCCGTCGACGGCGTGACGGGTACTTTCTCGTTCGACCGGGCCACGCGGCGGCTCACGCGGAGCGCCCGCGTCCGCATGCTCCTGCATGGGGAGCTCGTGGATCCCGATCCCGCGGCGATCACCGACTGGTCGATCGACACCCGTGAGCTGGAACTGCAGCGGGTCGAGCGCGAGAAGGCGGAAGAGGAGGCCGAGAAGGCCCGCACGAGCGGCGAGTGAGCCTCGACCCCACCACACAGCGGAGAAGATCGTGAGCACCCGGGAGAAGCTCGAGCGACTGCAGGAGGAAGGGCGGCGCGCCCGCGAGGGCGGCGGCGCCGAGCGCCTGCAGCGGCAGCACGAGAAGGGCAAGCTCGGGGCCCGCGAGCGCCTCGATCTGCTGCTCGACGAAGACTCGTTCGTGGAGCTCGACCGGTTCGTCGAACACCGCTGCTCCGACTTCGGGCTCGAAGACCGGAAGATCCCGGGCGACGGCGTGATCACGGGCTACGGGCGAATCGACGGCCGCAAGGTGTTCGTGTTCAGCCAGGATTTCACGGTGTTCGGCGGCTCGCTGTCGGAAGCCCATGCCGAGAAGATCTGCAAGGTCGTCGACCTGGCGCTCGAGAATGGGGCACCGGTCATCGGCCTGAACGACTCCGGCGGCGCCCGGATCCAGGAAGGCGTCGCCTCGCTCGGCGGGTACGCCGAGTTGTTCCTCCGAAACACCCTCGCCTCGGGCGTCGTGCCGCAGATCAGCGTCGTCCTCGGACCCTGCGCCGGCGGGGCGGTCTATTCGCCGGCGATCACCGACTTCGTGTTCATGGTCGAGGGGACGAGCCACATGTTCGTGACCGGCCCCAACGTCGTGAAGACGGTCACGCACGAGGACGTGAGCTTCGAGGAGCTGGGCGGCGCCCGGACCCACGCCACCCGATCGGGGGTCGCGCACTTCAGCTGCCCGAGCGAGCTGGAATGCCTGCGATCGGTGCGCGAGCTGCTGGCGTATCTGCCGTCGAACAACACGCAGAACCCGCCGTACGCGCCCACCGACGACCCGGTCGACCGGGGCGACGAGGACCTTCTGGACCTGGTGCCCGACGAGCCGGCGAAGCCGTACGACATGCATGGGGTCATCCGGCGGCTGGTCGACGACGGAGAGTTCCTCGAGGTACATGCCGGCTGGGCCGCGAACCTGATCGTGGGCTTCGCCCGGCTGGGGGGACATGCGGTCGGCGTGATCGCGAACCAGCCGGCGGTGCTCGCCGGGGTGCTCGACATCGAGTCGAGCCGCAAGGGCGCGCGCTTCGTTCGCTTCTGCGATGCGTTCAACATCCCGCTCGTCACCCTGGAAGACGTTCCGGGCTTCCTGCCAGGCGTATCGCAGGAGCACGGCGGGATCATCGTCCATGGGGCGAAGCTGCTTTATGCGTACTGCGAGT
>JASFRN010000174.1:0-4161 GCA_050114915.1 Gemmatimonadales bacterium | reverse complement strand
GGCGTCCGGATCGCGGGCCAGCAGGAAGATTGGGGAGAGCTGGGTTCGCGTGGCGATCGTCAGGGCCAATCGATCGGCCTTCGGACCCGCGTGGGTCCGCTCGTGCGGCAGCACTCCTTCGCCCAGTTGCTCCAGCTCGAGCGCGGCGAACAGCGCCAGTCGCTCGATCGTCTGCCCGTCCCGGCGATAGCGCTGCCGGTACGCGTAGACCGCCGGAGCCTCGTCTTCGGCGAGGATGCCCTCGCGCCGCCATTCGGCGAGCCGTTCGGCGGCGGCCGCGTACCTGGCGTCGCCCTCTCCCTCGGGAAGGACGAGGTGGACGGCGTTGTGCGGATTCCGCTCCCGCAGCTCCACCGCGAGCGCCGGATCGATGACGTCATAGGGGGGAGCGATCAGGTCCGTGGGCGGACCGGCGGTTCCCGTGTAGCGTAGCGCGGGGAACGGCGACAATCGCGGCATCTCGTAACCTTCCGAAAACCCCGGGTGTTGGACGCTCCGTCGCGCCGCTCTAATTTCGAGACGAACCCGCGCCGTCGCGGCTGGACGCGGCACGGCGCTGCTACCTTCGCCTGTGCTCCGCCGGGCGGCAAGTACCCACCGCCGGCCTCTCCGCCGGGAGGGAGGAAAGACGATTTCTGAGCTCGACATCGAGGGTCTGCTGATCGACCTCGACGGAACGGTCTACGAAGGCCGGTCGCTCGTCCCGGGCGCCGCCGCAGCCATCCGTCGCCTGCGCGCGGGAGGGTTCCCGCTGCTGTTCACGACGAATACCAGTCGAAAGTCGCGCGCCGACATCATCGCATCGCTCGGCACCCTCGGACTCGACGTGGCTACCGACGAGGTGTTTTCCGCGCCGGTGGCAGCGGCCGGCTGGCTGGCGGACCGGGGAGTGCGGCGCATCCAGCTCCTGCTTCCGTCGTCGACGCACGCGGACTTCGCCGACTTCGAGATCACGGACGAGGACCCGGAGATGGTCCTGGTCGGCGACCTCGGGTCCGGCTTCACTTTCGAGCGGCTGAACGAGGCGTTTCGCTCGCTGCGAGGAGGAGCGGGACTCGTGGCGGTACACCGAAACCGGTACTGGCTGCCCGAGAGCGGCCCGACCCTGGACGCGGGTCCGTTCGTCGCCGCGCTGGAGTACGCGTCGAGGGTCGAGGCTACGCTCGTGGGCAAGCCGTCGGCCGCGTTCTTCCGCACGGCGGCCGCCCGCACGGGGGTAGCGCTGACCCGGCTGGCGGTGGTTGGAGACGACGTCGAGAGCGACGTCATCGGGGCGCGGGCGGCCGGCCTCGTGTCGGTGCAGGTGCGGACCGGGAAGTTCGACGAATCCCTCCACGCCGATCTCCTGCCGCAGGAGCGACCGCACGTCGTCATCGACTCGCTGGCCGAGTTGCCGGCCCTGCTCGATGGCTGAACGGTGCGGGAGGCGCCCCCGAAAGCAGCCCCCCGGGTTTCGCTTCACCTCCCGGTTCACCGCCGCTAACCTCGTCCTGGCGCTCCTCGCGACGCCGCTCGCCGCGCAGCAGCCTCCCCGCCCCGCAGAGGTTCTCGGATACGATCCGGTGGCCACCGCGCGGCTCCCGACGTGGGAGGAGATGGTCGACTTCTTCGAAACACTGGCCAGGGAGAGTCCGCGCGTCCGGCTCGACACGATCGGCCGCAGCACGCTCGACGCGCCGATGGTCATGGCTATGGTCAGTAGCGAGGAGAACCTGGCACGTCTCGACGAGCTGCGGGACGTGCAGGCTCGCCTGGCGGATCCACGCCGCATCAGCTCCGACGCGGAACGCGATTCCCTGATCGATCGAGGCCGTCTCGTGGTTCTGCTGACGGCGGGGACGCATTCCACCGAGGTCGGGGGTCCCCTGGCCGCGATGCGCATCGCCTGGCAGGTGGCGACCCTCCCGACCGCGCGGGCGGCCCGCATCCGCGACGACGTGATCCTGCTGATCGTCCCCGCCGTGAACCCCGACGGCGTCGATCCGGTCGGCCAGTGGTACGAGTCGACGCGGGGGACGCCCTGGCTGGGGTCGGAGCCCCCCTTTCTCTATCACCATTACGTCGGACACGATCTGAACCGCGACTGGTACGCGTTCACGCAGAAGGAGACGCGCGCGATCGTCGAGCGCGTCTTCCAGCGCTGGCATCCCCAGATCCATCACGACCTCCATCAACAGCTACCGACCGGCGTACGCTACTTCATCCCCCCATGGCTCGACCCGGTGGAGCCGAACGTGGACCCCCTCCTGATCGTGGCCGCGACGTCGCTCGGCACCCGGGTCCAGTGGTCCATGCTCGAGGAGGGACGAACGGGGGTGGCGGTCGCGGCCCTGTACGATGCCTGGTCGCCGGCGCGCTCCTACGTGCATTACCACGCCGGCGTCCGAATGCTGTCGGAGACCGCGTCCGCGCGCCTCGCCGCGCCGGTCGAAGTGCCCCCCGAAGAGCTGCGCCCGGGGGTGAACGTCGACCCTCGCGAGCCGAGCTGGAACCACCCGGTTCCGTGGCCCGGGGGGCGGTGGGACCTGGGCGACGTCGTGGGCTACATGCAGTCCGGCGCGATGGCGCTGCTCGGCATCGCGGCGGGTGAGCGCTCGACCTGGCTGCGCAGCTTCGAGCGCGTCGGCCGGCGCGCCGTGCAGGGGTGGGACGCGTGGCCGGAAGCCTGGGTGATTCCGCCGCCGGAGCGGGAGGGGCCCATACCTCTCGGGCGGACGGCGGTCGCGGAGCTCGTGCGCATCCTCCGGACCGCGGGCGTGGAGGTGCAGCAGGCCGCGTCGCCGTTCTCGGCCGAAGGGCGGAGCTTCCCGGCAGGATCCTACGTGATCGGGATGCATCAGCCGTACGCGGCCTTCGCCCAGGCGATGCTGGCCCGCCAGCCGTATCCGAAGCAGCGCAGCTACGACGGCGCGGCGGTCGCACCGTACGACGCGACCGCTCACAACTTGCCGTTGCTCCTCGGCGTCCAGGCGGTCGCGGTCCACGAGGCCCCGCCGACCGAAGCTCTCGAGGCGCTCCGGTCTGCGCCCGCGTTGCCGCCGCGGCGCGTCGAGGGCCTGAGCGGAGAGCCGGCGGTGATGGTGGGGCTGTACCGACCGTGGGTCCCATCGCCGGACGAGGGATGGACGCGTTGGATCTTCGACACCTTCTCGGTGCCCTACACACCGGTCACCAACGACGACCTCGCGCGCCCGGGCTCCCTCCGCGACCTCACCGCCCTCGTGCTCCCTTCGATCGAGCCCTCGATCCTGCGCGCCGGCCGGTCGCCCGCGGACGTCCCCCCCGAGTATTCCGGGGGCCTGGGCGAGGAGGAAGTCGCCAATCTGCGCGAGTTCGTGAGGACCGGTGGGACTCTCGTCTGCCTGGGCGCTTCGGTCGGTTTCGCGATCGAGGCCCTGGAGCTGCCGGTCGACGACTTCCTCGCGGGCCTGTCGCGCACGGACTTCTACGCCCCCGGGTCGCAGGTGGGGATCACCGTCGACACCACGACGCAGGTAGGCGCGGGCATGCCCGCGCGCACGGCCGGCTGGCTGGAGGACGGGGGGGCGTTCCGTGCGCGCAACGGCGTCGAGCTGCGGGTCGTGGCGCGGTACGCGCGGGAGCCGGTGATGCGCAGCGGCCTGGTGGTGGGAGAATCGTGGATCGCCGGCCGGCCCGCCGTCGTGGAGCTCGACTACGGGGCGGGCCGGGTGGTGCTGTTCGGGATCCGGCCGCAGTACAGGGGCCAGTCCCTGGCGACCTATCCGCTCCTGTTCAATGCACTGAAACGGCGTCGCTGACGGCGCCGCGCGGCAGGCGCACGCGAGCGACACATCCCCGATCGTCGGAGCGGTTCTCGAGCACCAGGCTCCCCCCGTGCGCCTCGGCGATCTGCCGGCCGAGGGCCAGCCCGATTCCGGAGCCCGAAGGCTTCGTCGTGAAGAAGGGAACGAACAGGTTCGCCGTCTGGGCGAGGCCCCGGCCGTCGTCCTCCACTTCGAGCTCGAGGAATCCAGCCTCCTCTGCCCAGCGCACCCGTACGCCGCCCCCGGTTTCGACCGCGGCGTCGGCGGCGTTCTCCACCAGGTTGATGAGGAGCTGATCCAGCTGGTCGCCGTCCGCGTGGATGACGAGATCGGGACCCGCCTGGACTTCCACGTCGACGCGCGGTTCGAGCGCGGC
>JASFRN010000173.1:0-4191 GCA_050114915.1 Gemmatimonadales bacterium | reverse complement strand
GCCGAACAGCACGTAGTGGATGTGGGCGACGATAAAGTAGGTGTCGTGGATGTAGATGTCGACCGGATTGGCGGCCATGAAGATCCCGCTCAGGCCACCGATCGTGAACAACATCACGAAGCCCACGGCGAACAGCATCGGCGTCGTGAACTTGATCGCCCCGCCCCACATCGTCGCCATCCAGTTGAACACTTTGATCGCCGACGGCACCGCGATGATCATCGTCGTGATCATGAAGCTCATGCCCAGGCGCGGGTTCATGCCGGACTGGAACATGTGGTGGCCCCAGACGATGAACCCGAGGAACGCGATCGCCATGATCGCGAACACCATGCTCTTGTACCCGAAGATCGGCTTCCGCGAGCCGTTGGCGATGATCTCCGACACGAAGCCCATGGCCGGGAGGATGAGGATGTAGACCTCGGGGTGTCCGAAGAACCAGAACAGGTGCTGCCAGAGGAGCGGCTGTCCCCCGGTCGCCGGCTCGAAGAACGTCGTGTGGATCGTCTGGTCGAACAGCAGCATGATGACGGCCGCCGTCAGCACCGGCACCGCCAGCAGGCCGAGGATCGCCGTGATGAACAGGGCCCAGATCACCAGCGGCAGGCGGAACCAGGTCATCCCCGGCGCCCGCTGGTTGATCACCGTGGTGATGTAGTTGATCGAGCCGAGCAGCGAGCTGAACCCGAACACGGCGATGCTCAGGCACCAGAGAATCTGGCCCGTGAACACGCCCGAAGCGTCCGGGTTGGCGCTGAGCGGCGCGTACTGCGTCCACCCCGAGCGCGAGGCGCCGCCGACCACCCAGAAGCTCGACAGCATCATCAGGCCGCTGATCAGGAACAGCCAGTAGGAGATCATGTTCAGGCGCGGGAACGCCATGTCGTGCGTCCCGATCTCCACCGGAATCAGGTAGTTGGCGTAGACGCCCACCAGCAGCGGCATGATCGCGAAGAACACCATGAACGTGCCGTGCATGGTGACCAGCGAAATGTAGAACTCCGGCAGGATCACGCCGCCCGGCGCCATCGTGTCGGGCAGGATGCTCCCGCCCGGCATCGCCTCGCCGGGGAACCCGAGCTGAAAGCGGAGCATCACCGCCAGCAGCCCGCCGACCATCAGGAAGAACAGACAGGTGAACAGGAACTGGATCCCGATGATCTTGTGATCGGTCGAGAAGATGTACTTGCGGATGAAGGGCATCGGATGATGCTCCTCCCGCACCGGAACGCCCGAGGGCTCGGCCGTCATCGTCGCCATGTCTGAATCCTCCTCAGTCGGCGGCGGCGGTCTGTGCCGCGCCCGTCTGTTCGTCGTACCAGCGCTCGTAGTCCTCCGGCTCGTGAATCACCACGCTGGCCCGCATGCTGTAGTGGCCGAGCCCGCAAAGCTCCGCACAGGCGATCTGGAACTCGCCGGCCTGCGTGGCTTCGAACCAGATCGGAATCGTCTTCCCGGGCACCGCATCCTGCTTCACTCGCAGCTGCGGAATGAAGAAGGAGTGGATCACGTCTTCGGATTCCAGCTTCACGACCACCGGCTCGTTCGCCGGGATCTCGAAGCGGTTGCGGATGGTGAAGTCGTCGTCGTTCCCGAGGACGCGATCCGCGCCCGGATAGGTCACGTTCCACTCGAACTGCTTCGCCTTCACCCCGATCGTCAGCGCGTCCTCCGGAAACGAATCGGGGCTCTTGATGCTCGCCCAGATGCGCGCGCTGTAGATGCCGAGGAAGATCATCGTGAGCGCCGGTATGGCGGTCCACACGATCTCGGCTCCCAGGTGGCCGTGCGTATACCTCGCGCGGTGTCCCTCGCGGGCCCGGTATTTCCACAGGAACCACAGCACGCCGCACTCCACGAGCACGAACGCGATGGCCGTGATCCAGAAGATCAACCAGAACAGGTTGTCGATCGGCACGCCCTGCGTGGAGGCGTTGAGTGGTAGTGACCAGTCCATGGCGTTCCCTCTTCGAAGCGTTTACCGGGTCAGCCCGCGGCGGACTCGCCGTGGCTCACCACGAGCGGCTCACCCATCGGCACCGGGGCGTAGGCGGCGTTTTCTTCGTAGGTGAAGTCGGCGGTTCCGGTTTCTGACTCACCGACCGTGACGCTCATCGTCTGGGCGCCCAGCTGCTCGTGCCACGCCTCGATCGTGTAGGTGCCCGGGGGGAGACCCTCGATCGTGAAGTTCCCGTTCGCGTCCGTCACGGCGTGATACGGACTGTCGGTGACGCCGATGTAGGCGTGCATCCAGCCGTGCACGTCGCACTTCACCGGAATCATCACCTCGGCCGTATTGAACGTGCGCGTCGACTCCATGCCCGCGGACGGCTGGCTGATGTTGAACGGGCGGTTCTTCGTCGACTCGGTGTTGATGTTGTGGAGCACGTCGTCGCTGTTGTGGATGAGCAGCGGCTGGCCGACCTGGATCCCGAGGACGTGCGGGTGATACCGGCATCCGTCCTGGTCGATCTCCACCGGCTGCTGCGCGGTCGGGAACGTCCGGTCGCCGAGGCCCTCGCTCACGAACACGAACACGTTCGCGAGATGGCCGTCCTGGACTTCGTACTTCTCGGTCATCGGCTGCGAGTCATACTTGTCGGCGCACGTCGGCTCCTCCGACATGTCGATCGGCTCGTTGGCCGGCGGCGTGCCCGTGAAGCTCACCGTGCCGCTGATCGTCGCCGCGATCGCGGGATCGACGGCCGGCGCGGCTGCTTCCATCTCGCCGCCCTCCGCCGCTTCGTTGCCACCGCCGGCGTCTCCGCCGCCTCCGCATCCGACCGCCACGATGGCGATCAGGGCGAACCAGGCCGAATTCCTGTTGGACATCTCTGCCTCCTGTTTAATGGCTTTCCGCTCGCGGACGGCGTCGCCCGCGAGAGCCGCGTCAGTTCCCGGCGACCGCGACTCGCGCCGCCTTTTTCTGGGCTCCTCGCACGAGGAGCCACAACAACCCTCCGCTCAGCACGAGGGCGACGATCGGCGCGATGACGACGTTCGACGACGCCGGCTCCTCGAGGTACAGGTAGATCCAGCTGCTGACCGAGCCCCGATCGGACGTCTCGGCGCTCGAGCCGTCCCAGGCGAAGAACGCGACCGGGGTGACGACGCCCTCGGCCAGCGAGATGGAGCCCTCGGCGTCCGTCTCGATCGATCGCGACATGACGATCTCCCAATGCCCGGCGTTCCAGCCGCCCGAGGTCGAGAGATCGGCGTCCGACAGCGGCGCCACGTCGCCGAGGCCGCGCCCCTGTGCCTCGGAGGCGCCGCCGCGGCTGTCCCACATCCAGAGGTCCACCGGCTCCCGGGCGCTTCCCATCAGGAAGTACGGCCGCTTCGCGCCCTCGGGCTGCACGGCGGGAAACTGGACGGCCAGGCCGTCGGTCATCGGGGCATCGGCGGAAAGATCGGCGCCGTCGGCATAGAGGGCCTGCGTGATCCTCGTCTGCCATTCGGTCCAGGCGGAATCCGGGCTGTCGGACGGATCGCCCCACTCGAGCCGCAGGGCGACCCGGCTGCCGTCGTGAAGAGCGCGCACCCAGAGACCGTCGACGGTGGGCGCGAAATCGCGTGGCGTGTGGATCACCTGCCCGACCAGCGGGACATAGGCGGGCTTCGCCTCGTTCCAGGCCTCGTCGTCGGGCGACGTCGGCAGATCGCCGTCGACCCGGGCGGCCGAGATGAGGTCCGAGGCCCGCGGCTCGAGCGTCGGAGCCAGGCTGGCCACGTAGTGGGCCACCTGCCAGAGCTGCTCGGGCGTGACGACGTTGGAGGCGACGGCGTCGCTGAACGCGGGCATCGGCGTGCCGTCGAGCCCGGTCATCATGCGGCGGTAGATCATCTCCGCGCCGCCGCCGCCGTTGAAGTTCCACGGCTCGGTCAGGTCGGCGGCGCGAATCGGCAGGTCGCGCCAGTCCTTCAGCGTCGGCGTCGACTGGCCGCTGCCGCGACCGGTCTCGCCGTGGCACTTCCAGCACTCGAGGTCCTCGAACACCTGCTTGCCGGCCGCCACGGCCTCCTCGCCGCCACCGGGGTCGGCGGCGAAGTCCATCGCGGCCGGGGTCGCGTTCTCGAAGTAGGGGGAGAGCGACTTGATGTACGCGACGAGGTCGCGATGCTGCTGATCGTTCAGGTTCGGCCAGGCGGGCATCGCGGTGCCAGGCATCCCGTGCTCGAGCACGCGCAGCA
>JASFRN010000172.1:0-4240 GCA_050114915.1 Gemmatimonadales bacterium | reverse complement strand
CCCGGGAGGCGAAGGCCGAAGTAGGGCGCGCCCTGAAACGGGTGCGGTTCCGCGGACGGCTGGCCGTGGCCGAACAGGACGAGCCGTCCGAGTGGTTCGACGTGGCCCGGCTGACGGAGCTCGCCGTGAACGGCGGGTCGCAGCTGCGGCTGACGATCTGATCCCGACCGCGCGTCGCGGAAACGCCGGACGGAGACGCCGTCAGCCGAGCAGGCGGAAGATGTCGTTGGCGATCGCCAGCACCATCAGGCCGAGCACGAACAGCATCCCGACCTGGGTGAGGCGAATCCGCTGCTCTACGCTCACCTCGCGGCCCCGGACGCCTTCCACGGCCAGGAAGAGCAGATGCCCGCCGTCCAGCACCGGAATCGGCAACAGGTTCAGCACGGCCAGGTTCACGCTGATGATCGCCATGAACTGGAGGAACGGCAGGAGTCCGAGGCGCGCGAACTGCCCCGACATCTGCCCGATGAGGATCGGACCGCCGAGCTCCGAGGCGGAGTCGCGTCCGGAGAAGATCCGGCCGACGAAGCCACCGATGTTCACGGTCCAGCGCCACGTCTGGCCGATGCCGGCCCCCAGCGCGGCGACGGGTCCGAGCGCGCGGTGCGTCCGGTCGGGATCGGTCTCGATTCCGATGACGCCGACGTCCACGCTGTCCTTGTTGAGGTCGCTCCAGTGCCGCTCCGAGCCGGTCGTGAAGCGCAGCGGTACGAGCTGCTCGCCACGACGCACCTGCATCGTGATCTCCTCGTCGGGACGCATCTGGATGTCCCGGGCCACGTCGGCGAAGTCGTTCACCCGGCGCCCCTCGACGGACACGATCAGGTCTCCGGCCTGGATGCCGGCGCCCTCTGCGGGAGACCCCGGCGTGACGCCGGTCACCAGCGGAACGTTCACGCCGTTGATCCCGGCGATGAGTGAGAACACGACGATCGCGAACAACGTGTTCATCACCACCCCGGCCACGATCACGTAGAAGCGGGCCCACAGGGGCTTCTGGTCGAAGTCGCGGGGAGATGGCTGGCGCTCCGAATCGCTCCGGCCCTCCAGCGGCTCGACGACGTCCTCGCCCACCATGCCTTCCATCTTCACGTAGCCGCCGAGCGGGAAGGCGGAGATCACGTACTCCGTCTCCCCCCGCTGAAAACCGAACAGCTTCGGACCGAAGCCGATCGAAAAGCGGGATACCTCGATATCCACGCTCTTGGCCGCCAGGAAGTGTCCCAGTTCGTGCACGAAGATCAGGACGCCCAGGCACACGACCGTCGCGGCAATGGTGAAGAGCATGGAGATCCCTGTTTCGGTTGGTGTTGTTGGCCGGGGATTCTAGCACCCCCGGAACGCCGTCCAGTTCCCTTCCGGCGCCCGGAGGTCCCGACCGGGCCGCTCGTCGATCAACCCGCGGGCGCGCCCGCCTGTTCCCGCGCCCGCCGGCGCGCCTCTCGATCCGCCGCCACCACGTCCTCGACCGAAGCGGCCGGTCCGACGTCCCAGCCCTCGAGCACGGCCTCCACCACGCGAGGAATGTCGGGGAAGCCGATCTGGTCCCGCAGGAACGCCGCCACCGCGATCTCGTTGGCCGCACTGTAGGCCGCCGGCGCCGTGCCTCCGGCGCGCCCGGCCGCGACGCCGAGATCGAACATCGGGAACGCCTCGCGACGCAGGCTCTCGAACTCGAGCGGGCCGGACGCGATCGGATCGAACGGCTCCCCCGGATCCGCGACCCGCTCGGGGGCCGTGAGGGCGTACAGGATCGGCGTCTCCATCGTCGGGCGCGAGAGCTGCGCGAGCGTGGAGCCGTCGCGGAATTCGACCAGGGAGTGGACGATCGAGGTCGGATGTACGACAACGTCTATATCATCGAAATCTATATCGAATAACAGGTGTGCCTCGATCACCTCTAGTGCTTTATTGGCCATGGTGGCCGAGTCGACGGTGATCTTCGCACCCATGTCCCACGTCGGATGCGCGAGAGCGTCCGAGGCCCGGATCGCCGCGAACTGCTCGACCGGCGTCCTGCGAAACGGGCCGCCGCTGGCCGTCAGGATCAGCCTCCGGACCTCGTGGTGCGGGCGATCTCCGATACACTGGTGGATCGCGCTGTGCTCGCTGTCGACGGGCAGGATCTCTCCGCCCCCCCGGCGCCACGCGCTGACCACCACGTCACCGCCCGCGACCAGCGACTCCTTGTTCGCGAGCGCGAGACTTCGACCCGCGCGCAGGGCCGCCACCGTCGACGCCAGACCCGCGAAGCCGACCAGCGCATTCACCACCACGTCGGCCCGGGGATCCGCCGCGGCGTCGGACAGCGCGGCGGGCCCATAGCGCCATTCGCCGCCCCAGCCCGCGCTTTCGTGGCCGTCCCGCTCCACCTCGGCGAGCACGGCAAACTCCGCCCCGAGCTCTGCGGCCAACGCCTCGAGCTCGGCCGCGCTGCTGGCGGCGCTGAGGCCTAGAACGCGAAAGCGATCGGGGTGCCGACGGATGACCTCGACGGTGGAGCGGCCGATCGATCCGGTCGCCCCGAGCAGCACGACGCGGCGTGGCGCCTCGCCCCGTTCGCTCATCCGAGATAGAACCAGAAACAGGCGTAGGCGACCGGGAACGCCCACAGGAGCGAATCCATGCGATCCAGCAACCCTCCGTGACCCGGCAACAGGCGCGATGAGTCCTTCGCCCCGCACTCGCGCTTGAGCGCCGACTCGGCGAGGTCGCCGAAGATGGCGGCGGCCGAGATCATCGTGCCCGTCGCGGCGACCGCCGCGCTCCCGATCGCCGCGAGCTCCGGCACGGCGAGGTGGGCGATCAACAGCGCCGTCACCGGTCCGGCCAGGAGCCCCGCGATCCCGCCCTCGATCGTCTTGTTGGGGCTGACGATCGGCGCCAGCGGGCGGCGCCCGAAGGCGCGGCCGGCGAAGTACGCCGCGGTGTCGGACAGCCAGGTCACGGCCACGGGGACCAGGAACAGGGCGAAACCCAGCGTGCGGTCTTCCACCAGGCGCTCGCGCAGGAGCAGGGCGAACGCCAGCAGCCCGCCCACGTACGCCACGGCCGTGAAGCTGGCGGCCGTGGCGCGGAACGGTCCCACCTCGGGGGGGATCCGCGCCGTCGACACGACCGACATGGCGAGCAGCGTGGCGGCGAGCGCCAGCACGCCACCCCCCGCCCCGGCCGTCCACGCCACGGCCGGCAGCGCCGCCGCGGCGACCGGCGCGATCCCGGGAAGGAAGGGACGTCCCCGCGCCGACAGCATGCGGCCGATCTCGCCCACGCCGATGGCCGCCAGCAGGCCGAGGCCGATCGCCATCACGACGCCTCCCGACCACGCGACGACCATCACGATCGGGATCCCGACGGCGGCCACGGCGAGCCGCCGACCCAGGTTCGAGGTGATCAAGCCGTGACCCCGCCGAACCGCCGGTCGCGACGCTGGTATTCGCGGATTGCCGCGAGAAACTCCATGCGTCCGAAGTCCGGCCAGTAGGTATCGGTGACGAAGATCTCGGCGTACGCGATCTGCCACAGCATGAAATTCGAGATCCGCAGCTCCCCGGAGGTGCGGACGAGCAGGTCGGGGTCCGGCCAGCCGGCCGTGTAGAGACGGGATGCGAGGGCGGCCGGGGTGATCGTCTCCGGGTCGAGCCGTCCGGCGGCCGCGTCCCGCGCGAGAGATCGAGCCGCCGCCGTGATCTCGTCCCGCGACCCGTAGGAGATCGCGACGTTGAGCTGCAGGCGGTCGCCGGCCTCGGTGGTCGCCTCGAGGCGCTCCACCGACGCGAGGGCCGCCGACGGCAGTCTCTCGCGGTCCCCGAACACCCGCGCCCGCACCCCTTGCTCGCGCAGCTCCTCGCGTTCGCGATCGACGAACTCGGCCAGCAGCCGCATCAGCGCCCCCACCTCTTCCGGCGGACGGGACCAGTTCTCCCTCGAAAAGGCGTACAGGCTCAGGTGCTCGAGGCCGACCTCGAGCGCCGTCTCGACCGCGGTACGTACCGAGCGCATTCCTTCCCGATGCCCACGCCAGCGGGGCAACCCGCGCTGCTCGGCCCAGCGGCCGTTGCCGTCCATGATGATCGCGACGTGCCGCGGGACGTCGGCGGCGCGGATCTCGTCGAGCAGCGTATCGGGCCCGGCGGGCGCGGCGCTCATCGTTCCCCGCCGCCGGTCGCGGCGCGGAGCCGGCGCAGTCCACGGCTGCCGCCCCGCAGACTGTAGGCCTCGTAACCGGCCGCCTGAA
>JASFRN010000171.1:0-4251 GCA_050114915.1 Gemmatimonadales bacterium | reverse complement strand
TGTTCATGTCCAGCGTGAACGTCCCCCGCTGCCTCACCTTCCGCAGCTGCAGCGCCGCCACCACCGCGAAGCTCGGCTTCGACGACGACGCCCCGCCTCCACCGGCGCCGCCGGCGCCTCCCGCCCCGCCTCCGGCGCCTCCGGCTCCGGCGGCGGATGCGGACGTGTCGGGCTTCCCTTCCTCCGGCCCGGCGGCGTCCGGGTCGACGGCCTCGCGTTTCGGGGGCGGACCGGCCTTCTCGGCGTCGGCGACGGCGATGCTCGCGACGTGGCTGGCGAGATCCTCTCCGTTCTGTCCGGCGTCGGCTTTCGCCGACTCAGCCTGATCCGAGTCGGCGACCGCGACATCGTCTTCGGTCAGGCCGAGACTCCCGCGCAACCGGGCGATCTCGGCGTCGCTCGTGGCGAGCTCGTTCTCGTCCTTCTTCGCCAGCCCTTCGAGAGCCTCGATCGACACTTCGAGCTTTCTGGCCTCGGCGGGAGAGAGAGCGTCGGTATCGAGCTCGCGGAGCTCCCTCGCGCAGTCGCGGCTGATCCGACGGCTGATTTCGGTTCCGGCCCTACCCATCAGCTCCCGCGCGAGTTCGTCGACACGGACATCGGCCGACGACTCCGCCTGGAGGCCACGAGACGCGAGACGGTTTCTCAGCTGGAGCGCACGTGCCCGGGACCGCTCCGCAAGCCGCGCGAATCTCGCTTCCAGGTCCTGGGCTTCGTCGACGAAGCACTCCCACACGGCGCCATGAATGTCGGAGTCCGCCTCGGCGACCTGCTCCCTGAGCTCCTCGATCTTCACAGACGCGACACCCGACTTCTTGTCGAAGTATGCGGCCTGTGCGTCGGCGACTGCGGCCCGGATCTGCAGCCGGTCCGCATCCGATTCTTCAGCAGCGCCAGCTTCCTTTGCGTCGTCGCCCGCTGCGGGTCTGTCCGCGTCGGCCTTGTCGGCGGCGGGTTTCGGCGCGGGCTCGGCCGCGGGGCGGGCGGCGCGGGCCACCTGCTCGGCCTTGCCCGCCTCCTCGCGCGCCGTCTGCAGCATCTTCGTCGCCCGGTCCAGCAGCCCTCCGCCCCCTGCCTGCCCCGCCAGCTGCCCCAGCGACGGTGTCCCCGTCCCCTGCACCGGCTCCAGCATCAGCGTCGCCAGCTTGTCGTACGCCACCTGCACCATCTTCGCCTGCTCCGCGTCCTCCCCCACCTGCGTCAGCCGGATCGCTCCCGAGTCCCGCAGGTCGTCGAACGCCGCCGACACCTCCCCCGCCAGCAGCGTTCCCGCCACCCCCGCCTGGAACGCCTGGTGCCGGTAGATCCGGTCCCAGTCCGCCTCCAGCCGCGCCCGGATCGGCGCCCGCAGCCCCGCCACCTCCATCTCGAACACGAACGTGATGTCCGGCTGCGCCATCTCGAACGATTCCCACAGCAGCTTCGCCCCCAGCTTCGTCAGCTTGATCGACAACGACGCCCGCGACCCCTCCAGCACCGGCGCCGTCCCCAGCCCCACCACCTGCTCCGCCAGCTCCCCGTTCTCCTGCCGGAACACCGACTTCAGCCCGAACGTCCCCGACCGGTAGATCAGCGGACCCACGATCCGCGCCCCCGGACGCAGACGGCCCAGCGCCGCTTCCGCTTCCCGCAGCTGCGACTCTTCCACGTCCAGTTGCACCACCGCGTGCACGATCCCGCCCCCCTCGCCTTCCCGCGCCGTCTCCTCCCCCTCCCCCGGACGCACGTTCTCCACGTACCGCAGGAACGAGAACTCCGGACGGCCCCGCTCGTCCCGCGCCAGGTGCGCCTGGTTCGGCACGTAGTAGTAGTCCGAGCCCGGTTCCATGTCCGGGCCCAGCGTCGGGTACAGCGTCAGATCCCCCGCCGTCACCGGAGCGTCCAGCAACACCTGCTGGCCACGAACTGCGCCCGGGAACAGCGCGAGACAGACGAGAAGGGCGACGGCGCGTTTCATCGGCTCAGTTCCCTCCCTCGAGCACGCCGCGGAACTTCTCGAGCGCCGCATTGGCCGCCGACTCGACGGCCTGCCCCGCTGCATCGCTCGCGGCCGATTTCGCCTGCTCGAGCAGATCGGGGTTCTGGAGGATGTCCGAGGGAACGGCGGCGTAGACGTAGTTGTCGTTGTTCTTGGCCGCCCATTCGGTCGCGATCCGGTCCCCGGTCTTCCGGTAGACGATCAGCCGGTAGGCATACCCGTTCTGATCGCGGTCCATGAAGATCGTCCGCGAGACGAGGGGTTCTCCCTGCGCGGGCGAGACCGGGATGTTCTCGACGGACGCCTCCCCGAACTTCCGGTAGGCCACCTGGACGTTGATCCGCGACACGTCGGAGGCCTCCATGTCGGACAGGTCGCCTTCGACCTCGATCGTCCGGGGCGTTACCGGCGGCGCCAGCGTCACGGCCGGCGAGCTGGCGGTCTGCCACTGCTCCGTCTTCGGATAGACGTTGCCGCCTCCGAAGCTCCACTGCGTCATGTACTGGAAGCTGTCGTCGCCCGACTGATCCGCCCCGAACGTGAACTGGGCGAATAACCCGTTCTCGGCGATGTAGTCCTCGTCGATCACGGCGGCGTCGGTGAATTCGCCCGCGTCGGGCCGATCCTTCTTGATCTTCACGGTGACGTAGTTGATGGCCGAAGCCCTCTGCGTCGCATCGGCGGGCGCGCTGAAAAGGTCCTGCGGCGCGTCGAAATCGAGCCGGAAGCGCACCGTCTGGTTGTGGAAGAACGGGTCGTTCAGGTAGACGTCGGCCAGCGACTCGGGGTAGTTGGCGACCACGTCGTCGTACCACGACTTGATGTTCTGGACGACGCTGAACGGACGCTCGTAGGCGAGGTGATAGTTGAGCTTGAACTCCTGGGTCTTCTGCCCCTGGGCGACCGAGCGCGTCGTCCGGGACCGATAGTAGCGCCGCTTGTTCTGGTTGATTTCCAGCTCGTCGTTCGACGAATCGTCCTCGCCCCTCAACGCGGTCATCTCGTCGGCCGATACCGGCTCGGCGAACGAGCTCAGGAAGTACTGGAAGAAGGCCTCGCGAACCGGCGCCAGGCGCTCGTCCGCGACGTTCTCCCGAAAGTCGAGCTCGATCACGTTCTGCTCGATGAGGAAGGAGTAGAAGTCGCGCATCTCGACGTCGGAGACGTACTTCTTCTTGCGGCTGATCTCCTCGACGTCGCAGGTGCGGGGCGCGAAGATGCGCTTCCCGATCCAGCACTTCCGTCGGTAGGCCGTCTCCTCGCGCTGCTGCCGCTTGTTCCACGTGCGTTCCAGCTCGGAACCCTGCTCGGTGAGGCGATCCCAGTGCATGACGATGCGTCCCTCGCCGGCGGGCACCCGCGAGGTGAAGGACAGGTCGAGCTGGAGCGACAGATCGCCGATCGGCATGTCGCGCTCGAACGGCGCGGCCAACAGCTGGGCGCCGTTGGCGCTCATATCGGCGGCGACGGCGATCCGATTGCCCGGCAGCACCGGGGCCTTACCCGAAGACACCAGGCTGCGGGTCATGGCGTCCGACGTCAGCGTGGCCGAGATCACCCGGAAGCTCTCGCCTTCCCCGTCCGTCGAGACCCGCGCCGCCCCACGGATCGTGCCGCAGGGGATCTGACCCTTCACCGGCCACAACCCCTCGACCTGCGAGGACCCGGGCAGCTCGGGCGCCTGGCGGGCCGCCCCCAGGTTGGCCGCGACGCCGCTGCGCATCGCCTGGATCTCGGCGTTCAGGGTCTCCTCCAGCTGCGGGGCGTCGAGCTGCCGCGGCGGAGCCCCTTCCGTGCAGACGTCTCCGAGCTTGTCGTTCGCCTCCTCGAGCTGCGCCTGCGTGAGTCCCCACTCCATGAGGAAGTGGAGAACGCCGCCCGAGACGTCGCCCGCCTCGTTCCGGTAGTTCATCAGCAGGAACTGCGGCCGGCCGTCGGCGCCTTTCGACAGCCGCAGGCCCGTCGGCAGGTAGTAGTAGTCGACCGTCGTGGACCGGTCGCCGATACCCTTCGCGGCCCCGAGCAACGTCACGTTCGTTCCGTCGTCCAGCACCAGGTCGACCCGGTTCTCTTCGTCGAGGGCGACCTGGGCCGCGGCGGGCCGCGGAATCGCGGCGATCGCGGCCGATAGAGCCACGAGCCCGAGTGCGGATCCCGTGAGAAGTCGCTTCAGCATCATCAGTCCTCCGAAGGGTTGTCGTCGGGTTGCGGCAGCTCGTCGATGTAGACGATGCCGGTCCGGTCCGTGCCGTCGGCGGTGAGGTCGTCCTCCC
>JASFRN010000170.1:0-4256 GCA_050114915.1 Gemmatimonadales bacterium | reverse complement strand
GGGCAGGGACATGCCCCGAAGAAGCCGTGGTTCAGGTAGAGGACGTCCGGGGCGAGCGTCCAGAGTCGGGCAAAGTCGCTGCGCGGGAAGGTGGTCATCGGCACCCGTCGTCGTCCGGTCCGAGGCGCCGAGAGACTACCAGAGTCGGCGGGGGACCGGAAGGCGGCCCCCCGCGGGTCTCGGTTCAGGGGCACGCTCCGTCGTTGATGCGAGCGGGCGCCATTCCGCGTGTGCCCAGGGTGCTTTCTCCCAGTGCGTTGTTCGCGGTGACGAGATAGGTGAAGATCTCGTTCGGAAGAGGGAGCTCGTCGTCGAGGGTGTCCGGGAGCATGTCGGCATCGTGATTGGTCGCGATGCCGCAATCCAGCTGTACCCACGAGGCGGTGTGTACGCCTCGTTCTGTCAGTATGAGGGCGATCGAGCCCCGATAGACGTTGTAGCTCGCCGCCTGATCGGGAACGGACCACTCGATGAGCGTGTCCGGACCGTAGGGATCGAGCCGCAGCTGGACGACTTCTTCCGGCAGCACCGGGGACACGACGTACGTCACCCCCGCATCCTGCGGCAGTGCGCCGGACGCGTCGGCATACGGTGCGCCGACCAGCGCGTCGTCGACACCGTCCCCGTTCAGATCCACGCCGCCGCTGACGGCGCTGCCCAGCTGGTCGCCGGCCTCGGCGCCGTCGACGACGAGGCCGGGCTCGGTCGTACCGACGTCGCTCAAGGCGATCTCGCCGGTGGGGAAGACGGGGCGGCCGAACAGGATGTAGAGCCTGCCCGCGTCGACCAGTCCGCCCGGATCGGCGGATGGAGCTCCGATCAACAGGTCGTCGTACCCGTCGTTGTTGACGTCGCCGCCGGATGCCACGTCGAGGGCTCCGATCGCGCCGTCGGCGCCGGCATGAATGGTGACCGCGCCGAAGAAGTCGCCGATCGACGGAGCGCTCACGTCTCGGAGCAAGCCGCCGCCGGGCAGGTCCTTCTGCTTGGTCGTGGTGACTCCCGAGCGCGACTTGGGGCCGTCGCCGGGAAGGGCGAACGCGATCCCGTTGCCCGCGAGCATCAGGTCGAACACCCCGTCGCCGTCGTAGTCGAACTCCCCTGTCACGGAACGGCCGATGCGGCCGTTCGGATCGGTGCCGATGACCACGACGCCGAGCACCTCGTCTGCGCCGTCGTTGGCCACGCGCGAAGTCTCGATCACGCCCGGCGACGCGCTGTCGTCGAGGTTCGCCGTGCCGCCGTAGATCGCGTAGAGGTAGCCTGCCTCGTCGATCTGCGTCCCGTTGAAGTCGAGGGCCGTTGCGCCAGGCGCGCCGAGCAGAATGTCGTCGATGCCGTCGGCGTCGTCGGGCCACGGCGCGACCGACTCGCCCAGTCGGTGCCCCGCGTCCTCACCGTGAAAGATCAGGCCCGGCGTCGTGCCGCCGACCGTCGACAGATCGATGGTGCCCGGAGACAGCGGGCCGTAGATCAGGTAGACCTGACCCGCGCCGTCCCGGCCGGCGGGGCTGGCACCCGGCGCCCCGATCAGGACGTCGTCCACTCCGTCGTCGTTCACGTCCCCCGCCGCGGCGACCGAGAAGCCGGCCAGCTCGCCCGCCACGGCCCCGGTGAAGCGGACGCCGCAAAGCGTTTGCGCGCCGCAAGCGGGCGCGCCGGCGAGATCCAGGTCCGTACCGGCCAGAGGTAACAGGCCGGGATCGCCGAACACGAGGAACACCTCGCCCGAATCGACGCCGGCGACGTCGGAGTCGGGCGCGCCGACGAGGAAATCGGGGATCATGTCGTTGTTGGGGTCGCCGGCCGCGGCCACCGACTTTCCCACGAAGGTCTGCGCCGTGTCGCCCTGGTAGTCCAGGTCGAGGATCGTCGGGCCGCTGGACTGCAGGTCGGTGCTGCCGAAGATCAACCGCGCCTGTCCCGCGTCGGCGACCGCGCCCACGTCCACGTTCGGCGCTCCGACCAGCAGATCGGCGACGCCGTCGTCGTTGACGTCGCCCACCGCCGCGGCGCTGAAGCCCGCGTTGTCCTCGGCGTTCTCGCCGCCGACGGAAGTTCCACCTCCCTCGGCCCCGATCGTCCCGGCGTCGAGCTGGAGCACGAGCGGGTTCGACGACGTCGAGAAGCTGGACTGGAACGGCGTCGCGGCGCCGTTCGTGATGTCGACCAGTCCCGCGGTCACGGAGACCACATGCGCCGTACCCGGTGCGAGCCCTGCGGACGGATCGACGCGGACCGCCATCCGGTCGGCGCTCGCCGTCACCTTCCCGTCGATCTTCTCGCCGTTCACGGTGACCATCACCGTGTCGCCCGTCGCCGAGACGGGATCGATGGGCCGGTCGAAGAGCAACAGGACATCGCTGCACGGAGCGACGTCGGTCGCGCCGTCGGGCGGCAACACCAACATGGCCTGCGGTCCGGACTCGCAGCGGTCACCCTCGCCGTCGCCGTCCCGATCGGCTTGATCCGGGTTCGACGTGGAGAGACAGTTGTCACAGGCGTCGGGCACACCGTCGCCGTCCTCGTCGAGCAGGCCCGGCAGGTCCGAGTTCGGCTTGCCGTCGACGGATACGTTGGCCGCCAGCCCCAACGTACCGTCTACATGGACCTCGTCGATGAACCAGCCGTCCTCGCCCGGCCAATCCTCGATACCCGAAACATCGTAGATCCAATCGCTCCAGTACACGTATGGATCGAATCGCATCGTCGTGGCCAGGAAGCGCAGGCGGATCCGCCGCCCGCGGAAGCGGCCGAGGTCGAAGCGGCTCTCGACCCAGGTCCCCAAACCGGTCGACCCCGCCACCGCGGGACCGTCGGCCGAGCCGAGATTCGTGGCACCGAACGGCTCGTCGGTGTCACCCATGAACCCGAAGCTCCAGGTGTCGAAACAGGTCGACGACGGCCCCATCTGGCGCAGCGGGTTGTGCGGCTCGAAGAAGTCGTCCTCCGTCGTGCCGTCGTCGACCGGATCGAAAACGCAGTTCGTGTAACGGCCGAACCCGGGGCCGTCGTACGAATTCGCGTAGGGCCAGATCTTGATCCAGTTACCCACCGGAAGCCCCGCATCGTCGGCAAGCTGGACCATCACCACACCACGGTCGACGTTGGTACCGGGGGTGTTGTTCAGCGTTCGCTCGTCCATCAGGCTCACTTGATGGTAGAAGCGCAGCTCGGGATGCACTCCGTCCCAGCCGAGATCGAGCGGTGCGGTCGTCATGACCGCCTCGATCTCGCCGGCGGGAGTCGTGGGGAGGGGTACCAGTGCGCCGAAGTACAACGAATGCGCGCCGACGACGCCGCGGTCGTCGGTGACCTGCCAGTACGTCCCGCTGTCGAGGGGCTCGCATTCCGTGCTGCCGTAGGATGCCGACCCGGGCCGGTCGGGGTCGTTGAACTGGCAACGCGCGCCGTCTCCGTGCGACGCCGGCAGCTCGTCGACGACGAAGCTGCCGAGTCCGCCCTCGAACCCTTCGTGGTAGCTCGTCGGCCCGGATCCGCCGTCGACGTCGAGGTCGAGATCCAGCGTCAACGAGCCCGGCGCGGCGAACTCCGCCGTCTCCTGGCTGTCGAAGGTCACGCGGAAAGCGACGGAGAGCTCCTCGCCGACGGTCGCGCGATCGACTGCGTCGGAGACGTGAAACACGAATCCCTCGATCGTGTCCAGCTCCTGGCCGGCGGCGATGGTGCCGACCTCGATCCGTGGTGACCGGATGCAGTCGATCTTGGGGTCGTCGGTCTCCAGGCGCGCGGTGACGTGGGTGCGTTCGGTCGTCGCTCGGTTGTGGAGGCGCAGACGCATCGTCACGGTCTCGTTGGTATCGGCATATCCGTCGTCGTCGCCGTCGTCGGCGAGCAGGGCGCGAACCACCAGCAGGTCGGGATCGCATGCATCGCCGGCTCCGTCCGTATCGGTGTCGGACTGATCGCCGTTCGACACCAACTTGCAGTTGTCGCAGAAGTCCTCCGCGCCGTCTCCGTCCGCATCCGGATCGCTCGGCCCTGTGGCGAGAACGCACGTGCCGCAGAGCATCTCCTGCCCGGGGTTGTAGATCCACTCGCAGTTGTCGTCGAGCCCGGTCAGCCCGTCGCCGTCGGGATCGTCGTCGCAATAGTCGCCGAGTCCGTCTCCGTCGACGTCGAATTGCCGGGCGTTCCAGTCGAGGGGGCAGTTGTCGCAGGCGTCGCCGACGCCGTCCCCGTCCGCGTCGGCCTGGGCCGGGTTCGCCACGTCGAGGCAGTTGTCCGCGCAGATC
>JASFRN010000169.1:0-4264 GCA_050114915.1 Gemmatimonadales bacterium | reverse complement strand
GAATTCCGTGACGGACATGATCTCTCTCCTGTCAGATGGGGGAGCAGAGGGGCCAGCGGGCGTCGGCGGGACGCTGGGCTTCGAGAGCAGCCAGCATGACGCCCACTTCGCCCCTGAACAGACTGTGAGGCACCGAGAGTCCGGGGATGTCGAGCGACTGCCGCACGAGGTCTCGTCCCCGTTCGTGCCATAGCTTGCGGTCCGAGCCGTCCGCGTGGACCAGGAGCGCCAGGCCCATGCCGGCGAGACCGCAGCAGAGTGAATGACGGGCGCCGGTCCGCACGGCCCACACGTGCCTCGCGGCGCCTTCGGCCAGCCGCTCGAACCCTTTGCCCTCGAACAGCCGGCTGGCGCGAGTCCAGAGCAGCAGGTGTCCCGCCGATCCGTGGCACCAACCCGGCCATGCGGAATCGGGGGCCGACCCCTCGCGCAGTGGCCAGCTTGCGACGCCACCGCGAAGGTGAGCCAGGCTCCCGAGACGACGAAGCCGCGGCAGCAGGTCCCCCGTCCGGTCCCGGGGTGCACCCGTCTCGCTCTCCGCCGCCCTCCATGCGAGCAAGGCGAACAGAGCTCCCGCTCGCCCGTGGGCGAAGCCGAGGAACGGGTTCGTCCGACCGCCGTCCTCCTCGATCAGGTCGAGCTCTCTACCGACGAGTCGCTCGAGATCCCGGCCTGCGTCGAGCAGGTCGACCTGCTCCGACGGGGAGAGCGCCGAGCGGACCGAGAGCAGGAGACTGGCTCCCTGCAGCATTCCGACGGTCCCGGTCGCGAAATCGCTCGGAAAGCGCGGCAGGAGCCGTCCAGGGTCCTCGGGCGGTACGACCTGCCGCACGCAGTGGAGGAAGGCCCGTACCGCCACTCTGCATTCCTCGTCGTCGCCGGCGGCACGGCGCACGAGGGCGTGAACGACGTGCAGGCCGGGCTCGGCGTTGAGGATCGACGCCGGACCCACACGGTGGGCAGGCAGGCCGATCTCTTCCCCGGCGAAGGCCGAGGGCGAAGAGCGGACGGACAGGCCCCAGCGGGTCCAGACGTCCGCGGCGGCGAGGGCGTCCGGCGAGTCGAGGATGCAGCTCGCGCGCAGCAGCGCCCAGGCGATGCCCGCCGCCCCGTAGTACACGGAGGCCAGGGGCCCCCGGGAGAATCGGCTTCGGATGAGCTCCCCGCGCAGGCCATATCGCTGGAGCAACTCGTCGGCCGCGTGCTCGAGGTCCGTCGAGATCCGGCCTGCGGGAGTCCGGGCCAGGGGGTGGGCCGGCTTCACGTCGACCACGTCTGCCACCGGCTGCTGCTGGAGCGCCGCGCCCAGGCGGGAGGCGAAGCATGCCATGTCTTCGTGCCGCTCGTCCGAGCGCTTGCGGAGCGCGCGCATCAGCGCGGCTTCGACACCCGGCCACTGCAGTCCAAGCTCCTCGAACGCCCGCGGGGGCGTATCCGCGATCTGTCGCATCGCGGCGTCCGTCTCGAGGGGGAGCATCAGATAGGGGTGGCCGGTGGCCAGCAGGTAGGCGACGACGGCAACCGCATACTGCTCGCCGGATTCCGTCGGGAACGGCGTGCCGCGACCCGCCAGGTGCGCCGCGGCGACGGAGGGCTCCGCGTAGTGCAGCAGCGCCAGTCGACGGGGTGCGCGTTTCTCCGGGCGCAGGAGGCGGGCGCCGCCGAAGTCGACCAGCGACACACGTCCCGCGGCGTCGACCAGGATGTTGTTGGGCTGGACGTCGCCGTGCAGAAGACCGGCGCCGTGCAGCGAGGCATAGGCCTCTACGACGGCCAGGGCGAGTCGCCCGCGATCCTCTCGGGCCAGTGCCCCGTCGCGGGCGCGGGACTCCGCGTCGATACCGTCGCGCCACTCCATGACCAGGCATGGCGAGTCGGCGTCGAAGTCCGTGCCGAGGAGGTCCGGGAGGCAGGTGAGGTCGCGGGCGTCCGCCCACCGCAGGATCTCGGCTTCGTGCGCCAGGGCCTCGTGGACGAAGTCCGGGGCGTCCCGCTTCACGACCTTGACCGCCGCGGACCTCCCGTCGAGCGCTACAGCCTTGTACACCTCCGTGTCCGTCAGCGCCCGCACCTGC
Organism: Gemmatimonadales bacterium; assembly: GCA_050114915.1. Classification (GTDB taxonomy): domain Bacteria; phylum Gemmatimonadota; class Gemmatimonadetes; order Palauibacterales; family Palauibacteraceae; genus JARFPW01. The sequence goes on along the minus strand of JASFRN010000169.1, from coordinate 2,189 downwards.
CGCCGCACGCGGAATCCGAGCACGTCCGCACCGATCGGTATGGCCCCCCGGGTCGGGGCGTCGTCACGAGCGGCCGAGGCCGCCACGAGCAGGCCGTGCGCGTGGAGCTCGCTGATGAGTGGAAAGGCCTCCTCGAGCAGCAGCTCCGGGTCTTCGCCCCGCTCCCGCGCGTGCTCGACGAGCGCATCGACGACGCGCCGGGGAGCCTGGAAACGCCGCAGGAGCGCTGCCGTCTCGGCATTGATGCGCTGGGAGCGCAGACGAGAACCGCGTTCCGAGAGGATGAAGTCGGAATCCTCCCCGCTGAGTCGCTCGCGCACCGACTCCGGAAACGACAGGACGGGCAGGAGCTCGACCCGTTCGTTTAGTTGCAGGGACTCCGTCAGCACGCCGTCGTCTCCTTACCAGTCCACCGGGGCGCGCCAGGAGGCGACGTCGACGCCCTCGAGTCGCAGGCGCTGCAGCGCGAACGCGATTCGAACCTCGGTCGCGAGCCCGCCCGTCTGCGCGATGGCGTCGGCGAGGCGGCGGGTGATCCAGCGACGCCAACTGCTCGTGGCGCCCGGCCGCGCGGCCGCGGCGTGGGGCGGATCGACACCCCACGAGAGCAGGGGGCAATCGCCGAGCGGAGCCGTGAAGGGGACCTTGCGACAGGGGAGCCCGCGGAGCTTCGCCTGCAGGGCGCGGCCCGCTCGCCCGAGGGCCTGCTTGTCGTGCACGTAGACGATACAACGGTCCGGTCGCAGGATCCCGCAGCACCCCCGCCCCACCTTGAACGCGGGGATCTCCTGCTCGACGCAAACCTCCACCACCGCCTCGATCGTCGCGGGGAGCGATTCCGGGGACGTGGCGACGTACGCCTTGTATCGCGGCGCCGCCCCGTCGGCTCCGCTTCGGAGGCGCCAGCGATACCAGGGGTCGTCGTGCGGATTCGGCCGGTACGGGGCATAGAGGCGTCGGAACGCCGGGTCGGCATCGAGCGACTCCAGCCGCAGCCACGAGCGCTCGCGAGCTTCGTCACCCAACCGCGCCTCCCAGTGCCGAGACCTCGGCACGGCATTGAACGCGTATAGTCGCCGGGCGATCGTCGAGGCCTCGGCGACCGGTAGGAGCACGACATACTCGAGAGCGCACAGCGAGACGTCCGCATGCGGAGGGGACAGCGGCGCCGGTCGAGCGTCCTCCGGGTTTCCGAACAGGATCCCATAGGCGGCGGCGCCCGAAAAAAATCGCCCGGTCTCGCCTGCGACCTCGACGACGCCGTCGCAGACCAGGCGCGCGACTTGTCCGTCGTCGAGGCCGAGGCCGTTGCCGTGCGCGCCACGCCTGCCGCCTGCTTCGAGACGAAGCAAACCGCTCGCCGTCATGACATCGATCGCCAGCACCGGGCGACCGGTCGCCTGCGAATAGGCGAGGCCGAACAGACCGTCGCCGAGACCGGCCCGGTCTTCCTCCGCCACGTCGCCGAGCGGTACCAGCTCGAGGCCGGGGCTCAGCCGGAACCGGCGTTCCCCCAGGCCCGGCCGGAGGGCCTGAACCGGCCGGCGATCGCGCACCGAATCTACTTCTGCGAGGCGGCGAACCTCGCGACCACCTGCTGCAACTCGGCCCGCAGCTCCCGCAACGCTTCACGGGCGACCAGGATGTGCGTGTCCAGTCCGCGCTCGACGATGTCGCTCCCGCTGAAGCAGCCCATGAACGAGGAGTCGTTCGAGCACGACGTGCCCACGCAGCTCATGGCCGTCCCGTCGCAGCCGCCGGTGCCGGGATCGCAGATGATCGAACCGCCCGGATTGCAGTCGGCCACCGATCCCAGGCCGCTGATGTTGAAGGCGAGGTTGACGGAAGTGAAACGGCGGTCGGGTGTTGCGCTCATTCGGGACCTCCCGTTGCGCAGGGGGAACGACCTCTTCGATGGTCGGACCGAGGAACGGTCCGGCGTCCGTTCACGCTAGGCCATCTGCCGCACTCACGATATCGCGAAAACCGTCTAGACAATTGTGGGGATGCCTCAGTTCGCCTCCCGCGACGATCCCTGCGACACGTACCAAACGGCAGCCGCCGACCGCGTCTCCACACCGAGTTTTCGGTAGATCGCGTGCAGGTGGGTCCGTACCGTGTGGAACGAAATCCCGAGGCGCGAAGCCACCTCCCGGTCCCGCGCTCCCTCGGAGATGCAGGCGAGCACC
>JASFRN010000168.1:0-4316 GCA_050114915.1 Gemmatimonadales bacterium | reverse complement strand
GCAGCGTCGATCGAGCGCTCGCGGGCGTCGCTGGTCGAGGCCTGCCCCGCCCCGGATCCCTGTCCGGGCGCTCCGCAGGCGGCGGTCGCGAGAAGCGACATCGCGGCGCCATATCTAATGTAGCGTATAATGCTAATCAGCATATCTATTTGTTATTCATATACTTACGTTATCTATCGCGATCCCGGGTGGAACTCACGCCCACGGGGGCTCGTCCCGCGAGACCTCCCCCGCCTTCAGCCGCTGAATCCACTCGAACTGCGACTGCAGCACGTCCATGACCTCGTCGACGATCTCCTGGGCGGCCTCCCGGCCGGTCTCCTCCGCCGGCTGCCCCCGGAACTCGATCGGCCGACCGAAGACGATGTACACGTGCTTGCCGAATTTCGGCCACTTCGCATCGATCGGCAGCACCTCGTCGAGTCCGTCGATCGTTACGGGAATGACGGTCGGGCGGTCCTGCAGGATCACGACGCCGGCCCCGGGACGCCCCCGCCCGATCTTCCCCGTCCGGGTTCTCGTGCCCTCGGGAAACAGGATCATCGTCCCGCTCTTCAGCGCCGCCTGCATCCGGTTCAGCGCCCCGATGTCCTTCCGGCCGCGGCGCACCGGGATGCACTTCCATTGATCCGACCAGAACGACTGCCAGGCGTTCTGATAGAAGAACTCCTCGCCGGCCGGGTTCCAGGGAATGAGGTACGGCTTGACGAGCGAGGGGCCGAAGAACGCCGTGAAGCCGATGAAGAAGCTGTCGATCAGCGACTGGTGATTGGCGAGCAGGAGGGTGTTTCGCTCGCGCGGTACGTTCTCTCTCCCGATCACGGTGGTGCGATTGAACAAGAAGAAGAGGATCGCGCCGACGACGAACGAGAACAGGTGGGTCGCCACGTAGCTGGTGACCGGCCAGAAGAAGTTGAATACCGGCCCCCGATGATCGGGACGGTAGCCGCGGCTCATGCGGGGCTGGACTCCATCCGGCCGCCGGCCGGTACGACGGCCGTGCCGGCGAGGCGATCGTACAGGGGTAGCCGACCACCCGGCCGCGTCAGTCCCATCAGGTACACGGCGACCAGGCTCCAGGCGGCCACGAGCACGACGGTCGTCCACCCGGGGGCGTCGTGCGGATCCATCGGGAAGCCGGGGATGTGGAACATCGCGGTGTGCGCGAGCTGCCAGGGCAGGAACTTGATGCCGTTCCGGATCAGCGCGCGGCCGAGCCCCACACCGGTCGCCGTCCCGAGCGCCACGACCACGAGACCTACGCGGCGCTTGCCCCACGTGGCCCCGGCGCCGGACGCCTCGGAGAACGTGAAGTAGAGCGCCACCGGCAGAACGGCCATCGCGAAGGCCGCGGCATCGGCCCGGATGGGATCGGACATGAACGTCCCCCATGCGCCGGACAGCGGACCGAGGGTCATGAACAGCCCGAGGACGAGGAGCAGGAGCAGATAGCCCAGGATGACGAGGTAGTCCCATGCGAACGCCCGGAGGCGAGCGGCCGCGCCCGCGACCCGCTGCGATCCCTCTTCGCCGCTTCCCGAAAGCCCTGTTCGATTCATCGTCCCCCAACATGCGCCGGCCTGGCGAGTGCCGCGAGGCCGGGTCGGGGATCAGGCCGGGCCGGCCTCCGGGGTGAAGGTGTAGCACCACGCCTCGCCCAGCAGGACGGTTTCCCCGTCCTGCCGCACGACTTCGATCTCGAGCCGCGTCACGGGCTTGCTCGCGTGTACGCTGCCGACCGTGGCGGTCGCGGTGATCGTGTCCCCGATGTAGACGGGCGCCGTGAACTTCCAGTCCTGGCTCAGGAACACCGTTCCCGGACCCGGCATGTCCATCGCGACGAGCGCGTGTAGCAGCCCCGTCGTCAGTCCTCCCTGGACCACGAGGCGGCCGAACTTCGTCCCGGCGGCAAACGCCTCGTCGAAGTGCAGCGGGTTCCGGTCGCCCGAAAGCCGGGCGAACGTCTCGACGTCGTCGGCCGTGAAGGTCCGACTGCGGCTGGCCTGATCTCCCACCTTCGGCTTCATCCCCGGTATCTCCTCATGAGGCCAGCTTCGTCCAGTTCGCGAGATAGCCGGCCAGGTGAGCGCTGAGCTCCCGCGCATCTTCGCCGGCGCCGTCGATGAAGCTCGATTTGCGGCGCCGCAGGAACGGCAGGCCGGTGACGTACAGTCCCGGCGCTTCTACCACGCCACCCGCGTGCCGGATCCGATCCTTGCGGTCGAACACCGGAACGTGGAGCCAGGAGTGGTCGGGTCGGAACCCGGTCGCCCAGACGACCGACCGGACTTCCCCAGTCTCGAGCGCGAGCCCCAGCCGGGGCGACGCGGGCACCCGGGTCGGCGCGAACCTCTCGGGTGGTCCGAACTCGCCGGCCGGCTCGTGCTCTTCCACCCACTCGTCGATCCGCTCGAGCAGGCGGTTCATCTTCAGGTCCGACGAGGCCGCCTGGTTGGCCAGGGAGCCCGCGAACATCATCCGCCCGTCACGCAGGCCGGCCAGCCGGCCGACGAGCTCGACGCCCAGCTCGGCCAGCCGGTTGAGGTCCAGCGTGCGCCGGTCTTCGGACCCGATGAGCTGCAGCGACGGGACCCGGCGGGCACGATCGACGTCATCCACGTCCTCGAGCGTCTCGTCCATGACCCCCACGCGATCCATCCACCATTTGATGTCGCGCCGGCGGTACGTTCGCGGCAGGCGGATGTGCTCGCCCACCGCGAGGATCACCTGACGCCCGGAGAGTTGAATCTCCTCGGCGAGCTGAATACCCGTCGCCGACGCCCCGACGACGAGCACGCCCCCCGGGGGGAGCCGTGCCGGATTCCGGTAACGGTTGGGCGTCACCTGTTCGATGTCGGACGGAAGCGCGGCGGCCAGCGACGGCACGTTCGGGATGTTGCACGGGCCCGTCGCGACGACGACCGCCCGGGCCGTCCACGGGCCCCGGTTGGTCGAGATCTCGTAGCCGTCGCCTCCCGGTCGCACCGACGTCACCGTCGTCTGCGTGCGTACCGGCGCCCCGCTCGTCTCTGCATAGCGTTCGATGAACCGTATCGTCTCCGCCATGTCGCGGAAGCCGTCCGGATCGTCGCCCTGGTAGCCGTACCCCGGCAACCGGCTCTGCCAGTTCGGCGTCAACAGGTGCAGGGAGTCCCAACGCTCGGTCTTCCACGAGTTCGCCACCTCGCCGCGCTCGAGGACCACATGGTCGATCGAGCGATCGGCGAGACAGCGGCTCATGGCGAGACCGGCATGGCCGGCTCCCAGGACGACGGTCGTGGTACGCATCATTCCCTTCGCGCGACGGGGCTCGAGGCCCGGGGTCACGCGACCTCGACGATGACGTTCGTCGGGTTGGTCATGATGTCGTACACGGCGGAGCGCTTCTGTGACTGCGCCACCACCGCCCGGATGTCCTCGGGCGTCGCATCGGCGTCGATCTCGTACGTGACCCGCACGCCGTCGAACCCGTTCCGGACGTCACGATCGATTCCCAGGATGCCCTGGATGTCCATCCCCGCTTCCAGGGTGGCCTTCACGGAGCGCAGCTGGATCTCCCGGTTCTGGGCGACCGCGGCGATTCCGGCGCTCAGGCATCCCGCCAGACCGACCAGCACCATCTCGACCGGGGTCGGCCCGTTGTCCTCGGACGCGAAGACCGCCGGGTGGTCGGTATCGTACTGGAAGGCCCGCTTGTGGCTCTGCTCCTCGCCGAGCCCGAAGAACTTCTCGATCGTTGCCCGGCTGTGCGTGCCGTTGATCCACTCGCTCGTCGCACGCCAGCTGAACTGTGCCGCTTCCGGCATCCCGCTCAGCGCCTCGCGGGCTTCGAGCAACGCGGCCACGTTCACGCCGTTGTCCACCGGCTTCGTCATCGTCTCCATCGTGATCTTCTCCTGTGTCGCAGTTCGTGGTGAAACGACGCATCACTCACGGATGCGACATTGATCCGCGAACTGTGACATGCCCGGCCGCGACGGCCGGCGGGAGGCGAGACATGACGGAGGAAATCGGACGGCATCGATATGACGTGGTCGTCGCGGGCGCTCGTTGCGCCGGTGCGTCGATCGGGATGCTGCTGGCTCGGGCGGGTCTGCGCGTGCTGGTCGTGGATCCGACGCGCCGCGGCTCCGATACCCTTTCGACCCACGCGCTGATGCGCGGCGCGGTACATCAGCTGCACCGCTGGAACCTGCTGGACCAGGTACGCTCGTCCGGCGCGGCGCCGATCGCCACGACCACGTTCCACTACGGGGACGAGACGATCGCGATCCCGATCAAGCCGCGTGACGGCGTGACCGCTCTCTACGCGCCCC
>JASFRN010000167.1:0-4427 GCA_050114915.1 Gemmatimonadales bacterium | reverse complement strand
CCGACACCGCTGAGAATGACGTCGAACTCGTCCTTCTCCGCCTCGGCCTCGGCCGCCGGAGCCGCGCCGGCCGCGACCGCGACGGGAGCCGCCGCCGACACGCCGAACGTCTCTTCCATCTTCGTCTTGAGCTCGGACGCCTCGAGAACCGTCAGCGAACCGATCTCCTCAAGCAGCTTGTCTACCTTGCTCATTCTGTCGCGTACTCCCTGCCTCGTTTGTTTCCGTGAACACGAGCCGGCTCCGGCTGGAGGCCGGTCCGCTCCCGACTATCTGCGGCGCGTCAGTCCTGCGCCGCTTCTCCCTTCTTCGCGACCTCTTCGACGAGGTACGCGATGTCCCTGATCACTGCGGCCAGGGCACCGGCAATTCCTCCGACCGACGCGGTGAGCCCGCCCGCGATACCCGCGAGCAACTCGTCGCGCGGCGGCAGGTCCGCCATCTTCTCGATCTCGGCCGGCTGGACCTGGCGTCGATCCACGACGCCCACCTTCACGACCGGCTTCGCATCGTGCTCCTTCGCGAAGTCGCGGACGACCTTGGCCGGCGTCGCCGGATCCTCGCCCGCGAGTACGATCCCGGTGGGCCCGGTGAAGTGCTCGGCGATGTCCGGGAGGTCGAGGTCCTCGAGCGCCCGGAGCGCCAGCGTGTTCTTCACGACCCGGAAGTCCGCGCCGGATTCCTTGAGGCGAGCGCGCAGCTCGCCCATCTGGCCGACGTTGAGCCCGGTGAAGTCCGTCAGGTAGATGGTCACCGCCTCGCCGAGGTCGGTGGCGATCTCCTGCGTGATCTGCTTCTTCTGGTCGATATTCATCAGCCGTTCCGCGTCCTGGCTATGCTCGGTAGTTGTACGGGTCGATCGACACGCCGGGGCCCATCGTGCTGCTGACCGTGACGCTCTTGATGTAGCCGCCCTTGGCCGATGCCGGCCGCTGCCGACGAATCGCGTCCATGATCGCGGCGAGGTTCTGCTCGAGCTTCGCGAGCTCGAAGCTGACCTTGCCGATCGGCGCATGGACGTTGCCGAACTTGTCGACCCGGAACTCGATCCGGCCCGCTTTCGCCTCCGTCACGGCCCGCTCGATGTCGTTCGTCACCGTGCCGGCCTTCGGCGTCGGCATCAGGCCGCGCGGACCCAGGATGCGACCCAGCTTCCCGACGTCCCGCATCATGTCGGGCGTGGCGATCGCCACGTCGAAATCCACCCAGCCACCCTCGATCTTCTCGACGTAGTCGGCCCCGACGAAGTCGGCGCCGGCTTCTTCGGCCTCGCGAGCCTTGTCGCCCTGGGCGATCACCAGCACGCGGACGTCGCGGCCCGTACCCGCGGGGAGCACGACCGTGCCGCGCACGACCTGGTCGGCGTGGCGCGGGTCGACCCCGAGCCGCGCGGCGACCTCGACCGTCTCGTCGAACTTCGCGAACGCCGTTTCCTTGACGCGGGCCAGCGCGTCGGACGGCGACAGGGCCTCGGCCCGGTCGATCGTCGCGGCCACGTCCGCGTACTTCTTCCCGTGTCTCGCCATCAGTCGATCACCTCGAGCCCCATCGAGCGGGCGGTGCCGGCGATCATCCGGGCCGCAGCCTCCTCGTCGTGGGCGTTCAGGTCTTCCATCTTGATTCGGGCGATCTTCAGCAGCGTCTCCTTCGAGACCTTGCCGACCTTGTTCCGGTTCGGCTCCGCCGAGCCGGATGCGAGGCCGAGCTCCTTCTTCAGCAGCACGGCGGCGGGCGGCGTCTTCGTGATGAAGGTGAAGCTCCGGTCCTGGTAGACCGTGATCTCCACCGGGATGATCATCCCGGGCTGCCCGGACGTCTGGCCGTTGAACTGCTTGCAGAACTCCATGATGTTGGCCCCGTGCTGGCCGAGCGCGGGCCCTACCGGCGGAGCGGGCGTCGCCTGCCCGGCCGGGATCTGCAGCTTGATGAGGGCCATCACCTTCTTGTTCTTCGCCATGATCGCTCGCTCAATATCCCTTCAACTGCGTGTAATCCAGTTCCACCGAGGTGGGCCGTCCGAACAGGCTGACCTGGACGCGGACCTTGCCCTTGTCGGGGAAGACCTCTTCCACCGTCCCGCTGAAGTCGCTGAAGGGCCCTTCCGTGACTTCGACCACCTGGCCGGAGTGGAAGGGGATGTCCTCCTTCGGACCTTCCTCCTCGAGCTCCTCGGCGATGCCGAGGATCTTGTTCACTTCCTCCTGGCGCAGGGGCTGTGGCTTCGACCCGCCGCCGAGAAACTTGATGACGCTCGGCGTGTTGGAGACCAGGAACATCGTCTCCTGGTTCAGCACCAGTCGGACGAGCACGTAGCCCGGGTAGAGGCGCTTGGTCGACTTGACCTTCTTGCCGCCCTTGATCTCCACGACTTCCTTCGTCGGGACGATCACCTCGCGCACTTCCTTCTCGTCGTCTTCGCCCGGCAGATCCGCGATCTTCTTGTCCAGCAGCGTCTTGACCTTGTTCTCGTGTCCCGAGTAGGTCTGGATCGCGTACCAGTGCAACTGCCCTTCGGTCACCTCAGCCACTGAACAACCCCACGATCCCGCGCACGGCGAACGAGAAGACGGCGTCCATCAGGCCGATGATGATCGCCAGGATGATCACGAACACCAGGATCACCGCCGTGGCGTTGCGCACCTGCTCCATGTCGGGCCACGTGACCCGACGGACCTCGGCCTGGACTTCTTCGATGAACTGCTGCACCTGGGCGACGCGTCCCATCGGTCAGCGCGTCTCCTTGTGCATGCGGTGCTGGTTGCAGCGGGGGCAGTACTTCTTGTACTCCACCCGCTGCGGCTGCAGCCGCTTGTTCTTCGTCATCGAATAGTTGCGCTCTTTGCACTCGGTGCATTCGAGCGTGATCTGTTCTCTCATGTTCCTTCCGGTCTATTCAGTCTTTCGGCGCCGCGCGGGCGTCGCGTGCCAAGGCGGGCGAGCCGAGGCGAGTGAGGCGTACTCATGTACGCCGCAGCGAGCCCGAGGCGACGCCCAACGCCGGCAGGCGGCGTCCGAGCAAGTCGAAAGTTACTCGATGATTTCCGTCACGACGCCGGCGCCGACGGTGCGGCCGCCTTCGCGGATGGCGAAGCGCAGCTCCTTGTCCATCGCGATCGGCGCGATCAGCTCCACGTCCATGTTCACGTTGTCTCCCGGCATCACCATCTCCACCCCCGAGGGCAGCTCCGCCGAGCCCGTCACGTCCGTCGTCCGGAAGTAGAACTGCGGACGATATCCGTTGAAGAACGGCGTGTGCCGTCCCCCCTCGTCCTTCGTCAGCACGTATACCTCCGCCTTGAACTTCGTGTGCGGCGTGATCGATCCCGGCTTCGCGATCACCATCCCGCGCTCCACCTCTTCCTTGCCGACCCCGCGCAGCAGCAGGCCCACGTTGTCGCCCGCCTGCCCCTCGTCCAGGATCTTCCGGAACATCTCCACGCCCGTCACCACCGTCTTCTTGTCGGCGCCCAGGCCCACCATCTCGACCTCTTCGCCCGTCTTCACCACCCCGCGCTCCACGCGGCCCGTCACCACCGTCCCGCGGCCCGTGATCGTGAACACGTCCTCCACCGGCATCAGGAACGGCTTGTCCACTTCCCGCTCCGGCACCGGGATGTACGAATCCAGCGCCTCCATCAGCTCGTCGATGCACGCCGTCGCGTCCGACCCCGGCTGTCCGTCCTCCAGCGCCTTCAGCGCGCTGCCGCGGATCATCGGCACGTCATCGCCCGGAAAGTCGTACTCCGACAGCAGCTCCCGAACCTCCAGCTCCACCAGGTCCAGCAGCTCCTCGTCGTCCACCATGTCGCACTTGTTCAGGAACACGACGATGTACGGCACGTTCACCTGGCGCGCGAGCAGGATGTGCTCCCGCGTCTGCGGCATCGGTCCGTCCGCCGCCGACACCACCAGGATCGCCCCGTCCATCTGCGCCGCCCCCGTGATCATGTTCTTCACGTAGTCGGCGTGTCCCGGACAGTCCACGTGCGCGTAGTGACGGTTCTCCGTCTCGTACTCCACGTGCGCCGTCGCGATCGTGATCCCACGCTCCCGCTCTTCCGGCGCCTTGTCGATGTTGTCGAACGACACGTACTCCGCCAGGCCCTTCGCCGCCTGGACTTCCGTGATCGCCGCCGTCAGCGTCGTCTTCCCGTGGTCCACGTGCCCGATCGTTCCCACGTTCACGTGAGGCTTGGTGCGCTCGAACTTCTGCTTCGCCATCTCGACGTCGCTCCTGATTCTGGTGTGGCCAGGCGCCACGAAGTTACGATTTCAACGGTTCGCCAACGGGTGATGCATCAAAGCAATGGTGGGGGGAGGATTCGAACCTCCGTAGGCATACGCCGGCAGATTTACAGTCTGCTCCGTTTGGCCGCTTCGGTACCCCACCCGGTATCGGTCCCGGCCCCGACCACGAGGTGGCGGCC
>JASFRN010000166.1:0-4439 GCA_050114915.1 Gemmatimonadales bacterium | reverse complement strand
AAGAAGAAGCTCAAGCGGGGCGCGAAGCTCTCGAGCTCGAGGCCGGCCGCGAGCGCACGCCGCACGTATTCGCGGGCGTTGGCCAGCGTGAACGCGATTTCCTGCGCCGCCGTGGCCCCCGCCTCGCGCATGTGGTAGCCGCTGATCGAGATGCTGTTCCAGCGCGGCACGTCGGAGGCGCAGAAGGCGAGCAGGTCGGTCACCAGCCGCAGACTGGGCTCCACCGGGTAGATGTACGTGCCCCGGGAGGTGAATTCCTTGAGGATGTCGTTCTGGACGGTGCCCGACAGCGCCTCCCTCGACACGCCCCGCTCGTCGGCGAGCGCCACGTAGAGCGCCAGCAGAATCGCCGCCGTGGCGTTGATCGTCATCGACGTCGACACCTGCTCGAGCGGGATGCCGGCGAACAGCGTTTCCATGTCGTCGAGGGTGTCGATCGCGACGCCCACGCGTCCCACCTCTCCGGCCGCGCGCTCGTCGTCCGAGTCGAGCCCCATCTGGGTGGGCAGATCGAAGGCGACCGACAGTCCCGTCTGGCCCGAGTCGAGCAAGTACCGGAAGCGCTCGTTCGTCTCCTCGGCCGTGCCGAAGCCCGCGTACTGCCTCATCGTCCAGCGGCGACCCCGATACATGTCGGGGTACACGCCGCGGGTGAACGGCCATGATCCCGGCGGCTCGGGCGGCCCAGGAGGCTCCGCCCCGGACGGCGACTCCGCCTCGTACACCCGCGCGATCTCGATGCCTGAACTATTTGTCAGAACGTCGTTTGTATCGTCGCTGCTCATGTGGATTCCAGCTCAAATGTGACGAGCACTTCGTCCCGGTCGACCGTGGCGCCTTCGGATACGTGCACCTCGGCCACTATGCCGGCGGACTCCGCTCGAAGCTCGTTCTCCATCTTCATCGCCTCCATCACCACCAGCGAATCGCCGGGCGCCACCTGATCGCCCGCCGCGACGGCGACGCGTACCACGAGGCCTGGCATCGGCGCCCGCAGCTCCGCGGCCGCGTCGGCGGCCCCGTGCGCGGCGGTGAGCGAACGCAGCTCGTGGGTGCGCTCGTCGTCGACCCGGAAACGATACGCCCTGCCCTCCAGCTCGACGTGCCACACCCCGTCGCGGCGTTCGGCGAACCCGACGGCCGAGCGCCCGGCCAGCGTGACCATGATGCGGCCACCGCCGGGCAGGACGCGAATCGTTGCGTCGCGGCTCCCTTCCGGGGCCACGACTCTCGCCGTGTCCGCCGACTCGGCCGGGGCGGTCCCGCGCCCGGCTACGCCCACGACTCGCGGCTCCTCGCGGGATCCGGGCTCGCTCACGTAGTAACGGCGCTCGCCGGTACTCATGCGGCTTCCTCTTCCACCGCCTCGGGATCGGGCCGGGCGATCGCCTCTCGCCGCTGGAGCCAGGCGATCGTCTCCACGTGAGCCGTCTGCGGGAAGACGTCGAACGGCTGCACCTCGAGCACCTCGTAGGCGGACGAGACCGCGGCGAGATCGCGGGCCAGCGTGGCGGGGTCGCAACTCACGTACGCGACGTGTCCGGCCGGTCCGCCGGCCAGCGCTCTGCGAACGCCCTCGCCGAGTCCCGCGCGGGGCGGATTCACGACGACGACGTCGGCCTCGAGCAGATCCGCGTTCTCTTCCACGCGGCCGGCGTGCACCGCGATCCGCGCTCCCGCCTTGCGGGCCGCGGCCGCGGAAGCCGCGCAGGCCGCCTCGTCGACCTCGCAGGTCGCGACGGTCGCGCCGGCCCGGGCCCAGCGGATCGCCCGGCTGCCCACGCCGGCATACATGTCCGCCACCCGCACGCCGCGCAGGCTCTCGGCGCTCAACCGGCCGATGCCGTCGATCCTCCGTCCCGCACTCGCGTGCAGGCGCTCGTCCAGCCAGTCGTCCATGGCGGCGGCCACCTCGCGGTTCACTTGCAGGAAGACGGTCGGGTCGAGGTCGAAGCGCACGCCACGCCACTCCTCGATGAAGGCGGCGCGGCCCGCGAGCTGGATCCGCACGCCCGCCTCGTCGATCCACCAGTAGCTCTCGAGGCCGGGCACTCGCTCCACCACGGCGTCGCGGTCCCCGGCCTCGTCTCCGCCTTCGACGAGCAGCGCGATCTGGCCTTCCGAGCTCGCCCGGATCGTCACGCGGATCTCCGCGCCACCGGGCAGCACGTCGAACGGGGCCAGGGCGCGCCACGCCTCTCGTACCGGCTTCTCCGCCAGCAGGCAGGTCGGACAGTCGACGACCCGGTCCGGCTCGTGCAATCCGAAGAAGCCCGCGACGGCTTCCCCCTCCGCGCCGCTCCCGCTCCGCCGTACGGTGAGGGTGACCCGGTTCCGGTACCCGAAGGGCTCACCGACCCGGATCGGCTCCGGCACGTCGACGTCGATTCCGCCGATGCGGCGGAGGGCGGCCGTGACGATCGCCCGCTTCGCCGTGGCCTGGCGTGCTTCCGGCAGGTGCTGCAGGCGGCACCCGCCGCACGCCCCGAACACCGGGCACGGCGCCGGCCGGCGAGCCTCCGCCGGGTCGAGGAGATCGACCAGGCGCGCCCGGGCCCAGCTCTTCTTCGCGGTCACGACCTCGGCCCGCACCCGCTCGCCGGGAGCCGTAAGCGGCACGAACACCACGCGGCCGTCGGCCTCGCGCCCCACCCCGTCGCCTCCCGCGGCGATGGCGTCGATCCGCAGCTCCACCGTCTCGGCACTCACCGGTCCCCCTCCAGGGCCCGCTGCCATGCCGACCTCTCCCCGGCGCCGCGCCGCCGCCCGGGCTGCGGTTCGCGACCGCCGGGCGCGGCACCCGAGACCGACGCCGTCCCACCGTCCCGCCGCGCATCTTCCAGCAGCACCACCGCCGCGAGCGCCGCCCGATCGGTCCAGCCGCCCGCGGTCGAGACCAGGTCGGCGTGCTCCTCCAGATAGCGGATCGACAGCTCGCCGGCCCGGAAGTCGGGTTCGTCCATCACGGCCAGGTGGAACGGCACGGTCGTCCGGATGCCGGAGATCCTCAGCTCGCCCAGCGCCCGCCGCATGCGGTCGATCGCCTCGCCCCGATTCTCCCCCCAGGTGATGAGCTTGCCGAGCAGCGGATCGTAGTTGAGGCCGACCTCCGTGCCCGGCTCGACCCCGCCGTCCCAGCGGACCCCGGGGCCGGACGGGACCTCGAGCGCCCGCAGGGTGCCGGTCGCCGGCAGGAAGCCGGCCGTCGGGTCCTCTCCCCCGATCCGACACTCGATGGCGTGACCCCGCGGGCGGGCCACTTCCTCCGGCACGTCGAGGGCCTCGCCGGCCGCGATCCGCAACTGCCACGTCACGAGATCGACCCCGGTGACGAGCTCGGTGACCGGGTGCTCGACCTGGATCCTCGTGTTCATCTCGAGAAAGAAGAACTCGCCGTCCTGCAGGAGAAACTCGACGGTCCCGGCCCCCACGTAGTCGACGGCGCGGGCCGCCTCGCAGGCCACGCCGCCCATGCGGGCCCGAAGCTCCGCGTCGAGGGCCGGCGAGGGCGCTTCCTCGATCAGCTTCTGGTGCCGGCGCTGGATCGAGCATTCACGCTCGCCCAGGTGGATCAGGCGGCCGTGCGCGTCGCCGAGCACCTGGATCTCGACGTGCCGGGGCCGGGCGAGATAGCGCTCGAGATACACGCGGCCGTCGCCGAATGCCTGCTTCGCCTCGCGCCCGGCCGCTTCGAGCGCCGCCGCCAGGCCGTTCGGGTCCTCGACCACGCGCATCCCCTTCCCACCACCCCCCGCCGCCGCCTTCAGCAGCACGGGGTACCCGATCTCGTCGGCCGCGGCCGCCGCCTCCGCGGCGTCCGACAGCGCCTCCCGGGAGCCCGGCACGACGGGCACGCCCGCCTCGATCATCCGGGCCCGGGCCGCCGTCTTGTCGCCCATGGCAGCGATCGCCTCCGCGGGCGGCCCCACGAAGACGAGACCGGCCTCCACGACGCGCCGGGCGAAATCGGCGTTCTCGGCCAGGAATCCATATCCCGGGTGGAGCGCGTCCGCACCGGTCGACGCGCAGGCGGCGAGGAGCGCATCGACGTCGAGGTAGCTGCGAGCAGCCTCGGCGGGTCCGACGCATACCGCCTCGTCCGCCGCAATCACGTGCGGGCTGCGCGCGTCGGCTTCGGAATACACGGCAACGGAGCGGAGTCCGAGATCGCGGCACGCCCGCGCGATTCGTACCGCGATCTCGCCGCGGTTGGCGATGAGGACCTTTCCGAAGCTCATCCGCGCGTGCTCAGAGAGGGATGTTTCCGTGCTTCTTCGGCGGATTCCGGTCCCGCTTGTCGCTCAGCATCTCGAGACCCGAAATCAGCCGCGCCCGGGTCTCGCGCGGATCGATCACGTCGTCCAGGTAGCCGCGCCGGGCGGCGAGATAGGGATGAGCGAACTTCTCGCGAAACTCGGCTTCCAGCTCCGACGCCCGGG
>JASFRN010000165.1:0-4479 GCA_050114915.1 Gemmatimonadales bacterium | reverse complement strand
ATACGACGAGCCGTCCCGACGCGCCGCCGATCCGCCGCACCGCCAGATCCCGCAAACGAACGGCCCGCTCCGGCGCCCCCCGGACGAGGTCGAGCGCCGCGGCGGGATCGAGCACACCGAAGCGGAGCGAACGATCGACCGTGCCCGGCCCGAGGGGGGAGGCGGTCGCGGCGAGCACGCGGCGCAGCCGTGCGCCATCGAGCGCCGGGTCGGCTTCCCGCAGCGCCCCCGCCACCCCGGCCACCCGGGCCGCCGCGGCCGAGCTCCCGCTGATCGGCTCCCTTCCACCGCCCGGTACGGGGGCCTGGAGGTGATCGGCGATCTCGGCGACGTCCTCGTACCCGGTCGTGTTGCTGGTGAAGTGGAGCGCGGCGGCGCTGTCGAGGGCGACCACGGAGACGACCCTCGGATCGGAGGCGGGCGCCCACGTCTGCGTCAGGAACCCCTGGCCGGCCGGCGCGACGATCGGGATCCCCGCGGCATCGGCGGCCGTGACCGCGTCACGGAGCGCCGCCGAACCATGCACCCCGGCGGCCGCGACGAGGATGACGTCGGCCCGCCGCTCGACCGCGTACTCGATCGCGCGCGCCACGAGATCCTGCTGAACGATCGACCCCCGAGCGACCCGCAGCGGCATCACCCGGCAGCTCGGGCACAGCGGCCGCCCGTCCGCCCCGGCCACCGCCAGCGCGAGCCCGGCCACCTGGGTGCCGTGGCCGTTCGTGTCGGCGGGATCGTCGTCTTCTTCGAAAAAATCGCGGCCCGGAACGAGCCGGCCGCCGAGATCGGGATGGCGGGCGTCGACGCCCGTGTCGATGACCGCGATTACCGGCCCCGCGTCGGGCGCGACCGAGCGCCAGAGGGGAACCAGCCCACTGATGACGAGGAACAGAACGAGCGCCGACGAACCGACGGATGATCGCAGCCTGGGCATGAAAAACCTCGTCCGCTGGAGTCGCCGCATTATCGGACAAGTTGTCACGTGGCGCCACGCGGACCATATTCCGGCGCTGTTTCGCGCCGGCAGGCGCAACCTGTCGGCCTCCGATTCCGCAGCGAGGAGGTACCTTGAGACCATTCGCTCGCTGGTCTGCCTTCGCCGTTCCGATCGTACTGGCCGTCATCTGGACGGCACCCCTCCAGGCCCAGGAATCCCTGGATCTGAACGTCCTCAACCAGGGCAAGCCCCCTGCCCAACCGGTCACCATCTCGGCCGTCCAGGGCGGGGAGAAGACGACCCTCGCGACGACGTCCGCGTCGGGTACGGCCACCATCGACTTCGACATGCTCAACCTCGGGAAGGGCACGCCGGTCGGGGTCCACCTGGTGAACTGCGACGGCAAGACGGAGATCATCCTGCTTCCCCCGGGGGAAGTCAGCGACGAATGCGACAAGGCGCGGGAGGACCCGAACTGCAGCTGTCGCCGCATCGGCGTCATCCTGTGGGGTGAGACCTCGACCGTCACCGTCCATCTCGAGAACGGCGGATCGCTGGAGAAGCCCGACGAGACGCCGGAGGCGAACCGGGGGCGTCCCGACGCGAACCGCGGTCCGGAGCCCACCACCGCCATGCGCGACCCGTGGCGCATCGGGGTCGGCGTGACCTACGGCATGTTCCCGAACCTCGAGGACGCGGGCTGTGTCGGAACGACCGACTGCGAGGTCGACGACTCCGGCCTCGGCGGCGGCGTGTTCCTCGAATACGACCTGTCGCCCCGGCTCCCGATCTTCGTGGGCCTGCGCGGCGACTACACCTCGGTGTCGGTACGCCAGACCTACGCCGGCGGCGGCACCCAGGACGTCGACCTGAGCGTCTATTCCGCCGGGCTGTACGGCGGCGTGCGCCTTCCGCTGGGAGACCGCGTCGACTGGCGTTTCCTGGGCGGGCCGAGCCTGCTGTGGAACAAGGGCGATTTCCTGCGCTCCGATCCCCCCGACGAGTTCTCGGGGAGTCGTTCCGAGAGCGGCCTGCGTCTCTCGATCGGCACCGGATTCGATTTCTCCCTCGGCGACCGGATCGGAGCCCAGGTCGGTTATACGTTCATCAACGGGGACGAGGGCGACGCGGACCAGCAGCACCAGGTCCGGGCCGGAATCTCGTACTCTTTCTGAGGAGGCTACGATGCTCGACGTGAAACGACTCGGCGTCCGTCCGTTCCTCCTCGTGGCCCTCGCGACGTTCTCGCTCGCCGGCTGCGACGCGAAGATCGACGAGTTCTTCGCTCCGCTGGAAACCGACGGCGGGGGCGGTGGAGGCGGCGGTGGCGGCACCACCATCCCGACGGCCACCGACGTGGCCGGCACCTACACCGTGTCCTACACCATCGTGAGCACGACCTGCGAGGCCAGTCTCGCGCCGTTCGACGTGGATGCGGACTTCGCCACGTCGGGTACGGGCACGACGATCACCCTCGACGTCCAGTTCCCCGACGCGCCCGTGCCGATCTCGGGCGACTACTCGACCACGAGCGGCGCCTACTCCGGGTCGACCGGCCCGGTGGACATCGGCAGCGGTCTCGACGCCAACGAAATGTGGGCGACGAGCTTCTCGTTCTCCGGCTCCGACGTCGTGTTCAGCGGCACGTCGGACGTGGACGTGACCCAGTCCGGGTCGCCGTTCTGCATGCGCATGTTCAACATCAGCGGGATCAGGACCGGACCCTGAACCGCATGGCGCAGCGCTCGCTCTCGTCCCCGATCCTGCGCTACACGCCGAAGCCGGTGTCGTAGCCCTGGATGTCGAGGTGGTCCCCGCCGAGCGGCACGCCGCGCGGGGAGCGGAGTTCGTGGCGGGGGCGCTGCGCGACGCCGTGGAGGCGCGCGGCCGGGCCAGCGTCGCGTTCAGCGGCGGCTCGACGGCAGGTCCACTGCTCGAAGCGCTCGCCACCGCCGACGTTCCGTGGTCCGCTCTCGACGTGTTCCAGGTGGACGAGCGCGTGGCGCCGGCCGGGCATCCCGATCGCAACTTCGGCACCCTCCGCGGCCGCCTCCTCGATCACGTGCCCCTCGAGGTCCGGCAGGTCCACCCGATGCCCGTCGAGGCATTGGACCTCGAGACCGCCGCCGCGGAGTACGCCCGGACCGTCGAAGGCGTCGCAGGACACCCTCCGATCCTGGACGTCGTGCACCTCGGGCTCGGCGCCGACGGGCACACGGCCTCGCTCGTTCCCGGCCTGCCGAGCGGCCCGGAAGGGCGCTCCGTCGTCGTCACTCCCCTTTACGAGGGCCGCCGCCGCATGACCCTCACGCTCCCGCCGCTCGCGAGGGCCCGCGTCGTCCTGTGGTTCGTGCGCGGCCGCGAGAAAGCGTCGATCGTCCCGCGGCTGGTCGGGCTGGATGCGTCGATCCCCGCCGGCCGGGTGCAGGCGGCGCGCGGGGAAGGCCCGAGCCTGTTGCTGCTGGATCCGGCCGCGGCGGAGGACCTGCCGCGGGACTGAAGCACCGGCCTGGTGCGGGATCGGGCCGTGCGCCCGACTTTCGCTACCACCTCTAGCCGCGCGCCTCCACGATCGCCTCCAGCCGCTTCTGCGCCTCTTCGACCCGCGGCTGGAGCTCCGGATCGGCGTCCTTCCACAGCGACACGAACTCGGCGTACAGCGGCGCGGCGGCCTCCGGGTCTCCCGCCTCCTCTTCGAGCCGGGCGAGCCGCTCGAGCGACGAGGCCAGGAACCAGGCGTGGGAAATAATCGACAGCCAGTGGGAGCTGTCGAGGAAGCGGCCGTAGTAGACCCGGGCCGAGTCCGCCCGGCCGGCCGCGTCGAAGCTGCGGGCGAGGTTTACCATCGGCGAGATCTCCTGCGGGCGTGCCGAGCTCTGCCGGAACTGGGAGATCGCCTCGTCGTACCGCCGCTCGCCGAGCGCGATCTGGCCGAGGACCTCGTGGTACTGATAGCGGAGCCCGCGCTGATGATTCGCCGGCGTCGTCTGCTCGAACTCTTCCACCAGCTTCCGGGCGGCGGCGGGGTCTCCGACCACGGCGTATGCGCTGGCGACGTCGAGGTAGGGACGCTCGACCGGGTCCATGTCCGCGAGCGGGTAGCGCCCGAGCGCCGCGTCCAGGGCCGCGGAGGCGTCCGTGCTTCGGCGCGACAGGGCTTCCGCGGCGATCGAGAACGTCGTGGTTCGCAGCGCCTCGACGTCGGAGCCGTTTTCGAGGGAGAACTCCGCGGACCGCTTCCACAATTCGTCCGCGTCGGCCAGCCGGCCGCGGATCGTGACGATCGCCGCCAGCCAGTAGGTCGTCTGGGTGAGCAGGAAGGCGCTGCCGCCTACCTGGTCGATCGTCCGCCGCATCGTCTCCTCGGCCGGCCCGAACTCGCGGCGCCCCGCGAAGGCCATCGCGCGGTGCCAGTCCCCGAACGGCGGAGCCACCTCGTCGAGCAGCGCGTTGGCGCTGTCCACCATCGCCCACTTCTGCGCCGTGACCCCCACCTGGGCGATGTTCATCAGGGGGATCGCGGCGTCCGACGTGTCGAACAC
>JASFRN010000164.1:0-4716 GCA_050114915.1 Gemmatimonadales bacterium | reverse complement strand
CGAGGACGTCGAGCGACCGGTGAATCCCCGCTATGCCCGTCCGCAGGACCGGACGACCCTGACCGACGGATATCCCCTGCACCTGATCGGCGCGGGATCGATGGCCGACCTGAACGGACGGCTGGAGACACCGGTGGGCGTCGAGCGCTTTCGCCCCAACATCTACGTCGAGGGCCCGCCGGCATTCGACGAGGACGACTGGGCCGAGGTGCGGATCGGGGACTGCACCCTGCGCGTCGTGAAGCCCTGCCCGCGGTGCGCGGTGACGACGGTCGACCCGTCGACGGGAACGCGCGGCAAGGAGCCGCTACGGACGTTGAGCGACTACCGTCAGCAGGCAGCCGGAGTGATGTTCGGGCAGAACGCGCTGCACGACGGGGCCGGAACGCTGCGCGTCGGCGATCCCGTCGAAGTCGTCAGTCGCAGGGATGCTCCGGCAGGGTGACGGGCCGCAGACCGTAGTTCCGGTCCAGGAGCGTCGCGCCGGTCGCCTCGAAGTACTCTTCCCAGAACCGCTTGACCCGCTGCCCCATGTCGGTGTCGACGCGGGCGCCGGCGACGACCACGCAGAGCCCGGTCAGGTCGGGCAGCGTGCCATCCGCCTTCTCGCGCTGCACCCAGTTGGCCGGAGGCATCTTCGCGAGGCCTTCCATGTTGATGGTCCGATTCGACTGGAGCATGTCGGAGAAGATGTACATCACGGCGTCGCGCCCGGGCGCCGCTCTCAAGTCGGCGGCCACGTCGTGCATCGTCGACAGGATGTCGGTGCCGTCGATGTCTTCGCGCGAGGTGGAGTCGGTGAACACCACGAGGTAGTCCTGGGCGTCCTGGAGGAACCGGGCGCGCGAGATCGAGTCCCGCGCCAGGGTCTGTTCGGTGAACTCCCGCGCCGGCACTGTCTCCGACCACCGCTTCGGCGGCTCCTCGAGGGAGAGCTGCAGGACCTCGTGCGCGGCGATCCTGTCGCCGTGGTCGAGCTTGCGGATCCGATCGTTGGTGAGCTGGCGGGCGATCTCCAGCTGGTTGCCCGAGATGCTGGTCGAGCGATCGTACACGAAGATCACGAGCTCGGGCGGGGTCCGCGTCATCTCGGTTCCCCGCGCGCCGCCCGCCGACGAGGCCTCCGGGGTCCCGCACGCCGCGATCAGCGCCAGTGCGAGGCCGATTGCGGCCCCGCGCGTCGACCGACCGATCTGTTCCCCGCTCACTGCCTTCACCAGGACGTGGCCTCCTCCGTGAACCTCGCCCGGACCTTCTCGAACCGTTCGGCCAGGCGCTTCCGCTCCGAATCATAATAGCCCGGATCCTGGACGCGCATGTCCGCCGTGTGACTGGCGTCCACGTCGAGCTCGAGCTTCACGGGCTCGGAGAACGCGGGGATCTCCCGCGTGTCGAGGCCGCGGAGCCGCCCGTTCTCGGCCCGGTAGGCGACGACCGTCGCCTCGAGCTGGTGGGCGAGAGCCGGGGCCTCCTTGAGGGGCCGCTCGGTCAGCATGCCGCGGTACTCGCCGATCGACTGCACGGCGCGCCCCATGGCGCCCGAAACGCGCTCCTGCACGGAATCGCCGAACGCGATGAGCTCCCGTCGCTGTCGCTCCCACGGAAGCTCGTTGAACCGGTCCCTCCGCGGGTCGCGCATGTGGAAGTACGCGGCGGAGATCGCCACGAGCACCAGCGTCGTGTTGAGCAGGAAGATCGGGAAGCTCAGGCCGCTCATCGACTCGGCGTATTCCCGCTGCTCCTTGGCCAGCGCCTCGAGGTCGTCGGCGCGGTTCGTGGCCTCGTTGGCCGCGACCAGGTTGCCGTCGACCCGGAGCCAGCTCGCGTTACGCCGCAGCTCCTCGATCTTGGCGCTGTCCTGGGCGAAACGGTCGCTCGCCACCCGGCCGAGCGTCACGCGGGCCTCGAACAGGACTCCGAGCACCAGGCACAGGCCGATGCCCGCAATGACCATCGGGACGATGTACTCCATCGGCGAACGGCTCCCCACCGTGTGTCCGGACCGCTCGGCCGAGCGCTGGAACAGCAGCGAGCGGAGCGAGTGGCCGAAGAAGTGGGCGAGCACGCAGAGGAAAGTCACGACGCCCGCCGCGAGCAACGCCGCGTCGGGACGCAGGATGAACTGCGAGGCGACACGGAGCGCCCCCGCCAGCCAGCCTTCGCTCGTCTCGGCGACGAAGCGGATCTGCTGCTCGGTGAGCGGATCACGCGGCAGGAGAGCGCCGAACACCGGCGCGTTGGCGAGGAATTCGACGATGCCGAGAAAGCTGATCGCGGCCGCGTACCAGTGCGTCTTGAACGCCCGGACGCCGTGCTCGGCCTTCTTCTCCTTCTCCTTCTCCTCCTTCTCCTTCTCCTTCGCCTCGGCCTCCGCCTTCGCGGCGGCTTGCTGGCTCGGACTCCCGTGGCGCTCCTCGATCGTGGCCTCGACCTTCGACCGGTTCATCTCGAGGCGGCGCTGCAGGCGGAACAGCTCGGAGGTCACGCGCTCGAACCGGTCGACGTGCAACGACACGTCACCCAGCGCCTCGGTGACACGCCCCTCCTGGACCGCTACCTGGTTGTTGAGACGCTCGCGCTCCCGGGCGCTCCAGTCCTCGAACAGCGAGTGGGCGCGGTCGCGCAGCTCCTGCTCGGTCTCCGAGCGGCCGGTCGCGTCGAGGGCGGGAAGTCCGGCCTCGGCGTCGCGGCGGGCCATCTCGAGGGCCGCCTGGCGCAGGCCTCCCACCGACAGCCCGACGCTCGACTCGAACGTCGGCCCGGGGCTCTGCTCGGGGATGCCGCGCACGAGATCGCCGAGATTGGTGGTCGGGTTGACGTTCCAGGCGCGTTCACCGGGTTCCGGCGCGCGCTCGGGCTTCGTGGGAACGCCTTCGCCCGCCTGTCGAGGCCGACGGAATTCCGGCTCGTTGGATCGCATGTCCATGTCGTGGCCGGCCTCCGCATGCTGCAGGTCGAGCTGGTCGTCCGGCGCCTCGTCGGGCACCGCATCTGCGACCGGCGGGGAAGATTCGGCTTCGGTAGCGGCGGCGGGCGCCTCGGGGCTCTCTTCCGGTGTCGACCAGAAGGCTCCATCGTCGCCGTCGGCGGTGGGCGCCGCGCGCTCGTCCTTCACTCGCTCGAGCCAGGACGGCGGCATCGCATTCTGGTCGTCGCGCTTGTCCTGCCCCGAAGATCCGGATCGCTTCGCCGTCTTCCCACGCTGTTTCATGTCGCTGACCGCCTTGGTTCGTCTGAGTTCGCGCCTGGCGCCGGCCATCGACGGGGCCGCTGCACTCGGGTGGCATCCGTCGATAACCGCGCAAGATGGCTGCCAGCAGCCGCCCCGCGCCGCCATATCCTACAACTTATTGACACGTTTCCACTTACGGACCTGCCACCGCATTCGGTGTGCCGCTTTTGCCGCGGACATCCATGCGGTGTACGGCAAATTTGGGTCGATGCAGGTGGCGCCCGGCGGCTCGCTTCGTCGCGAACAGCGAGGAAGATAGGCGCCCGGCGCGGCAACGTCGAATCCTCGACCCCTCAGCTCGCCCGTTCCCGGTGGATCTCGCGGGCCATGGCGTGCGCCGCTTCTGCGAGGGCCTCCTCGACGAGCAGCAGCGCCTGCTCGAGCACCTGGTCGACGTGCTGTTCGGACTCGAGCGTCATGGCCGCGTGCTCGGCCTCGTCCACGATCTGGTCGACCCGCTCCTTGACGTCATGCTTGATGGCCTGAAGCAGAGCTTCGGTCGTTGCGCTGTACTGCATCTTCCCACCCTCCGTTCGTGCGGCCGTCGGCCGTGGCGAGTGCAGCGGGACGTCGTGCGGGCGAAAGGAAGGGCAAGCCTGTTGCCATCCGTGCGCGCGACGGCGCGACGACCTCGTAAGTGACTGTCGACATGCGAGTTGGTAGTGACACCACGTCTCGAGCTCCGGAAAGCCGGCGCGGGGAACCGCGGACGGCGCATCGCAAAACACTTCAGCACCTGTGAAAACGCGGATGGGTCCGGATTGAATTCGCGGTGATACGGCCGGTCATCCTTCGCGCATGCCGCCGACCGCACGTACCGACCGTGGATCCGTGCTGCCCCTCGTACTCGTCGGGCTCACGGCGCTGGGCCTCCTGGCCCTCGCCGCGTTCGACACGGCGCGCTTCGGCCGCCGGGCCGCGCGCGCTCAGGCCGACGCGGCGGCCGCGCTGCACGCGGCGGACTCCGCGCTCGAGCTCTACCTGCGCGGCGTCGGCCCCACCGCCGGACCCCTGGAGATCACGGCCGAGCCCGGTGCGGCGACGCTCACGGTGCTCTCCCTCGTCGACCTGGAGGACGGCTCGGTGCTGGCAGCGGTCTCGGCGGCGGGGCGCGCTCCGGCCGGAGCCACCCGGCCGGTCACGCGCCGGCTGGAGATCCTGGCGCGGCTCGACCCTTCCGGGGTCCGCGAGCGGGTGGCCGGCAGCTGGGCGGAGCGCTTCTGATCGCGGCGCCGCTCAGACGAGGCGAGGCAGCCGGTCGGCCACGAGCTCGAGCAGCCCGTCGGGATTGTCGATGTGCAGCCAGTGCCCACCCTCGAGCTCGTGCAGCGCCACCGGGGCTCCATGCGCCGCCGCCCCGTCCAGTCGCTCGGCGGCGGGCCCGGTGAGTATCGTACCCCGACTGGCCCGCACGAAGTGGAGATCGGCCCCCTCGGGCGGCGATTCGACCACGTCCCACATGTCCTGCGCCCCGAAGTCCTCGA
>JASFRN010000163.1:0-4752 GCA_050114915.1 Gemmatimonadales bacterium | reverse complement strand
AGCGGTCGGCCCGCATCCGCAGCAACCTCGCGTCCGCCGAGGCCGGGCTCGAACGGGCCCGGTACGACCTCTCGAAAACCGAGATCCGCGCTCCGTACGCGGGACGGGTCGCCGACCTGGCGGTTGATGTCGGCTCGCGCCTCTCACAGGGAGACTCGGTGGCCACGGTGGTCGACGTTTCGAGCATCGATGTCGAGGTGCAGGTGCTCGAGAGCGAGATCGCCGCGCTCGAGGCGGGGCGCGAAGCGACCGTCCGGTTCACGGCGTTTCCCGACGAGACGTTCCCGGGTCGCGTCGTAACCGTGAACCCGGTGGTGAACCCCGAGAGCCATTACGGCCGGGTGACCGTGCGGCTCCAGAACCCCGAGGCGAAGGTCCTGCCGGGCATGCACGCCACGGTGAGGATCGCGGGTCGCCTGTACGAGGACCGGGTGTCGATTCCCAAGGACGCGATCGTCGAGCGCAACCGGCGCGAGGTCGTGTTCGTGTTCGAGCCCGACGAGGAGGGGGGCTCGATGGGCCGCGCCAAGTGGCGCTACGTGAAGACGGGACTCGAAAACGAGGACTACGTGGAGATCATCCCGCCGGGGCCCGACGACGACGTGGACTTCGTGGAGCCCGGCGAGATCGTGCTGACGGCCGGCCAGGCGACGCTGGCCCACGACGCGCGGGTCAGCCTGGAGATGACGGGAGACGACGCCGGAGAGGGAACGTGAAGCGCGGGATCGCCGTCACGGGGGCCGCGTTCGCCGCGTTGAGCCTGGTGGTCGGTACGGTGCGGGGGCAGGAAGCGGCGACCGACACGCTCGGGCTGCGGGACGCGATCGCGACCGCCCTCATCCACAACCCCGCCGTCGCAAGAGCGGAGGCCAATGCCGCGACGGCGGCGGCGAACCGGTGGGCGGACTGGGGAGCGTTGCTGCCGTCCGCGTCCGTGAGCGCCAGCCTCTCACGAAGCGACTTCACGACGATCACCTTCCCGAATCCCGACGGAACGACGTCGATCCTCGCCGATCCGATCGAGGACTACAGTCGGGCCAACTCGGCCGGCCTGGGCCTCAGTCTCCAGCTCAGCGCGGAAACGTTCACGGGGATCGACGCCGGGGGAGAGCAGCGATCGGCCGCGGACTATCGGCTCAGCGCCGCGCAGGTCGATGTCGTGCGGCAGGTCAAGCTCGCGTACTTCGACGCTCTCAAGCAGCAGCGCCTGGTCGACGTGGCACGGCGGCAGCTCGAATCGCGCCGCGAGGAATACTCGCTCACGCAGCAGAAGTACCGGATCGCCGCGGCCGACCGCAGCGCTCTGCTCGGCGCCGAGATCGAGTTGCGCAACGCGGAGCTCGCCGTGCTGGACGCCGAGGACGCGCTGGCCGCCGCCGTTCGCGCACTTCGCGTCGCTCAGGGCGTCGATCGCATGGACGTAACCGACGTCGCGCTCGTCGACCCGGCGAGCATTCCGGACGCGGACGCTCTCGACGTGGGCGCGCTTCTCGACGCGGCGCGGCGGGCGAACCCCGAGCTGCGCGCCCTGGCGGCCGACGAGCGGGCGGCTTCCTCCGAGCTCTGGTCGGCCCGCGCCTCGTATCTGCCGACGCTCAACGTCAACATGAACTTCAACCGCAGCCGGCAGCTCGGCGATGACGAGGGTCGGTTCACGTTCTCCCCGGTGAACACGAACCGCGGATTCACGATTGGCCTGAACTGGCCCCTGTTCAACGGCTTCCAGCGGAAGACCCGCAACGCGCAGGCGAGCAACAATCTGACGATCGCGCGGGCGGCCCTGTCCGAGCAGGAGCTGATGCTCGAGCAGGACCTGCGGCGCATCGTCGCCGACATCCGGCGGGGTGACCGCCGCCTCGACGTCCTGGCGAGGAACGCCGAGCTGGCGCGGGAGCGGCTGGAGCTCACCCGGGAAGGATACCGGGTCGGCAGCGTCGACTACCCGGTGCTGCAGCAGACGATCGAGGCGGTCGACAGCGCCGAGCGGGCCGTGTTCGAAGCGCGGTACGAGCTGCTCAAGCAGTGGGCCGAGCTCGAGAGCCGGGTGGGCGACGAGGCGGGCAGCCGCGTGGGGGCCGAACCGTGAGCCTGTCGAAGCTGTCGATCCGCCGGCCCGTCGCCACGTCGATGTTGTTCGTGGCGATCGGTGTCCTCGGCGTCGTCTCCTTCGCGCGGCTTCCGATCGACCTGCTGCCCGACGTATCGTTCCCGACCCTGTCGGTGTGGACGGAGTATGCGGACGCCGGCCCGGCCGAGGTGGAGCGCTTCGTCACCGAGCAGGTCGAGAGCGCGGTGAGCCGCGTGCCGGGGGCGCGGTCGGTCGACTCGCGCTCCCGCGAGGGCCAGTCGCTGGTGCGGCTCCAGTTCTACTGGGGCACCGACATGGAGTTCGCGATGCTCCACGTCCGCGAACGGCTCGACAACCTGGCCTCGTCGCTGCCCGAGAGCGCCGAGCGGCCCGTCATCCTGACATCGGACCCCACGAACGATCCGATCATGTCGCTCGCCGTCACCGGGGCGCCGCTCGGCGAGCTGCGCGACCTGGCCGACGCGGTGTTCAAACGGCGGCTGGAGCAGCTCGACGGCGTCGCGCTCGCCGCGATCACCGGAGACCCGCAGCGGGAGATCCAGGTCGAGGTGAACCCGGAGAAGCTCGCCGCGCACGGCGTGACGATGAGCGACGTCACGGCCGCTCTCGACGCGGCCAACTACAGCGCCCCCGGCGGCTCGATCCGTCGCGGCCGCTTCCGGTTCAGCCTGCGGACGCTGGGCGAGTTCCGCGGCGTGGACGATCTCGCCCAGGTGACGATCGCGCGGCCGGAGCAGGGCGGCGTCGTGCGCCTGCGGGACGTGGCCAGCGTGAAGGAGGGTGAAGCGGAGCGCGAGACGGTCGCCCGGTTCAACGGCGAGCCGGCGATCGGGTTGCTCGTCTACAAGGAGGCGGGCTCGAACACGGTGCGCGTGGCCGACGACGTGCGCGGCGTGCTCGAACAGCTCGGCGAGGAGTTCCCGGCGGTACGGATCGAGGTCGCCGCCGACCAGGCGCAGTTCATCTCCGAGGCGATCTCGAACGTCGTGCAGGCCCTCGTGCTGGGCGGCCTGCTGGCCTTCCTGGTGCTGTTCCTGTTTCTCGGCGACCCGCGCTATCCGGTCGCGATCGGCCTCTCGATCCCGATCTCCGTGATGGCGGCGTTCGCCCTCTGCTACCTGTTCGACGTGAGCCTGAACGTGATGTCGCTGGGCGGCCTGGCGCTCGGCGTGGGGATGCTGGTCGACAACTCGATCGTAGTGCTGGAGAACATCTTCCGGCACCGGGAGGAGAGCGGCTACGGGGCCGTCGAGTCCGCGGAGATCGGGGCCAGCGAGGTCGCGGGTGCGATCACGGCGTCGACCCTGACGACGATCGCCGTGTTCGGGCCGGTGCTCTACGTGAAGGGGGTGGCCGGAGCGTTGTTCGCCGATTTGAGCCTCGCAGTGGCTTTTTCGCTGCTGGCCTCGCTCCTGGTCGCCCTCACCCTTCTGCCCGTGATGGCGGCGCGCTTCGCGGGCTTCCGAATCCCGAAGGACGAGGGGACGCCGGGGGGCGCTCCGGATGGGCCGCCTGTTGCGTCCGGGGGCCGCATCCGCCGCGCCTGGACCTTCGTGCGTTCCGTGCCCGGCCATCTGCGCCGTGCCGTCCGCTTCGTGGGCGAGTCGGTGCGACTCACCTTCGGCGATGCCTGGCACGCCGCGGGCCGCGTGACCCGTAGGGTCGTGCAGCCCGGCCTCGACGCGTTCAATCGCGGCTTCGCGCGCTTCGCGACCCGTTACGAGCGAACGCTCGAGTGGGCGCTCGAAAACCGGGGCGCGGTGATCGGGATGGCCGCGTTGTCGCTCCTCGTGGCGGGGCTGATCGGCATGACGCTGCCGATGAGCCTGATGCCGGACGTCGACGAGGGCACCTTCCGCGTCGAGCTGACCCTGCCGGTCGGTACGCCGCTCGAGGTAACCTCGGCCACGGCCGACCGGCTCGAGAAGGAGTTGCTCGGACTCGACAGGGTCGAGGCGGTGTTCACGCGGGTCGGCCGGGCCCGCGACGCCGAGCTCGCCACCCGTGAGCTGTCGGGGCTCAACAGCGCGGCCCTCGAGGTGCGCCTCACCGCCGGAGCCGACGAGCGGACCGTCATCGAGCAGATCCGCCGCGGTCTCCCCGAGCTCGGCGTCGATCCGCAGACGGTGACGATCGAGCGGGGTCGAGCGACGTCGCTGGGGCGCGCCCTCGGAACCGGCAACGCAGACCTCGCGGTGCGGATTCGCGGCGAGAACATGGACAGCCTCGTGATGGTCGCCAACCAGGTGGAAGCGCGGATGGCGAACATCGAGCGCCTCGCCGATCCGCGGATCGATCTGCAACTCGTCCAGCCCGAGCTCGAGATCGAGGTCGACCGCGCCGCCGCCGCCCGATTCGGATTCACCGTGCAGGAGGTGGCCGACGCGATCGAATCGTACCTGCGCGGCGTCGAGACGAGCCGGCCCTACACCGAGTTCTCGACCAAGATCGACATCCGCGTATCGCTGCCCGAGGAAGCGCGGCGCCACCTGGCCGACGTGCTCACGCTCACCCACAAGGGCGTCCAGATCGGCGAGCTGGTGAACGTGCGGGAAGGGTATGGCCCGGTGGAGATCCGGCGGGTGAACCAGAACCGCACGGTGCAGGTGCTGGCCGACGTCCGCTCGGGTGGGCTCAACCGGGCGGTGGACGACGTGGAGGCC
>JASFRN010000162.1:0-4756 GCA_050114915.1 Gemmatimonadales bacterium | reverse complement strand
GGGACGTTCGTCGAAGCCGTGCTGCCGATCGGCGACGAGCTCGCCGCGGTGGACGCCTATCTCGACGACGACGGCGGCACGTACCAGCCGCTGGGCCCGAGTCGCGTGTTCGTGCTCGACGGTGCCTCGGGCGCGGTGAAGGACACCATCACGCTCCCCGACGCGGCCCTGAACGCGATCGATGCGGTCGTCGTCGGCGGACGGCTCGTCGTGCTGCTCGGCGGCACGCTCGATCCGCTGAGCTTTCTCCCGATGGGCGACGGCGGCGTGGTCGTCGTCGACCTCGCCACGCGCACCGCGGGACCGGTGCTGCCGCTCGCGGCCAACGGGGTTGCGATCGAGGCGGGTGCCGACGGCCTCGTCTACGTGACGTCGACGAACGATTTCGTCGAGACCGACCTCGTGTCGGTGGATCCCGTTGCGGGAAGCTTCGTGGCCGGACCCTCGACGCCGCTCGACCCGCGGCGGGCCGGGGGGGCGCACATCCAGTGCTGGGCGGCCACGGCGCTGAAGGACGGCCGACTGCTCTGCGTCACGTTCCAGATTGCGGAAGCCGGCCGCCTCTACCTGCTGGACCCGGCCGGCGACGAGATCGATCACGACCGTTCGGGGTTCGGGTCGACCGATCTGCTGTTGCGTTGATCCGGGCCACGGGTAGCTTTGACTCGTGCCGATCGTCACCACCCGCTCCGTGGTCCTTCAGACCTACCGTTACAGCGACACGAGCAAGATCCTGCGCCTGTTGACCCGGGAGCATGGTCCCGTGAGCGTGATCGCCCGCGGCGCGCTGCGTCCCAAGAGCCGTCTGTCCGGCGTGCTCGAGCCGTTCGCCGAAGGGTCGGCGACGATCTATCTGAAGCCGAATCGGGACCTGCACACGCTGTCGGGCTTCGACCTGATCCGCGAGCGCCAGTCGCTGGGTGCCGACCTGTCCCGGTTCGCGGGCGCGTCCGTCCTGTGCGAGCTGGTGATGCGGATCGCGCCGCGCGAATCGGACGCGCCGCTGTTCGAGTTTCTCGTACGGTCGCTCGACGACTTGATCGAGGCGCCGACCGAGCGGGTACGGGCCGTGTCGGCCGCGCGCATCTGGCAGCTCGTCACCCTGCTCGGCTTCGGCCCATCCGTCACCGCCTGCGTGGATTGCGGACGGGCGCCGGATCTCGGTCGACCGGCCCGCTTCGACCTCGGGGCGGGAGGCATCCGCTGTCATCGGTGTCCGGCCGTCGGCCGTTTCCTTCCGGTCGACGAGGTGCATGCGCTCGTCCGCCTGGCCACGGGCGAGCCCGTCGTCGATCCGTCGCCCGCGCACCTCGGGCTGCTGGCCGACTTCATCCGCTGGCACGCCGCGGAGGGTTCCCGCATACGGTCGCTGGACTTTCTCACGACGCCGACGCCGTGAGCGACGGGTGATCGAAGCGACGTCGGCACCGGCCAGCTTCGTGCTCGGCACGGCGGGACACGTCGATCACGGGAAGACGACGCTCGTCCGCGCTCTCACCGGGGTCGACACGGACCGGTTCCGCGAGGAGAAAGAGCGCGGCCTGACGATCGACATCGGCTTCGCGCACCTCGACCTGGACGGCCTGCGTCTCGGGATCGTCGACGTGCCGGGCCACCGCGATTTCATCGGCAACATGCTCACGGGCTCGACGGGCCTGGACGCCGTGCTGCTCGTCGTCTCCGCGGCGGAGGGCCCGATGCCCCAGACGCGCGAGCACCTGCAGATCGCGGAGCTCCTCGGGATCCGCCACGGCGTCGTCGCGCTCACCAACGTGGATCGCGTCGATGCGGGCTTCGCGGAGTTGGCCGAGGAGGCCGTGCGGGAAGAGCTGGAACAGGTGCTCAGGCATGCCGCCGAGTGGCCGGTCGTGCGCGTCGACGCCCTGCACGGGGACGGCGTGGATGACGTGCGCGCTGCGCTCGCCGCACTCGCCGGGCGTCTGGAGCGCCCCCCGCCCGACCCGATCTTCCGGCTTCCCGTCGATCGCTCCTTTTCGGTCGCCGGCACGGGCACGGTCGTGACCGGTACGGCGTGGAGCGGGCGCGTCGCGATCGGCGATCGGCTTCGGGTGCTGCCAGGGGCGCGCGAAGTCCGAGTCCGCTCGCTGCAGGTGCACGGCGCCGAGCGCGATGAGGTGGAAGCCAGGAGCCGCTGCGCGGCCGGTCTCGTGGGTGTCGGAGTCGACGACGTGGGGCGGGGCGACACCCTGGTCTCGGTCGACGACTGGTCGGCGATCGCGCGCATCGGCGCGGCGGTGCGGCTGCTCCCGCAGGCCGGGCGGATCATCGAGCACGGCACGCGGATCCGCGTCTGGCTGGGCACGCGCGAGGTGATGGCGCGCCTCGAGCTTCCCGGGCGGGGCGCCCTCGCTCCGGGCGAGAGGAGCCATGCGGTGCTCGCGTGCGAGGCGCCGCTCGTCGTGCGCGCGGGGGATCGGTGCATCCTGCGCTTCTACTCGCCGGTCGAGCTGCTGGGAGGTGCCCGAGTCGCCGAACTGGAGCCGCCCGCGAGCTGGGAGTCGCGCACCGCCGACTGGGCGGCGGTGCTCGGGGGTGATCCCGCCCTGTCGGTGGCCGCCGCGGTGCGGCTGGCCGGCGGACGGGGCCTCGATGCAGGCGAGCTACGGCGGGCCGTACCGCACCCGCTGCCCGATCCGTACCCGGCCGGCTGGGCGGTCCAGTGGATCGGTGAGCGCTGCTTCGACCCGGACCTGATCCTCGCCCTCGAGGATCGACTGGCGGGCTGGCTGGGCCGGGCCCACGAAGCGAATCGGCGGGCGAGGTCCCAGTCCCTGGAATCGATGCGGGCCGCCGCGGGGGACGTGGACCCCGCGGTCGTCGATGCCGCGATCGGGCGGTTGGAGGCCGCGGAGAGAATCGCGGTCGAGGGACCGAGGGTCCGGCTCGCGTCGCACGAAGTGACGCTCACCACGGTCGAGCGCCGGGTGCGGGACGCCCTCCTCGCGGCCGTGCAGGCCGAAGGGCTGATGCCCCCGCCCCCCGACGAGCTCGCCGCGGGGCTCCAGGCGAATCGCTCGCTCGTCAACGACCTGCTGACCTTGCTGGTCGACGACGGCGCCCTGGTGCAGGTCAACCCGGAGCTCTACTTGAGCCCCGAAGCGGAAGCGGATCTGCGGGCGAAGGCCCTGGTGGTGCTGGCGGGCCGGGAGGTCGCACGTCCGACGGATTTCCGCGACGCGCTGAACGTCACACGACGCTATCTGATTCCATTGCTGGAGTATCTCGACAACGTCGGCTGGACGCGGCGCACGGAAGAAGGGCGGGTCGCGGGACCGGCGGCCGGCCCCGCGGCGCACGGCTGATCCGGCCGGTCAGTCCACGTAGTACAGAAAACGTCCGCAGTGGCTGCAGCTGGTGATCTCGTCGTTCCGGTCGGCTCGCGACGACCAGGCCGTCGGCGTGGCGACGAAGCAGCCGTAGCAGACTCCGTTGATCACCGGGACGACGACACGCTCCAGCGTACCTTCGATCGAGTCGTACCTGGAGCGCACGGTCGGCTCGAGCTGATCTTCCAGCTCGCCGAGCTTCTGGTCCAGCGCGCTGCGCGCCTCGTCGGGCGTGAGGGCGAATACTTCCTGCTCGACTTCGCGCAGCGAATCCTCGGCCAGGGCCCGCGATTGGGCCCGCAGATCCTGCAGTTCCATGAGTATCTCGAGCTGTGCGTGCATCGGCTCAGGCCGCCTTCTCTTCGAGGAGCTGCAGGAACTCGTCCACGGTCTCGAGCGAGTCGAGGCGCTTGATCACCTCCGGATCCTTGCAGAACTGGGCGATCTTTCCGAGGACGGGAAGATACTGGGGATTGGTGACTTCGAGGGGAGGAGCGACGATGAGGAAGAGATGTCGAACCGGCTTGTCGTCCAGCGCGTCGAAGTCGAGCCCGGCTTCCTTGCGGCCGAAGGCGACCCGCAGCCGCTTCACGACCAGCGATCGGCAGTGGGGAATCGCGACCCCGCCGCCGAATCCCGTGGAGCCGAGGTTCTCGCGGCGCTTCAACATCTTGACCAGGATTCCCTCGGACTTGTCGTCGAGGTCGAGCAGCGAAACGAGCTCTTTGAGCGCGTCGTCCTTGTCGTCCGCCTTCAGATCGAGTTCGACCGCCTCGGCGGAAAAGAATTCACGGAGCTTCATGTATAATCGCCTCCCGGAGACGAAATCGGCCACGGTGGTGGCCAACGGAATACCGAATGATGGATGACATCGTAATCCCGCAACATATCCGAGGGGCGGAAACCCTGTCAAAGAGCCGGTCGGTGTCGCCGTGCGGGGGGCGGATCGGCAAGTTTGACGGAACCAATCCGCCGCCGTAGTGTTCTAGATGCCAACCGACGGGGCCGCCAGGCGGTCCCGTTTTTGCACTCCGGTACCCGGGGTGTCCGGCGCCATCGGCGCCGGTGGCGATATTTGAGAACTCGGGGGTGAACTAGACTCGACGTGTGTGTGGAGTCCCTGGTAGCGTGTCGGGGGCCGGGCCCCGTAAAAACCGGAAAATCTTGAATTGCCAACGACAACTTGGCTCTGGCCGCGTAATTAACACGTAGCCCGTCCACCGTTCTGCCCGCCCGAGGCGGGACGACTGGGCGTCGATGATTCGGGCTGGCTCGACGTGGCTGTCATCGTCACGGCGAGCGAGACTGGCGGAAGCCATGATGACTGGTCGGTCGCGGGCCGTCGAGGAGCCCTGTGGCCGGCGAGACGCCAATCCTCAGCTACGCACGTAGAAACCTCGGACGAAGGA
>JASFRN010000161.1:0-4774 GCA_050114915.1 Gemmatimonadales bacterium | reverse complement strand
GGCGGGTCTACTGCGCCGACGACGAGGGCACGGAGATGCGGTGGAGCTAAGAGGAGTTGAGCTGGCTCAGACCTATCCTCTCGTTGCCCCCCCTCAGAACCGCGTGATCACCGGCATCGCCACCGTATCGTAGGAGGCCATCGACGCCAGCACGTCGCTCGTGTCCTCGAGAGCGACGGTGTCCCCCACCAGGCGCTCGGGATTCAGCTTGCCGGCCCCGATCATCTCGAACATCTCGGGGTAGCGCGCGGCCTGCATGCCGAAGGAGCCGACGAACGACAGCTCCCGGAACACGAACATGTCGACCGGGATCGAGATCTGGCCGTTTTCCGCCTTGTTCGAGGCGCCCAGCCGCAGGTGACGCCCGCGCGTCCGCAGGCTGAGGATGGCCGGAATCGCGGTCGCGGCGGAACCGAGAGCGTCCACGGACACGTGGGCGCCGCCGCCCGTCAGCTCGACGATTTCCTCGGCCGCGTCGGGCCCGGCCGTGACGGTGTGCTCGGCGCCCATTTCCTTTGCGAGGGCGAGCTTCTCGGGGCTCCGCGACACCGCGATCACGCGGGCGCCGAGGGCCGAGGCGACGTCGACCGCCGACAGTCCGACGCCGCCGCAGGCGAACACGGCCACCCACTCACCGGGCTGCACGGCCGCCTGGTCGACGATCCCGTGATAGGACGTGATGAACCGGCATCCGAGGCTGGCCGCCGCCTCGAACGAGATCGGGTCGGGCAGGCGAACCACGTTGACGTCCGCGTTGGCCACCTTCGCGTGGCTGGCGAAGCCGCCGGTGTAGTGCATCCCCGGCAGGGTCATGTTCGCGCAGACGTTCTCGTGGCCGGCGTCGCAGAACTCGCACGAGCCGCAGCCGTGGCAGAACGGGGCCACGACCCGGTCGCCCACGGCGACCCCCTTCACCTCGCTCCCCGCCTCCGCGACCACTCCGCAGTACTCGTGTCCGATCACCGACGGGAGGG
Organism: Gemmatimonadales bacterium; assembly: GCA_050114915.1. Lineage (GTDB taxonomy): Bacteria > Gemmatimonadota > Gemmatimonadetes > Palauibacterales > Palauibacteraceae > JARFPW01. Next base: position 3,800 of record JASFRN010000161.1, on the reverse strand, counting down.
GCGGAACGACACCCATCCACTCGATTCCACCCTGCCAGAGCGTGTAGTCCGATCGGCACACGCCGCAGCCCTTGATCTCGAGGACGACGTCGCGCGGCCCGCACTCCGGGTCGGGCCAGTCGTTGTGGATGGACATGGGCTCGCCGAACGCCTCGAGGACTGCTGCTTTCATGCGGATCTTCCTGGTCGATGGGGTTGGATGGGTGATGCGCGGGCGGTTTCGAGCTCGCCAGCTGGCGGCCGAATATATCGGCTCTGGGCGAGCCGCGCCCGGGTCGGCGCCGGGCGAGGTGATTCCCCGTTGACCTCCCGGCGCATCGTGCCGAGACGATTCGTCTCCGCCCGCCTCCGGAGGTATGATGTGCCTATGCCGATGCCGCAGATCACCTGGGACGACGTCCAGCAGCTCCCGGACGACGGAAACCGCCACGAGGCGATCGAGGGGGCGCTGTACATGACGCCCGCTCCGTCCGTTCGGCATCAGAGGATCCTGTTCCGGCTGCAGCGCGAGCTCGCCCGGCTGCTCGTCGATACGGGTCGCGGAGAGATCCTGTTCGCCCCCGTCGGCGTCCACTTCCCGGTCACGCAGGAGGGCGTCCAGCCGGACATCCTGTTCGTGTCCGACGAGCGGCGCGGCATCGTGGCGCCCGACGAGCTCAAGGGGGCGCCCGACCTCGTCGTCGAGATCCTCTCCCCGAGCACGGCCGCGCGCGACCGGGACCTCAAGCGGCGCCTCTACCAGCGCCAGGGCGTGGCCGAGTACTGGATCGTCGACCCGGACGCGAACGCGGTCGACGTGTGGCGGTTCGGCGACGAGCCGCGGAGCGAGCGCTTCGTGGACGCGCTGCCGGTGCGCCTCGGAACCGAGCGCCTCGGCGCGATCGACCTCGGAGGGGTGTTCGCGGAGGGCTGACCGCCCGCGAGCGCTGCAGGTGCCCGGAGCGTGAAGATGCCGCGGTCGATAGGCCTGGGCTGGACGGGAGCGCTGCTGCTCCTCGTCGTCTGGCTCTTCCTCTCGGTGTGGCTCGTGCGCTCGAGCGCTCCGAACGAGTGGATCCCCACGGTGGTCTCCGGCCTCGGCCTCCTGGTGGCGCTCGGCGTGGCGGTGTGGACGATCGCCGAGCAGCGCCGGATCACCCAGATGAACTTCGCGGTCACGCTCTGGGGCCAGTGGTCCGAGGAGTCGATGCTCGAGGCGCGCAACCGCGCCTGGGACGCGCTCGCCTCGCTGCCCCTGGTCGACGGCCGGAAGCGGGTCGGCGAGCTTCGCTTCGGCTCGCAGGATCAGCTCGCCCAGTACCGCAGCATCGCGCGGGTCAACCACGTGTTCGCCGACCTCAACGACTTCCTCGACGCCGGCCTCCTGCACCGGCGTGACGTCGAGGCGCTCTTCCGCGACACCCTCCAGGCCTATTACTGCCACCTGCTGGTGGTCGACATCGCCCGCGGGATGGAGGCGGCGGGTGGGGCGGATCAGCAGATCTGGTTCGAAGACAAGGTGCTCGGGCTGGCCGACCACCTGCGCCTCCGGCGCCCGGCGGATTACCGGCGCTACGGCGCCACCCTGGCGGACAACCTGCGGGCGGCCGGCGAGGCGTAGCGGCGCGAAGCACCGGCCCGACGGCCTCCTTGCCCCCCGCGTTTCCCGCCATCAACTTCGTCCGATGAAGAACGTCCTCCACGAGATCCACGATCGGTCGATGTGGCAGATCCTGGGTCTCTACCTGGGCGGCTCCTGGCTCGTCCTCCAGGTCGTCGACACGCTGAACTCCACCGTCGGGATGCCCGCCTGGGCGGTGAAGGCGTCGTTCGTGCTCCTCGCCGTCGGACTGCCGATCGTCATGACGACGGCGTTCGTCCAGCGCGGCTGGACCGGCGGCCGGGTCGCCGGCGCTGGTGATGGTCGCCGCCTGTTCAGCTGGCGCAACGCGCTCCTCGGCGGCGTCGGCGCCTTCGCGCTGCTCGGCATCGGGACGGCGATCTGGCTCGTCATGCGCACGGCGGGAATCGGCGCGCCGGGCACGCTGGTCGCGAAGGGCGTCCTCGACGAGAAAGACCGGATCCTGCTGGCCGACTTCCAGAACTCGACGGACGACGCCACGCTGGGCGCCATGGTGACCGAGGCCCTGCGCGTCGACCTCTCACAGTCCGCGGCGATCGAGCTCGCCGATCGCGCGTTCGTCCGCGACGCGCTCGAGCGGATGGAGCGCCCGGCCGATACGCCGCTCACCGAAAAGGTGGCGTACGAGCTCGCCGAGCGGGAAGGCATCCCCGCGATCGTGACGGGCGAGATCGGCCGCGTCGGCCAGGGGTACCTGCTTTCCGCCCGCCTGGCGGCAACCGAGTCCGGGGAGACCCTCGTCTCGCATCGCGAGACCGCGAAGGACTCGACCGGGCTCCTCGAAGCGATCGACGGGCTGGCGGATCACATGCGGGAGCGCATCGGCGACCCCCTGCGCTCGATCGCCGCGACTCCGCCGCTGGCCCACGTCACGACCGCGAACCTCGACGCGCTCCGCCTCTACTCGGAGGCGCGGCGACTCCCGGAGGCGGATGCGCAGCGACGGGTCGCGCTGTACGAACAGGCGGTGACGCTCGATTCCACCTTCGCGATGGCGTGGTATGGCCTCGGGATCGCGCTCGGCAACTACGGCGTGGAGCCCGGCCGGGTCATGCAGGCGCGGACGCGGGCGTTCGAGCTGCGGGACCGGCTCACGGAGGAGGAGCGCAACGCGGTCGCCAACCAGTACTACATGGGCGTCACGAACGAGCCTCGCCAGGCGATCCCGTACCTCGAGGCGGCGATCGAAGCGGATCCGACGCACATGCCCCCGGTGAACAACCTCGGGGAGGCCTACCGCAACATCGGCGACCTGGAGACCGCGCTCGACTACTACCACCGGGCGGTCGTGTTCGACACGTCGGACGCCGCGATCCCCCTGATGAACATCGCCCAGGTGGGGGTCACGGCGCAGAAGTGGGCGATGGTGGACAGCGCCAACGCGCTGCTCGACGAGGTGGCTCCGCCGTTCGGCGACTGGCATCGCGCGATGGCGTCTGCGGGGCGCCGCGAGTTCGGGCCGGCGGAGGAAACGATGCGGCGGACGATCGACCAGGTCACCGGCAGCGCCTTCCTGCTCGCCCAGACGACCTACTGGCTGGCGGCGATCGTCACGATCCAGGGCCGGCTGGCCGAGGCGGACGAGCTCTGGAATAAGTCTGCCGAGCTCACCCTGGAGAACGGATCCGATGTCGAGGCGCTGCGAACCCTGACGTTCTCGATCGCCGCGGAGGCCCTGGCACGCCGCAGCACGGACGGCTCCGCGGCGCTCGACGCGGCGCTCGCGCGCTACCCGCTCGCGGGCATGGACCCGGTAGAGCGTCCCTACCTCGACGTCGCCGGCGCGTACGCCGTGGTCGGAGATCCCGCCGCCGCCCGGAAGCTCGTGGAGGAGTTCGAGCGCACGACGCCCGCCGATCACCAGCGCGGGCTTCGGTATCAGTACCACGAGGTCCTGGGCCAGATCGCGCTCGGCGAGCGGCGGTACGACGAAGCGATTGCCCAGTTCCGGCAGAGCTCGTCGCGCCCGCAGGAGCTCTCGCCGATGGTGAACCTCGCCCGCACCTTCGACGCGGCCGGCCGGGCGGACTCGGCCCGGGTCTACTACGGCCGCTTCCTCGACAGCTCCCACTGGCTGTCGATTATTTCCCACGCCTGGTTCCTGGCCTCGTCGCTCGAGCGGCTCGCCCGGCTCGAAGAGGAGGCGGGAGACCCGGAGGCCGCGGCGCCGCTGTACGCC
>JASFRN010000160.1:0-4822 GCA_050114915.1 Gemmatimonadales bacterium | reverse complement strand
CCAGCAGCAGCGCCGAGGCCGAGGCGTCGAGGCTGAACGGACGTCCCCAGTCGCCGGCGGCCCGCAGCTCGCTGTAGCCCCGCAGCGTCAGGCGGCCGGGGCCGAGCCAGCGCTCGAGCCGGCCCTCGAGGCCGGGGACGCCGTCGCCCGCCCCGAGTCGAAACTGGCCCGTCGCCGACCATCCCCGGCCCAGCGGCGCGATCCCGCGGGCCCGCGCGCTCAGGGCTTCCACGCGGTTGTAGCGCCACCCGCCGAATTCGAAACCGCGCGTCGTGGCGCCCGCCCGTGGTGCGTCCACCTCGCGCAGGCGGGCGCGGACCCAGTCGAGCTCGTCCTCGCTGAACGCCTCCGAACCGCGCGTGAACGGTTCGTTCGACAGATACGGCGAAGCTCGCAGCGTGTCGGCGGGCGGATAGTAGACGATCCTCTCGCGCGGCGGGGGTCGCCGCACGCGGCCCGTGTCGGTCGTGTCGACGTCGTTGGCCCCGCCCGGCCGCTCGACGATCCGGGTCCAGCCGGCTTCGGCCGCGGCGTCGGGATCGAGCCGCGTACCATCCACCTCGACGTCCTCCGCCACTGTCTCCAGGGTCACGGGCAGCGTCGCCAGGTCTCCGACCCGCGCGACCCCGTCGAATCGGACGCGATGGGCGAGCCACCAGTGCAGGTCGTACAGACCGTACTCCACCGCGATGGCGTCGACCTCGACGACGATCGGCTTCAGGAAGCCGGGGACGTCGGCGGCCTCGTCGGGTTCGTCGATCTCGAGGTTGAACGGCCGCGAGGGGCGGAAGACGCCACGGATGAGGGCGGCGGACTCGAGGTCGAACCACAACGATCCGGCGAGCAGCCGGAAGTCGGCCCGGGTCGGGGCGAAGCGGACTTCCACCATGACGATCTCGCGGTCGAGCGCCGGCAGCTCGATGCGCATCGTGTCGCCGGAAGTGTAGCGGTACGCCACGACCGCCGAGTCGGCGAGCGGGTGGAGAAACGAATCGTCGCCGAGGCGCAGGCGATCGCCGGTCGGGTCGAGCGGGTAGGTGTCCAGCGCCCCCGGCCGGTCGGACTCGATGCGGCCGGCGTCACCGGCGATCGGCACCTGCTCCCGAATACCGAGCCAGCGAACCGTTTCCGGTCCGTCGCGCTCCCAGCGGACGCGCGCCACGCGCTCCGAACGCAGCAACCCGCGCTCCCGCCGGAACCGCTCGGCGGTCAACCCGACGTAGAGGCGCTCCCGCACCAGGGCTTCGTAGGCGCACAGACCGCCGGCCTCGGTGCCGCGTGCGGCCCGTGCCCGCGCGATCAGCGCCAGCGCGGCGCTGTCGGAGGCGACCGTCGTATCGGTCGCCTGCACCGTCGCGGCTCCGCCGTTCAGGGCGGCGAACAACAAGATCCCGGCAACAGGGCTCATCGGACTCCACGGATGCAGCTGTATCGCCTCGCTCTCCCCCAACTACGGCGGTCGGCCGGCCGCGGTTTCCTCGGTTGCCTGCCCCGCTCGGGGGGGCCAGCTTGGTGGCCGGGGTCCCTCCGGCACGTGTCGTGCTATGGAGTCGCGTGACCGGGAGGACGAGACCGGACCTCCAGCGAAACGAACGCGGCAACGCAGCCGGGCCGCTTCCGGCGAAAGAGGAACCATGATGAAGCACGGCATTCCACGTCCGCGCCATCGGACCGCCTGCCTGGCGGCCCTGGCGCTATTAGCGTTCGGGTGCAGTCGAGGGCAGACGGACGACGCGACCGACACGGCGGCCGCCGAGCCGGCGCCGGTCCAGATGGACACCGAATTCGCCGACGTCCTCGACATCGACCTCGATTCGATGACCCGCACCCCGTCCGGCCTGTACTACGAAGACATCGAGCCGGGCAGCGGGCTCGCGGCGCGCGACGGTCACATCGTCGACACGCACTACACGGGCTGGCTGACCACCGGCGAGGAGTTCGGAACCAGCCGCGGCGGTGAGCCCTACTCCTTCCAGCTCGGCCGCCACCAGGTGCCGCGCGGCATCGAAGAGGGCGTGACCGGCATGCGGATCGGCGGCGTGCGGCGCCTCGTGGTGCCGCCGTCGCTCGGCTACGGGGCCCGCGGACAACCGCCGACCATTCCGCCCAGCGCGACGCTGGTCTACGAAATCGAGCTGCTGGACATCAAGCTCTGAAGGCTTCGACCGGCGTCCTCCTGTTCTGCGGCCTCGCGGCCGGCCTGATCGGCGGGCTGCTCGGGATCGGTGGCGGCATCGTGCTGATCCCGATGCTCACCGCCTGGGCGGGGCTCGACCAGCATTCCGCCCACGGCACCGGAATCGTGGCCGTGGCATTCACGGCGCTCGTCGCCGTCGTCGTGTACGGGAAAGGGTCGTCGATCGACCTGGCCGCGGCCCTGCAGATCGCGGTCGTCATGCTCCCGGCGACGATCTTCTCGGCGCGCAACAGCCAGCGGGTGCCGGCCGAGCGGCTGCGGCGGTTCTTCGGGATCTTCGTCATCTTCGCGGCGCTGGTGCTGCCGTTCCGCGACCTCGTCGGCCACGGCGACCTGGTGCTGGGCGGCGGATTGGCGGCCATGCTGGCGATCGGCCTGTTGAGCGGCGTGGTGTCGGGGCTGCTCGGGGTCGGCGGCGGCAGCGTCCTCGTGCCGGGCCTGGTGCTCATCACCGGGTTCGCGCAGCAGCTCGCGCAGGGAACGTCGCTGGCGGTGATCCTGCCGTCCGCGTCCGCGGGCGCGATCGAGCACGCCAAGTTGGGACACGTCCAGGGCCGCGTGCTGCCGCCGGTCCTCGCGGGCACGCTGGTGGGCTCGTGGGCGGGCGGAGCCGCCGCGCTCGCCCTCCCCGGTCAGACGCTGCGGATCATCTTCTCGGCCGTGCTGTTCGTCATGGGCGCCCGGTTCGTGGTCCGGAGCATGGCCAGCGGCGACTGACCGGCCCGGATCAGCCCGGCGCTTCCTCGATGTCCGCCGTCCAGCGGACCTCCACCGCCCCGGCGAGCGTGGCCGCCGTCGGGCACTTGCTCTGATGGCGCTCCAGCGCCCGGTCGACGGTCTCGCGGCTGCCCGCCGGAATCCGGAACCGGTAGTGGACGTCGATGCGGGTCAGCACCGGCAACCGGTCACGGATTTCGTTGACGCCTTCGACCTCGGCGACCAGCTCGCCGGGTCCGAACTTCATCCCGCGTGCCTCCAGCACGCCGTTGAGCGTTCCGAGCATTCACCCGCCGGTCGCGGCCACGATGTAATCGACGGGCAGCGGGAGGTCCTTCGTGTCGAGCCGATAGTATTCCTTGATCGGACCGTGCACGCCCATGTCGAACTCCGTGTCGGCCGCGATCTCCGCGCGTCGATGCAGCCCGTCGACGCGCACCACGCGTCCGCGGGATACGTAGAACGTCTCGCCCACCGCATCCTCCTGTCGGAACCTCGGGGAACTCGGCTCGCCGCTCGCCGGTTTTGCGGCCCCGAGCCGTGTCGGCGACCGCCGTGACAACGTACGTTGGCGCCGACGTGCCCGCTGGCCCACCGACGAGGACGACGATGAACGACGATATGCGACGGACGGACGCCGAGTGGCGCGAGATCCTGGACCCCGAGGTCTACCGCGTCACCCGCAAGCAGGGTACGGAGGCGCCGTTCAGCGGGGCCCTCTGCAAGTTCTACGAGCCCGGCACCTACCGCTGCGCCTGCTGCGGCGCCGACCTGTTTCGCTCCGAGACGAAGTACGACTCGCGCTCGGGCTGGCCGAGCTTCTTCGAGCCCGTCTCCGACGAGGCCGTGACGCACCGGGAGGACCGCAGCCACGGAATGACGCGGACCGAAGTCCGCTGCGCGCGATGCGAGGCGCACCTCGGCCACGTCTTCCCCGACGGACCTGAACCGACCGGGCTGCGCTACTGCATCAACTCGGTCGCCCTCGAACACGAACCGGAGGAATGAGCCGCAATGCTCTCTCACGACGTCTACTGGTTGATCCACATCTTCGGCATCGCCCTCCTGCTCCTCGCGGTCGGCGGCGTCTCGCTGCATGCCATGAGCGGCGGCACGAAGGCGACGAGCGGTGGCCGGGGCCTCGCCGCGGCGAGTCACGGCGGCGGACTCCTGCTGATCCTCGTCGCCGGGTTCGGGATGCTGGCCCGCCTGGGCATCGAAGGCGGCATCCCGGGCTGGGTGTGGGCGAAGCTCGTGATCTGGGGGCTGATCGGCGGCCTGTTCATGGTGCCGTACCGCAAGCCGGAGCTCTCCAAGCTGGTGTGGGTCGCCACCTCGCTCCTCGTTCTCTGCGCCGGCTGGCTCGCCCACACGAAACCGTTCTGACGTGACGGGAACGCCGTACCGGGTGGGAGCGCTGTTCCGCTATCCGCTGAAGTCGGCGGCGGGAGTGCGGTGCGACGAGGTGGAGCTCGACCGGTACGGGGTGCGGGACGATCGCCGCTGGATGATGATCGACGACGCCGGCCGGCCGCTCACCCAGCGCGAGCATCCACCCCTGGCCCTCCTGCGCGCCAGCCCAACGGAAGACGGCCTCGCCGTGCGCTGGACCGGTCCCGACGCCGTACCGCCGTTCGTCGTCCGGCGACCCGATCGAACGGCCTGCCGGCGCGCCGTGACGATCTGGGGGGATACGGTGCACCTTCCGGTCGCCGACGCACCGGCGAGCGAGTGGCTCAGCTCGGCGCTCGGCCGCGAGGCGCACTTCGCCTGGATGCCCGAGGACGTCGAGCGACCGGTGAATCCCCGCTATGCCCGTCCGCAGGACCGGACGACCCTGACCGACGGATATCCCCTGCACCTGATCGGCGCGGGATCGATGGCCGACCTGAACGGACGGCTGGAAAC
>JASFRN010000159.1:0-4912 GCA_050114915.1 Gemmatimonadales bacterium | reverse complement strand
GCCGCCGGAGGTCAGCCCCCCGGCGGACGGGGCGCGGTCCATCCTGCCGGCGGAGTTCCTGGCCGCGGTCGAGGGCCGCGAAGACCGCCTCGACCTCGAGCTCCTCGCGCTCGCCTTCCAGTACAGCAAGGAGAAGCACGCCGGGCAGAAGCGCTCGAGCGGCGAGGACTACATCACCCACTGCATCGCCGTCGCCACGATCCTCGGCGAGATCCACCCCGACACCGTGTCGATCGCCGCCTCCTTCCTGCACGACGTCGTGGAGGACAGCGAGGTGAACGTCGACGAGATCCGCCAGGAGTTCGGCGAGGAGATCGCCACCCTGGTCGACGGGCTGACGAAGATCTCGCGGGTCGAGTTCCGCTCGCTGGCCGAACGGCAGGTCGAGAACTACCGGAAGCTGCTCCTGTCGATGGCCCAGGACGCGCGGGTGATCATCGTCAAGCTGGCCGACCGGCTCCACAACATGCGCACGCTCGAGCACCTCGATCCGCCGCGGCGGCGGCGCATCGCGCTCGAGACGCGCGAGATCTATGCCCCGCTCGCGCACCGGCTCGGCATGGCGATGGTGCGCTGGGAGCTCGAAGACCTGGCGTTCAAGTTCCTCGAACCCGAGGCGTACCGGGAGCTCTCCGACACCGTGTCGGAGAAGCGCAGCGAGCGGGAGGATCTCATCCGGCGCATGGTCGGGCCGCTCCAGGAGGAGCTGGAGGCGGCCGGGCTCGAGTGCGGCGTGCAGGGCCGGGCCAAGCACCTGTGGTCGATCCACCGCAAGATGGAGAAGCGCGGCAAGCCGTACGAGGAGATCTACGACGTGCTCGCCGTGCGGGTGATCCTCCCCTCGATCCGCGACTGTTACCACGCGCTCGGCGTGATCCACAACAAGTGGACGCCGCTCACCGAGCGCTTCCACGACTACATCGCGACCCCGAAGTCGAACCTCTACCAGTCACTCCACACGACGATCTTCGGCCCGGGCGGCCGGATGTACGAGATCCAGCTCCGTACCGAGGAGATGCACCGGACGGCGGAGCTCGGGATCGCGGCGCACTGGCGCTACAAGGAGGGCGGCTCGGCCGACGAGGTGGACGAGAAGCTCACCTGGTTCCGCCAGGTGCTCGAGTGGCAGCAGGAGACGCACGAGCCCGAGGAGTTCCTCGAGTTCCTGCGGATCGACCTGTTCCAGGACGAGATCTTCGTGTTCACCCCCGCCGGCGACGTGAAGCAGCTCCCGACCGGGGCGACGCCGATCGACTTCGCCTTCGCCGTCCACACCGAGGTCGGCTACCAGTGCGCCGGCGCGAAGGTGAACGGCCGCATCGCGCCGCTGTCGCGCGAGCTCAAGAATGGCGACACGGTCGAGATCCTCACCTCCGAGAACCAGCGCCCGAACCGCGACTGGCTCGGGTTCGTGAAGACGAGCCGGGCCCGTCACCGGATCCGCAACTGGATCCGCGACGAGGAGCGGGAGTCGGCGATCCAGCTCGGGAAGGACATCCTCGCCCGCGAGTGGAGACGGCGGAAGGCGAACCCCGACGACGAGGAGCTCGAGCGCGCCGCCGGGGAGCTCGACATCCGCGGCGGAGCCGACGAGCTGTATGCGATGGTGGGGCGGGGCGACATAGGGCTGACGAAGGTGGTCCGCGCCGTCCTCCCCGGCGAGGAGGAGCCGGGGGAACGCCCGAAGACGACGCCGCTCTCGAAGCTGGTGCGGCGCGTGTGGACGACGCCGAAGGGTGTGAAGATCCAGGGAATGGACAATTTGATGGTGCGCTATTCCCAGTGCTGTCAGCCGGTTCCCGGTGATGAGGTGATAGGTTACATTACCGTCGGTCGCGGGATCTCGATCCACCGCCGGGACTGCCCCAACGTCCTCAGCTTGCCGAACCTCCCGGAGCGGCGCGTGGTCATCGACTGGTCGAGCGACGCCGACCAGCGCTTCCTCGTGCGCATCGTCATGGAAGGCACCGACCGGCACGGCCTGTTCGCCGACATCGCCCGCTCGGTGAGCGACACGGGCACGAACATCCAGTCGGCGAACATCACCTCGGTCGAGGGCGGGATGCAGGGACAGTTCGTGGTCGAGGTCGAGAACCTCGGGCATCTGAAGAAGGTGATGCGAAAGATCCGGCGGGTGAAGGGCGTGCTGTCGGTGGAGCGGAAGGAGAGCTTCGGAGACAGCGACCTCACCCTGGGCCGCACCTCGCCCGGCCTTCCCGACGACGACTGAGCGGGAGGAGGCTCTACTCCTCCGGCCTCCCCAGGTCCGCGAGTTCCGCGTCGATCGAGTCGACGGCGGCCGAGGTCCGCTTCATCCGCTCCAGCGCCGGCGCGGCGTCCGGGTTCATCCGGACCATGAGCGCGTGCACCGAGTCCTGCATCTCTCCGAACGCCGCCGCCACCTCGGGATCCTGGAGGGCCCGGTTCTGCAACGGCTGGAGTGTCTTCTCGAGCGTCGCGAATTCCGACATCACGCTGTCGCGGTCGTCGTCCGCCGGCGGCGCCTGGCCCTCCTCGAGCAGCAGGGGCTTCGAGAGCTCGTCGATCCGGGCGCCCAGCACCTGCGCCCGGTCGAGCCACGCCCCGGCCCGCGGCTCGATCTCGATCATCCGGGCCCGCAACAGATCGTAGAACCGCGAACGCAGCGAGTCGATCGAGGGATCGTCCATCGCCTGCGCCTGCGTGGCGCGGACCTGGTTCTGAGCCACCGCGAACTGGTCGACGAGCTGGCTCCGCTGCTGCTCGAGGGCCGTGCGCCGCGCCGCGATCTCCGGATCCTCGCCGCGCTCGCACGCCACCACGCTCAACGACAGGGTCCCGGCGAGGAGCAGGACCGCCGCGCGGGGCGGGGCGGGAAGGATTTGGCGGTGACGGCGCATATGTGGGGTCTTTCGTCGGCGTTTCGCTCGCGCGCCGGTCTTGTACGGCGCTCCGCGGGATGGCAACGTGGACCTCGCCAGCGGCGCCGGCAAGCCGCGTCAGACCGCCGACCCCACACCCGGGACGCATGAGCACCTTCGACCTCCAGCTTCCGTTCGAGCCGACGGGCGATCAGCCCGAAGCGATCCGCCAGCTGTCCGAGGGCGTGCGCTCCGGGCGCCGCGCCCAGACCCTGCTCGGCGTGACCGGGAGCGGGAAGACCGTGACGATGGCGGGCGTGATCGCGGACACCGGCCGGCCGACGCTCGTGATGAGCCACAACAAGACGCTGGCCGCCCAGCTGTACGGCGAGCTGCGCCAGTTCTTTCCGCACAATTCCGTCGAGTACTTCATCTCGTACTACGACTACTACCAGCCCGAGGCGTACGTCCCGGCGACCGATACCTACATCGAGAAGGACGCCTCGATCAACGAGGACATCGACCGCCTGCGGCTGCGGGCCACCTCGTCGCTGATGGAGCGCCGCGACGTGGTCGTGGTGGCCTCGGTGTCGGCGATCTACGGGCTCGGCGATCCGCGCGGCTACAAGTCGATGATGCTCACCCTCGAGGTCGGCCAGCAGATGTCGCGGCGCGACATCCTCATGGGCCTGGTCGGGATCCAGTACAATCGGAACGACTACGACCTCAACCGCGGCACCTTTCGCGTGCGCGGCGACGTGATCGAGGTCCTGCCGGCCTACGAGGAGCAGGCGGTGCGGATCGAGCTGTTCGGCGACGAGGTCGAGCGGATCACCAAGATCGATCCGCTGACCGGGAACACGATCGCCCGGCTCGAGACGACGGCGATCTTTCCGGCCACGCACTACGCGATCGAGCCCGACCGCCTGGAACGCGCGATCGACGGGATCCTCACCGAGCTCGAGGCGCGGCTCATGGACCTGCGGCGCGAGGGCTTCCTGCTCGAGGCCCAGCGGCTCGAGACCCGGACGCGGTTCGACGTCGAGATGCTGCGCGAGATGGGATTCTGCCCGGGGGTCGAGAACTACTCCCGCTACTTCGACCAGCGCGAGCCGGGGGAGCGGCCGTACTGCCTCCTCGACTACTTCCCCGATGACTTCCTGATGATCGTCGACGAGAGTCATGTGTCGGTGCCGCAGCTCGGGGCGATGTACGCGGGGGACCGCAGCCGCAAGCTGACGCTCGTCGAGCACGGGTTCCGGCTCCCGTCGGCGCTCGACAACCGGCCGCTGAGCTTCGAGGAATGGGAGGAGGTCGTGCCGCAGGTGATGTTCGTGAGCGCCACGCCGGGCGACTACGAGCTCGAGCGCAGCGGGGGCGTCGTGGTCGAGCAGCTGATCCGTCCGACCGGCCTGCTCGATCCCGTCGTCGAGGTGCGCCCGGTCGCGCACCAGGTCGACGACCTGCTCGAGGAGATCCGGCTGCGCACGAAGCGGGGCGAGCGCGTGCTCGTCACCACGCTCACCAAGCGGATGGCCGAGGACCTGGCCGACTATCTCGACACCCGCGGCGTCCGCGTCCGCTATCTGCACAGCGACATCGCCACCATCGACCGGGTGGAGATCCTGCGCGAGCTGCGGCTCGGCGAGTTCGACGTGCTGGTCGGGATCAACCTCCTGCGCGAGGGGCTCGACCTGCCCGAGGTGTCGCTCGTCGCGGTGCTCGACGCCGACAAGGAGGGCTTCCTGCGCTCGGAGACCTCGCTCGTGCAGACGATCGGGCGCGCGGCGCGCCACCTGAACGGGAAGGCGATCCTCTACGCCGACAAGATCACGGGCTCGATGCGGCGGGCGATCGACGAGACGAACCGGCGGCGCGAGGTGCAGGCCGAGTACAACGAGGAGCACGGGATCGTGCCGCGCTCGATCCGCAAATCGATCGACCAGATCCGCTTCTCGACCGCCGTGGCCGACGCGCGCGTGCCGGCCAGCGAGACGGGAGACGGAGAGGGCCGGGTCGCGGAGGCGCAGCAGCGCTACCACCGCGTCGATCCGGCCGAGCTCGTCGAGGCG
>JASFRN010000158.1:0-4929 GCA_050114915.1 Gemmatimonadales bacterium | reverse complement strand
GGCTCGCCGAGCACGTCCATCCGCGGCGTGATCCCCAGCCCCGGCGACGTCGACGCGGCCAGTCGTCCCGCTTCACGACGCGGAGCCCCCTCCGCCGTGCTGACCGTGACGTAGCTGTTGAAGTCGGTCGAGGAGAAGAGGAATTCCGGCGGCGTGCTGTGGGCGAGGTGCGCGATCGCGGCCGTCGTGACGTCGCCGCCCCAGCTGTCCTCGATCGTCACCGCGATGCCGAGCGATACGCAGAGGTCCCGCGCCAGTCGTGCCCGCGTGAGGCCGCCGAACTTGCTGATCTTGATGTTCACGACGTCCATCGCACCGTCGGAGTGGCCGCGGGCCAGCATTCCGATGCCGTCGACGCACTCGTCGAGCACGAACGGATGGTCGGTGTGCCGCCGCACGGACAGGCACTCCTCGTAGGTCAGGCACGGCTGCTCGATGTATACGTCGACGTCCCGGACGGCTCGCACGACGCGCATCGCCTGGTGGGGCAGCCACCCCGTGTTCGCGTCGGCGATCAGCACGTCGCCGGCCTCCATGCGCGCCGCCACGGCGCGAATCCGCTCGACATCCGTCTCGGGATCGCCGCCGACCTTGAGCTGGAAGGTGCGGTAGCCCTCATCCCGATAGCGCCCGACCTTCTCGGCCATCGCCTCGGGCGCCTCCTGCGAAATCGCCCGGTAGAGGGGAAAATCTTCCCCATAGCGCCCGCCCAGCAGCGTGCAGACGGGCTGGCCGGTCGCCTTCCCGAGGATGTCCCAGCAGGCGATGTCGATGGCGGTTTTCACGTACGGATGCCCCTTGAGGCTGGCTTCCATGCGCCGGTTGAGCGGCTGTAGCGCGGTCGGATCCTCGCCGAGCAGATGAGGCGCGAGCTCTGCGATCCCCGCTCGTGCTCCCGCCGCGTACGCTGGCAGATACGCCGGACCGAGCGGGCAGATCTCACCGTAGCCGGTTACGCCCTCGTCGGTTTCGATCGCGACGATCGTGCTGTCGAACACCTCGACGGACTTCCCGCCCGACCAATTGTAGCTGCCCTCGTGGAGCGGGAGGTCGACCTGGTAGGCCCGGACGCTCGTGATCTTCATGTACTACTCCACCCTGGCGAACCGGACGTCCCGGGTGCGGCCATTCGACGCCGCGAACCCGGTCGCGACGCCGTCCGCTCCGACCGTGAACTCGACCGTGGCCAACGGATAGCCACCGGAGAACTTGTTCTCGGAAATCGGCGTGAGCGTGACATCGTCCAATCGGCGGTGCTGCACGACGAGGTGGCCGTCCTGCACGATGACGTCGTAGTACGTCTCGAGCTCCTGACTGAAATACCGGCCGGCGTAGGCCGCGAGGGCATCCGCGTCCGGCGCCCAGTCGACGAGACGCTGCGCGGGGTGATCGCCGTTCTGGTGCAGGGTGAGCGACTTGACCGGACCATCTTCTTCCTCGTGGAACGTCACGCTCGCCTCGACACCGCCGATCTCGAACGTGGAGTCGGAAACGGCGTGGATCCTCAACTCGGACTGGCCGGTGGCCTGCACGAAGAGGCTGTCCGCGCGGCGCGAGAAGGTGAGCACGAAGCCCGGAGCCTCGTCGAGCTCGTAGCGGCCGGCATACCGGTCGAAATTCTCCGGCTCGTAGTCGCCGGCGTCGAAGTCGTCCGCCTCGGTATCCCCGTCGGCATCCGCGACGTCCGCCTCGTCCGCGTCCTCGAATTCGTCGGAGAGGAAGGCCTCCGTGATGGCACCGGCAAGAGAGGCATCCGTGTTCGCATAGTTCGTCTCCACGAGGATCCCGGTCTCGATCTCCGGATAGAAGACGAACGTCGAGCGGTGCGCGTTGTCGGCCCCTCCGTGCTGGATGCGGCGGAGCCCGTGGTCCTCGTCGATGAACAGGCCGAGCCCGTAGGACGTCGTGTCACCGTTCGTGAGCACGTTGCGCGTGGTCATCTGGTTGATCAGATCGCGGCCGCCATAGGCGCCCGTCTGGAGGTTGCCCATCCATTTCGCCATGTCCGCCACGGTCGTGTAGATGCCGCCGGCCCCCATCGCTCCTGCGAGATCCATCAACTCCCGATATCCGCCCTCGTCGTCGCGCCCGTAGCCCCTCGACCCGCCCGGGACGATCTCGGATCGCTCGGTCCGGATGGAGGTATGCGTCATGCCGAGCGGGAGAAACACGTGCTCGCGCATCCACGTCGCAAACGGGGTGTCGGTGACTCGCTCGACGATCATCGACGCGAGCGCGAAGCCGGAGTTGTTGTAGTTGAACTCCGCGCCCGGCGAGTTCTGCAGCTCCGGCTGGCGCTGAATGAACTCGATGATCTCGTCGCGATCGATGTAATCGCCTTCGCCGAGATTGCGTCCCCCCATCGCCGCCTCGTTGAGGAACTCCCGGTAGCCGGACGTGTGCGTCAGCAGGTTGCGGATCGTCACCGTCTCTGCGAAATCCGGCAGATCTTCGATGTAGTCGCGCACGTCGTCGTCGAGGGACAGGCGCCCCTCCTTCGCCAGCAGGAGGACGGCGAACGCAGTGAACTGCTTCGACGTGGAGCCGATGTTGTTGCGGGTCTCCGTCGTCATTGGAATCCCGAACGTAAGGTCGGCCATCCCATATGCGCGGGCGAACGCCACCTCACCGTCGCGGACGACGGCGACGACCCCGCCCGGGGTGTCTTCCCCGAATCGGGACATGAGCTGATCGACACGGTCGGCGGGGTTCGAGGCCTCGGGCTCGACGCGGTCGACCGTGAGCTCGTATCTGCCCGTGGCGTGCTGAAATGGCGCCACCTCGATGCGGTAGACACCCGTCGCATCGGTCGCGAACTGGAACTCCTCGGGCCCTCTCGAAGGACCGTCCACGCTGACGACGCGATCGCCGGACGGATCCCTGACCGTGACCCGGACATCCACGCTGGTCTGCTCGACCTGGCCCGTGACGAACGAGGCGGAGTCGAGCTGGACCTGATAGGCCTGGACGTCATCCGGACCGAGGGAGTCGGGGTAGACGGTCCCGACCTCGATGAGAGTCGGTGGCGCTTGCTGGGCGATGAGGGGCGTGGTCACTGCGAGCTGGCACAGGGCGGCAACACCCCACGCCATGGTCAGGCGAACGATCCTCGGCATGATGTCTCCTGGGCGGCGGGATCCCGAGTACACCCCGAGCCGATCGTGCTAACGCACTGCGGACCCGGGGTCAGGGGAGCGGCGCGAAGCTAGCCCGGGCGTTCACCCCACGCCAGTCGGCCCGACGGGGATGCCAGACGCGCCTCAGCCCTGCACGATGGGCGTGAGCAGCACGTCGATCACCTCGTCCCGGGTGCGCGGAATCCGGATTTCTCGCCCGTCGCGCAGGACGGCGACGTGATCCCCCCGGTAGAACTTCTGGATCTCCCGGATCGCCCGGGGATGAACGAGGGCGCTGCGGTGGAGGCGGAGGAAGCCGTCGGACGCGAGCTCCCGCTCGTAGGCCTTCAGCGTCGACCGCGTGCGATACGACTTCTCGGCGGTGTGGATCCGCACGTGATCGCCGTCGGCCTCGATCCATTGGATGTCGGAGCGCTCGAGCATGTGGATCCGCACGCCGTCGGGCACGGCGAGGTGGGTCGCATCGCTGCCCCGCGGTCGACCCGCGGAGACGTCAGCGGGTTCGGAGGGCGAGTCCTTCGTGGACCTGCTCGTACGCAGCAGAAGAAGGGCCAGGGCGGCGGCACCGAGACCAGCGGAGACGACCACCGCCGTCGGATCGCGGGTGGCGGCGAGCAGCAGCCCCGCGCCGGCGAGCAGGACTGCGACGACGATTCGTCGTTCAAGAAGTGCGTCCGGAGACCACCCGCGTCGATCGCCCATCGATAACCTGCCTCCCCATCCGGCCCCGTCCGTGCCTTCGCGCCCTGCGCGAACCCATCCCCCAGTAGGAGAACGACTCCCATAGACCAATCGTGACGGCCCGATCCGGGACGCACCGCAAAAGACGAACGGCCCGGACCCACGAGGTCTGCCCAACCTCGTACGCCCGGACCGTCTGTCCGGTCCTCCATGCCACCCGGCTACGGGCGGCTGTCGGCGATCAGAACGCTAGCCGCAGGCCCAGACGCATCAGCTGGTCCGAGGTCCTGAAGCGCGAGTTCACGCCGAAGTTGTTCTCGTACACCTGGCCGAAGGCCTTCGTCTGCTCCTCGACGGTGAAGATGCCGTCGCCGTTGCCGAAGCGCTGCTCGGCCCGCAGGAGCATGTAGGTGTTGAATGCGTTGTCCGTCGACTCGGCCGCGATATCGACGTCGTCGATGTCGTTGCTGCCGTCGAGCTGCGTGTCCCGCAGCAGGCCGGCGAGCGAGTTCTGCCGATGCAGCGCGTTGACCGTGGTGCCCGTTTCCAGGAACACCGTCTGGTTGTTCGCGATGTCGAGCGGATTCCGCCAGTCGACGAACGCCTGGAGATTCAGGCCGTCGCCGATCTGGAAGCCCTTCGTGAGGCGCAGGTCGAGCCCGAACGTCCAGGGCGTCTCCGCGCCGCTGATCGAGCTCTCCGGGTTCCCGCCGGCACTCGGCGGCCCGACGGGACCGTTGCCCTGGTTCTCGAGCTTCGTGTAGGGCAGCCCGCTGCGGATCCGCATGATCGCGAACACTCCGAGATCCTGCAGGATCGCACCCGCTACCGAGCCTTCCTGGAAGTCGGCCGGGAACGCGAGGCTACCGGTCCACGAGATGTTGTGCTTCCGGCTCTGCTCGAGCCGCAGCAGGGCCTCCGGCGGATCGGGCGGCTCGCCCGTCAGCGCGGAGAGGTTCGTCGTCGCGCGGAAGATGAAGTTCTCATAGAAGAACGGGTCGGAGCCCGTACCGCGCGCGTCGAGGAAGCTGTACGACAGGTTGCTCGTCACGAAGTTGCCGATCGCCTTGTCGATCTTCACCTCGAAGCCGTTCGATTCCGTGAAGTCCTG
>JASFRN010000157.1:0-4980 GCA_050114915.1 Gemmatimonadales bacterium | reverse complement strand
CAGGGCCTGGAGAAGCTCCCGTGGCGGATCCAGAGGCAGTCCATCCTCCACCGGATCGTCTCGAGGGAGTTGATCTTCCGTCCACGGGCCCCGGAGCCATCCACGGCCGACGAAGTGACGCCCGACTTCGCAGGGTCGTCGTACAGGCTATTCGACTCCCCGACCCTCGGGCCGCGACTCTTCTTCTCGGGGTTCATCGAACAGGCGGCGGCACCCGCTTCCTGGGTGCTGGACCACCCGAATCGCGCGCGCCTGGAGGCGGTGTTCGAAGAGATGGCCGACCTCGCCGCCGCCGACTCCTTCGACGTCACGGTCATCATCGTTCCTACGGCCGCACGACTGCACGGACCGCATTACGACGGCTTCCCACAGGTGACCGAACCGTCTCCGTTCGCCAGCTACGTGAGCGCGCTCGCGGAGCAGATGGGCTTTCGATCCCTCGACCTGCTTCCCTCCTTCGCTCCGTACGGCGGTCGCGAGCTTCTCTACCTGCGGGACGACGAGCACTGGAATCGGCGGGGCAACGCCGTGGCCGCCGAGATCATCGAACGAGAGGCCTTCCCGTAACTCGATATCCGCCCGCGCTCAGAAGTCAGAAGATCGTATAGATGAACGGCGCCAGCGCCGAACCCTGAGCAAACACCAGCAGTGCACCTACCAGGATCATCACGAAGAGGATCGGCAGCAGCCACCACTTCTTTTCCTGCTTCAGGAACAGAAGCAGCTCTCGCAGTACGCCCCCCGAACCAGATCGAGCCATTTGTCGGATCCTCTCAGAATTGTCGATTCATGTCGCTGACCCCGCCGCGGTCGGGGCTCTTCGCGATCCAGTAGCTGCCATCGTCCAGCTCGCGTCGCAGCGGCCGCCGGCCGAGTGCCCGCATCACGAGTCCGGTCGGCGTGAGCACCAGGAAATACACGACGCCCATGAACACGGGGGTCGTCACCTTCGAGATCGCGTGGGCGAGCGACATCCAGGCGCTCTGCACCGGACCGAGGCGAGTGGGCGCCGCGGCGCCGGCGACCAGGAGCCCTACGCCGAGCGCGCCGAGCGCACCGCCGACCGGAACATGCCCTCTCCACCACGAGAGCGCGGCGAGCGCGCAGAAGGCGAGCCCGACCGTGAACGCGAACTTTCGGCCTTCGCGCTTCGTCAATCGAGTTGGAATTCGTCCCGCCAATCTTCCTCCTCGTGCCATTCGGGCTGGTCGGATTTTCCGAGTAGATACGAATCGAGCACCAGCGAGTCCATCTCCGTCCGCATGAAACAGGCGTAGGCGTCCGCCGGGGTGCAGACGATGGGCTCGCCGCGGACGTTGAAGGACGTGTTCACGATCACGCCGCAGCCCGTTTGCCGTTCGAAGGCGTCGATCAGGTCGTAGTAATCGGGGTTCGTGTCGCGAGACACCGTCTGGATCCGCGCCGAGTAGTCGACGTGCGTCACGGCGGGGATGTCCGAACGCGGCACGTTGAGTCTCTCGATGCCCCACAGCGACTGCTCGTCTTCGGTTGGCGCGATGCGACGATCCTCCCGAACGGGCGCCACGATGAGCATGTAGGGCGACGACCCCTCGAGCTCGAAGTAGTCGCCGACCCGCTCCTCCAGCACCGAGGGCGCGAAGGGTCGAAAGCTCTCGCGGTACTTGATCTTCAGGTTCATCTTGCGCTGCATCTCCGGACTGCGGGCGTCGCCGAGGATGCTCCGCGCGCCCAGTGCCCGGGGACCGAATTCCATGCGGCCGTTGAACCAGCCGACGACCTCGCCGTCGGCGAGCCGACCCGCCACCGTCTGCAGAAGCTCGTCACGCTCCAGGCGCCGGTAGACCGCGCCATGCCGATCCAGCGCGGCACGAATCTCTTCATCGTCGAAGGATGGGCCGAGGTAGCTGCCTCGCATCCCGTCCCGTCCCGAACCGGTCACGCGCGGCCGATTCAGATGCCGATGCCACGCGAGCTGCGCGACGCCGAGCGCACCGCCGGCATCGCCGGCCGCGGGCTGAATCCAGATGTCCTCGAACGGCCCCTCGCGCAGAATCCGTCCATTCCCCACGCAGTTGAGCGCGACTCCTCCGGCGATGCACAGGTTCGAGAGACCGACCTCACGCCGCGCGTGGCGCGCCATGCGAAGCATGACCTCCTCGCACACCTCCTGGACGGAGCGAGCGAGATCCATGTCCCGCTGGGTGAGCAGCGACTCCGGCTCGCGCGGCGGTCCACCGAACAGTCGGTGAAAGGCGGCGCTGGTCATCGTCAGTCCGGTCAGGTAATTGAAATAGTCCTGGTTCAGACGGAAGGAGCCATCCTCGCGCAGGTCCATCAGCTCGTCGAGGATCAGGTCGACGAATCGCGGCTCGCCATAGGGAGCGAGCCCCATGACCTTGTACTCGCCGGAGTTGACCTTGAACCCGGTGTAGTAGGTGAACGCCGAGTACAGAAGGCCCAGTGAATCGGGCCAGTGCAGTTCCTGCAGGAGCTCCAGCTCCGAGCCGCGGCCGACACCCACCGAGGCCGTCGCCCACTCCCCCACGCCGTCCATGGTCAGGACCACGGCCTCTTCGAACGGCGACGGGTAGAAGGCGCTGGCGGCGTGGGACTCGTGGTGCTCCGGGTACAGAATCTCGCCGTCGTAGTCGAGAGCGTCCCGGAGATCGCGATCCATGTAGAGCTTTTCCTTGATCCACAACGGTCCGGCCTTCAGAAACGATCGGAAGCCCCTGGGCGCGACGCCGAGATAGCTCTCGAGGATGCGATCGAATTTGAGGATCGGCTTGTCGTAGAAGCCGACGTAATCGACCTCGTCTATGCAGATTCCACCCTCGCGGAGGCAATATGCCACGGCGTGCTCGGGGAAAGACGGATCGCCCTTCCGGCGCGTGAAACGCTCCTCCGAAGCCGCCGCCACGATGTGACCGTCGCGCAGCAGACATGCCGCGCTGTCGTGGTAGAAGGCGGATATTCCGAGAATATTCAGGTCGATTCTCCCTCTCCCACCGGCGCCATCGGGTCGCCCGTGAATAGTCGTTCCCAGCGATCCAGCTTGTCGTCCCAGTTGAAGCGCTCGAGAATCCGATCGCGGGCCGCCTCGCTCATCCCGCCTCGAAGGTCCGGATCCCGCAGGAGTTCGCCGACGGCCGCCGTCAACGCCTCGAGGTCCGCCTCGACGATCCGGCCGGGCACCCGACCGTCCGCCAGGGGCTCCAGCGCGACGCTCGCGCCACTCACGGGTGTCGAGATAACGGGCACACCGCATGCCAGCGCTTCCAGCATGCTGTTGCTGAGGCCTTCCGTGGCCGACGTGACCACGTAGACGTCGAGGGCGTCGAGGACGTCGGCCACGTCCTCGCGATAGCCGAGGAACCGGACGCGGTCCGCCACGCCGATCTCGCCGGCGAGAGCGCGGAGATCGGCCTCCCCCGGACCGTGCCCCGCGATCAGGCAGACGACCTCGGGCGGCAGTGCGGCCGTGATACGGATGAGCCGGTCGAGTCGCTTCTGCCCGGAAAGTCGGGCGAGGGCCCCGATCACCGGGGCGACGGGCGAGATTCCCAGCTCGCGGCGCACGGCCCCGGGTTCATTGCGACGCTCGGGAATGTCGACGCCGTTGTAGATCGTGATGATGCGCTCGGGGGCGACGCGCGGCAGGCTCTCGCGGACCGCGTCGCGAAACGGCGTGCTGTTGACGACCACGCGGTGCACCCACCGGCGCAGCGCGATCGGGTAGACGAACCGGCGGCTCGGTATGTCCGAGGAAAGGCCGAACCGCGCGATGATTCGCGGCATGCCCGCCATCCGCCCGGCGAGGGCCGCCACGAACGTCTTGTTGAAGCTGGTCAGGAAGAGCGCGTCGGGGGCCTCCCGCTCGAGGAAGCGGGCCAGGCGCACGCCGTCGTGCAGCGCCAGGTGGCCGCCCACGTGGAACACCCTGGCCTCCACCCCCCGCCGCTCGGCCTCGCTCCGCACGTACTCGTCGCGGCACAGGAACAGGACCCGGTGGCCCCTCGCCTGCAGACGCGCCAGCAGTCCGACGACGTAGTGCTCGCCGCCGCCGAAGATCCGGGAGCCGTTCTGGGCCACGATGAAGGCCCGTCTCTCGCTGTCCACGTTCGGGGGTCCTCCCGTCGGGGGTCTCGTCCGGCCGAAGGCCTCAACTCGCCGTCTTGGAATACTGGCGCACCGCGACGGTGAAGACCACGACCGCCATCCCGACGAGCGCGAGCAGCGGCACGGCGAGCGTATCGACGCCGGCTCCCTTCACGAGCACGGCGCGGGAAATCGCGATGAAGTGCTTGAGGGGTATGAACTCCGCCGCCACGCGCCCCCAGGCCGGCATCGAGGCGATGGGGGTGAACAGTCCGCTCATGAACAGGTTGATCATCAGGAAGAAGTACGTGATGAACATCGCCTGCTGCTGCGTCTCGGCCATGGTCGAGATCCATAGCCCGATCCCGAGGGCGACGACGAGGTAGACGCCACCCGCGCCGAACAGCAGCCACAGGCTGCCGCGGATCGGCTGATCGAAGGCGATCCGCGCCGCGATCAGGCCGAACGCGAGCTCGATCAGCGCGAGGATCCAGAACGGGGTCAACTTGCCGGCAATGAACTCCGAGCGCGTCAGGGGCGTCGCGTTGAGCTGCTCGAGAGTCCCGATCTCCTTCTCGCGGACGATGTTCATCGCGGTGAGCAGCGTGCCGATGATCGTCACGAGCACGACGAGGATCCCGGGCACCATGTGTTGCTGGTAGTTCAGGCTCTCGTTGTACCAGCCGCGCGTGCGGACGTCGATCGCGGCCGCCGCGGTCCGAGCCCCCGGCGCGCCCGCGGCCGCCGCGGTCCGAGCCCCCGGCGCGCCCGCCGCCGCCGCGCCGACCGCGGAGGTGGCCGCCGTGATCCCGCTCGACCGCGACGCCGCGTACTCCGCCACGATCGTGCGGGCGTAGCCGGCGACGATCCCCGCCGCCGCCCCGTCCTCGGCGGAGACGA
>JASFRN010000156.1:0-5083 GCA_050114915.1 Gemmatimonadales bacterium | reverse complement strand
GCCGCGGGGCCCGCCGCAGGGCGGCGCGCGGCCGAAAGGAGCACGAGATACATGATGTATGATCCGCAGGTCGTGAAGCCGATGCGCGAAGAGCTCGTCCGGGTCGGAGCCACCGAGCTTCTGACCGGCGACGCCGTCGACGAGGTCCTGGGCGAGAACGGCCCGAAGGGGACGACCCTGGTCGTCGTGAACTCGGTGTGCGGCTGCGCCGCCGCCAACGCGCGGCCCGCCGTGGCGATCGCCCGCGGCCACGCCGTCCAGCCGGACCGCATCGTCACCGTGTTCGCCGGCCAGGACACCGAGGCGACCGAGCGCGCGCGCTCCTACATGGTCGGCTACCGGCCGTCGAGCCCGTCGATCGCCCTGTTCCGCGACGGCGAGCACGTGTTCATGCTCGAGCGGCACCAGATCGAGGGCCGCGCGGCCCCGGCGATCGCCGAGGACCTCCGGGACGCCTACGACAAGTACTGCGGCGCCGCGGTCTGACGCACAGTTCGCTGCGAAGCCTCGCGAGCGCGTCGGTCGTCACGGCCGGCGCGCTTTCGCGTTTCGGGCGGCCTGACCCGCATTGCCGCCCCCGTGAAGCGGCCCATACATTCGGACCTTCCAAGCTCCTGAACGACAGCCAGGCCGGCCCATGGACCTGAACAGCCTTCCCGGATTCCGCGACTTCTTTCCCGAGGAGATGCGTCGCCGCACGTACATCCTGGGCGTGTGGCGCGACGTGGCGGGTCGGTACGGGTTCGAAGAATACGACGGGCCGCCGCTCGAGCCGCTGGAGATCTACACGCGCAAGTCGGGCGAGGAAATCGTCTCGCAGCTCTACAGGTTCGAGGACCAGGGGGGGCGCGAAGTGGCGCTCCGTCCCGAGATGACGCCGACCTTCGCCCGCATGGTGGGGGCGCGCGCCGGCGGGCTCCCGAAGCCGATCCGCTGGTTCTCGGTGCCGCAGCTGTTTCGCTACGAGCGGCCCCAGAAGGGGCGGCTGCGCGAGCACTTCCAGCTCAACATGGACATCGTCGGCGAGACGGACGAGGCGGCCGACGCGGAGATCATCGCGGCCGCGATCGATGTCCTGCGCGCCTTCGGACTGACGGCCGACGACGTGGTCGTGCGACTCTCCGACCGGCGGGTGATCGCCGCGCGCCTGCGCGAGCTCGGGGCCGAAGACGCGGAGATCCCGGCGATCCTCGCCGCGATCGATCGCATCGACAAGCAGGACGAGGCGGAGACGAAGCGGCGGTTGCGCGAGGCCGGCCTGTCGGAGGAGGCGGCCGAGCGGGTGCTCGCCCTCACGACCGAAGACCCCCAGCTCGACGCGTTCACCGTCGCCGAAGCGGACGAGGCCGCGGGACGGCTCCGGCGCGTCATCGACCGTCTCGGGGCGATCGGGCTCGGCGACTTCGTCCAGTTCGATCCGCTCCTCGTGCGCGGGCTCGCCTATTACACGGGCACCGTGTTCGAGATCTGGGACCGTTCCGGGGAGTTCCGCGCGATCTGCGGCGGCGGGCGCTACGACGACCTGCTGGCCGCGCTCGGCGGCCCCGACCTGCCGGCGCTGGGCTTCGGGATGGGCGACGTCGTCCTCGGCGAGCTGCTCGAGGCGCGCGGTCTGCTGCCCGAGCATCCGACGGCGATCGAGGACTTCGTCGTCTGCGTGACGCCCGCGGAACGACCGATCGGGCTCCGCGCCGCGCACGCGCTGCGCGACGCGGGGCGAAGGGTCGCCTACGACCTGTCCGAGCGCAGCGTGGGCCGGCAGTTCAAGGCGGCGAATCAGCTGGGCGCCGAGCGCGCCATCGTCATCGGCCCCGACGAGGCGGCCGCGGGCGAGGCGCTGGTGCGCGACCTGGCGACGGGCGACGAGAAGAAGGTCGGTCTCGACGAGCTGGCCGGCCCGAAGACATAGCACGTACAAACGCGAAGGCGGAAGACATGGCGGACGAGAAGGGGCTCACTCCCCAGGCGGAAGATTTTTCCGCCTGGTACAACGAGATCGTATTCCAGGCCGAGATGGCGGCGCACTCGCCGGTGCGCGGTTGCATGGTCGTGCGGCCCTACGGCTACCGGATCTGGGAGCTGATGCAGGGCGCGCTCGATCGGATGTTCAAGGAGACGGGAGTGACGAACGCCTATTTCCCGCTCTTCCTGCCGAAGTCGGCCCTCGACCGCGAGGCGCAGCACGTCGAGGGATTCGCGCCCGAGACCGCGGTCGTCACGCACGCGGGCGGCGCGGAGCTCGAGGAGCCCCTCGTCGTGCGGCCGACCTCCGAGGCGATCATCTGGCCGATCGCGGCGGACTGGATCCACTCCTACCGCGACCTGCCGTTGCTGCTCAACCAGTGGACCAGCGCCGTGCGCTGGGAGATGCGCACCCGGCCGTTCCTGCGCACGACCGAGTTCCTCTGGCAGGAAGGCCATACGGCGCACGCCGACGAGCCCGACGCGCGCGACCGGACGCTCCGGATGCTCGACATCTACCGGACGTTCATGGAGGAATGGATGGCGATGCCCGTGTATACGGGGCTGAAAACGGACGCCGAGCGCTTCGCCGGCGCCGTCGCCACCTACTCCTGCGAGGCGTTGATGAAGGACAACCGGGCGCTCCAGGCGGGAACCAGCCACTACCTGGGCCAGAACTTCGCCGAGGCGTTCGACGTGCGCTATCAGACCGAGGACGGGGAGCACGAGTACGTGCACAACACGTCCTGGGGTGTCTCGACCCGACTGGTCGGCGGCCTCGTGATGACGCACGGTGACGACACCGGCCTCGTGATCCCCCCGCGGCTGGCGCCGATCCAGGCCGTGGTCGTCCCCATCTGGCGCAACGACGAGCAGAAGGCCGAGGTGCTGGAGGCGTGCGACGCCGCCGCGGCGGAGCTCGTGGCGCACGACATCCGCGTTCACGTGGATCGGCGCGAAGGTATGAACCCCGGGGCCAAGTACTACGAGTGGGAGCGCAAGGGCGTGCCGCTGCGTCTCGAGATCGGACCGCGCGACGTCGCGCAGGGCTGCGTGATGGCCGTGCGCCGGTTCACGCCGGAGGGATCGGAACGCAAGATCTCGATCCCGGTCGCCGACCTGGGCGTCGACCTGCCCGACCTGCTCGAGCGGATGCAGGGCGAGCTGTTCGAGCTCGCCAGCGAGCGCCGGGCCGCGAACACGACCCGCGGCGTCGAGGACCACGACGAGTTCCGCCGGATCGTCGAACAGAAGGGCGGCTTCGTGTTCACCGGCTGGTGCGGCGACGAGGCGTGCGAGCAGCGGGTGAAGGAAGAGACGAAGGCGACGATTCGGGTGATCGCCGGGGAAGATCTGGCGTCGCACGTGCCGCCGGAACGCTGCCTGTGCGGCGAGCCGTCGATCGGCGAGGTCGTGCGGGCCCGGGCCTACTGAGATGAGCGACAGCAACGACCGCATCCTGATCATCGACTTCGGGTCGCAGTTCACGCGGCTGATCGCGCGGCGGATCCGAGAGGAGCGCGTGTTCTGCGAGATCCACCCCCCGACGCGGGATCTCGACTGGGTGCGGGCGTGGAATCCGTCCGGCGTGATCCTCTCCGGCGGGCCGGCCAGCGTCTACGACGAGGGCGTGCCGCTGGCCGACCCGGGCCTGCTCGAGCTCGGCGTGCCGGTGCTCGGGATCTGCTACGGGATGCAGCTGCTCGGGCAGCTGGCGGGGGCGGAGGTCGTGCCGTCGGAGCGTCGCGAGTACGGTCGGGCGGAGCTCGAGGTCCTCGAACCCGGTGACCTGTTCGGCGGCTTCGACCGAGGTGCAACCACGACCGTGTGGATGAGCCACGGCGACCACCTCGAAGCTCCGCCCGCGGGGTGGCGCGTGCTCGGCCGGACCGACAACGCCCCGGTGGCGGCCTTCCGCGCCGACGAGAAGCCGCTGTTCGGCGTCCAGTTTCATCCGGAGGTCGCCCACACGGTCCAGGGCGACCGGATGATCTCGAACTTCCTGTTCCGGATCTGCGGATGCGCGGGGGAGTGGACGCCCGGGAACATCGTGGCCGAGCAGATCGAGGCGATCCGCGCGGCCGCGCCGGAGGGTGACGTGATCTGCGGGTTGTCGGGTGGCGTCGACTCCGCCGTCGCCGCCGCTCTGGTGCACCGTGCCGTGGGGGATCGACTGACCTGCATCTTCGTCGACACGGGGTTGCTGCGGAAAGGCGAGCGCGAGTCGGTGGAAGCCGTGTTCCGCGACCACATGGGCTTCCGGCTCGAGGTCGTCGACGCGTCGGAGCTCTTCCTCGAGCGGCTGAAGGGCGTCACCGATCCGGAGGAGAAGCGGATTCGCATCGGGCACAGCTTCATCGACGTGTTCGAGGAAGCCGCGGGCCGCTACGGAGACGCGCAGTACCTGGTGCAGGGCACCCTGTACCCGGACGTGATCGAGTCCACCTCGGTCACCGGCCCGTCCGCGAAGATCAAGTCGCACCATAACGTCGGCGGATTGCGGCCCGACCTGCCGTTCGCGCTCATCGAGCCGTTGCGCGAGCTGTTCAAGGACGAGGTGAGGGCGGTCGGACGCGAGCTCGGCCTGCCCGAGGAGATGGTCGGGCGCCATCCGTTCCCCGGGCCGGGGCTCGCCGTGCGCATCCTCGGAGAGGTCACGCCGGAGCGCCTGGCCGTGCTGCGCGAGGTCGACGCGATCTACCTCGAAGAAATTCGAAGTGCGGAGCTATACGACGATATATGGCAAGCATTTGCGGTGTTCCTGCCGGTGCGCTCCGTCGGGGTGATGGGTGACGGACGCACCTACGAGAACGCGGTGGCCCTGCGGGCCGTGACCAGCCGCGACGGGATGACGGCCGACTGGTACCCGTTCCCGCACGACGTGCTCGCCGTGATCTCCAACCGCATCATCAACGAAGTCGCGGGCGTGAACCGCGTCGCCTACGATATCTCCTCGAAGCCCCCCGCGACGATCGAGTGGGAGTGACCACCGGCCGGGGAATTTCGGGCCGGAGCACCGGAGGAGCGCCATGGCCGAGTTGAAAGACGTCGTCGAGTATCTCGATTCCGCGCTCCACATCGACGAGGTGGAGGACTATCCGGGTGCGTGGAACGGGCTCCA
>JASFRN010000155.1:0-5090 GCA_050114915.1 Gemmatimonadales bacterium | reverse complement strand
CTGCAGCTGTTCGTCAGCGCCGCCAGCATCAGGGAGATCTTCGGCGAGCTGCCGGGGGGTGACGACCAGTGACGTTCGGCCGGGCGCTCCCCGCCGCGGCGGGAATCGTCATGACGCTCGTGGCCGGGGGACCGGGGTCGCTGGCCGCGCAGCCCGCGCTCGACCGTGCCCGCGAGGCGGGGCCGCTCACCGTGTTTCCCGACGCCGAGCTCGAGCGCCGCTTCTACTACCTCCCCGGGCCGCTCGAGCTGGCCAGGCGCGACGGCCGGCCCGCGATGCTCTTCCTGCTCACCCGCTACTCGGGCAGTCGCCTCACCGGCGACCAGGGCGAGGCGAGCATCTTCGCGCACCTGAGCTTCGATGTGAAGCAGCGGCCGGTGCGGAAGGCCGCCCTCGATGACGCCCGCCGGGTGCTCGCATCGGAGGGGATCAGCGCCCCGGATCTGCAACTCCTCCCGATTCGGCGCACCGAGGCGCGGGTGATCTACGCGCCCCTGGCGGGAGGGCGGCCCGACACGCTGGAAGCCGGAGCCTTCGAGACCGGTCGGGCCGGGTCGGGCACGCTGCAGGAGCGGCGGTACTCGCTTCGCCTCGACAGGGCGAGCGCCGAGGCGATGTGGAAGATGTTCGAGAGCGAGCGCACTCTCGTCAGCTTCAGCTACGCGTACGTGGCGACCGGCGTGATCGGCTCGGGAAACGAGATCGAGACCGAGGGGTCGATCGAGTCCGCGGGGTCGTTCGAGGCGCCGACGGGCGCCGCCGACGGGGAGAGCGAGACCCTGCGGACGGTTCGGGCCGACGCGTTCGAGGTGCTCGTCGACCCCGAACGGGACGCCGACCTCATCCGCGTGGTCGACATGAACGCCGATCGGCCGCTCCAGCCGAATCATGGCGTGCTCGACGTCCGCTGCTACGACTTCCGCAACGATCTACGGCCCGACCTGGCGATGAAGATCGTCGAGCTCGAAGGCCGGGCGGCCAACGGCCGCACCGCGCGGGACATGGTGATCTTCCGCGCCGCGAGGCCGGACGAGGCCGTGCATCGGGTGCGCTTCCCGTTCGCCGTACGGGTCGACGCCCCGCTCCGCTACCGGGTGCGCGAGATCGCGGCCGACGGGGAGGAGCGGGACCTGGGTTGGGAGGAGCGTACCTGGGTCGGCGTGCTCGACGTGACGACGCCCATCGAACGGCTCGAGGAGATGGCGGCCGAGGGCGAATCCAACGACGCACCCGCCGCCGGGACCGCGCCCGCACCAGACGACCACGGAGACGATCAGTGAACCGCACCGCCACGAGGAATCACGCATGAAGATCGCTCGGACAGTCCTGCTCGCCACGGCCGCGGCTGGCCTGCTCGCCGCTCCGGCCGCCGCCCAGGTTCACTACGATCAGGGCCGGCGGATGATCATGGGCATCCAGCTCCTGCAGGATTCGCAGGACAGCCTGGCCTACTACTACATCCCTCGATTCCCGCGCCTCGCCCGCAAGGACGACGGGACGTTCGAGCTGCTGTGCCTGAAGTACGTGGGCGCCGACGGCGAGTCGAGCGGTGGCCTCTTCCACGCCCTGTTCGAGTTCGGCCTGCCGGCCGAGATGACGGATTCGCTCGCGGCGGCGCTCCAGGGCGAGGTGCCGAACGCACGCCTCGTCGGGCCCGTACCCCTGCTGCAGGCGACCGCGGACGGCGAGGACGGGGTGGGTTCGTTCCAGGTCGTCTCCTCCGTGCTGCGCGAGGACGCCGACGGCGGCCTCGCCCGGACGGTGCTCACGTCCGGGCGTGCCCCCTTGATGCCCGGATCGCGAGCCGTCGTCGCGTCGCTGCTGCAGCCAGAGGGAGCGACCCTGCTCTGGAATTCTCTCACCGGCCCGACCTCCGACGTGTCCGTGTCGGTGCACGCATACTACGAGGCGGTCGTCGAGGGCTACAACGCACGGGTCGAAGCGGACATCGGCACGATTTACACCCACTTCCAGGACATGACCAACGTCCAGGGAATGCCCGAAGACGGGGGCGACGTCCAGCGCGCCGGCGGATCGCCAGCGGGAGCCGCCGCCGCCGGAGCGGTGGGCGCGGCCGTCGCGGGACCCGCCGGCGCCGCCGTCGGCGCGGGCCTGGCGTCCCGGGGCCGCCGGTCGATGGACCCCGGGATGTTCAGCCGTGACTTCATCTCGACGGTGGTCGACTCCCTGGTCCGCAACGGGGGCATCAACGTCACGGTCCTCGATAGATCGGAAGCCCTCGATCTCGACGCCGCGGGCATGGACGCGATCCTTTCGTTGATCCTCGACAAGCTCGTCGAGCTCATGTTCGATTCGACCAGCGGCTGGGCGGCCGAGCCGCCGCGCGAGCAGGCAGTCGCCTACGAGAGTATTCAGGGAAAGACGACAGAGGGCTGGCTCGCGAAGGCGTTCGGTGGCCGGAACCGCCAGTACGCGAGTGACGATCTGTACGTCTTGAAGAATCGGACCGACATTCGGCAGAACAACTTCTCGATCGTCCTCAGCCGCAGCACCACGATCAAGGTCCCGGTGGACGCCTCCGGGAACCTCGGTGGGTTGTACGAATCCCTCGACGCCGATCCCCGCTACTTCCGGATCGTCAACCTCGACGATCCGGCCTTCCAGTTCCGCGACGTGCATTTCCAGGTCGACGGCGACTTCGTCGATAGCTTCTCCGACCTGGTGAACTTCGCGTCCGTCTCGGTCCGAAAGACGTACGACGACAACCCGGCCGTGACTCGCGACCTGGTGTTTTCCCTGGACGACGTCGAGCAGGGTGAGACGATTCAGGAGGTGTCCTTTCCACGGCTCGGCGAAGAAGACGAGGACTGGAACGACTACGAGTACCGGGAGGAATGGAGCCTGAGAAACGGCCCCACGCTCACCGTGCCGGGCGACGGGAGCTGGGCCCGGGGGACCACGGCCGCCGTGTCGCTGAAGCCGCCGTTCGAGAAGGAGACGGTCGAGATCGACGTCGACCGCGACGCGTTCGAGCGCAACGGCGTGCAATCGGCCAACATCCGCTTTGCGACCGTTCTGGCCGGGAAGGCCGGCAAGCAGAGGGAACTGCGAGTGCGCGTCGACGACCCGGATCCGACCTATACGGTGGTCATCTACCACGACCCGGGCGAGGACGTCGCCTACCAGGTCGACTGGTACACCGAGTACGGGAATTCGTCGGACGACCTCGCGCTGCTCGATTCCAGCTATCTCCGGCTCGAGGGCCCGGCGGAGGGTACGCCGTGACGGCTCGCCTCCGCTCGAGGATTCACCTTTCCGCGGTCGCCGTGCTCGGCGCGGCGGCCATGCTGATCGCGCGCCCGGCGGGCGCCGCCGCCCAGAACGTGCTGCTCGAGCGCGGCGTCCAGGCCGCCGGCGTGTGGTGTTTTCCGCTCGCCTCCGACACGCTCAGCTACCTCTACATCCCCGACCGGGCACGACTCGCCACCGACGACGAGGGCCGACCCAAGTTTTCGTTCGTGCGCTACGTGACGAACGAGCGCGCGGCGACCGCCTCGAACGAGACGATCGGTGACGCGGAGGGGGGCGGGATTCTCACCTTCCTCGTGTCCTACGGCGTCTCCGAGGACCGTCGCCGCCGGGCGGAGCGCGAGCTGACGCGAGTCATAGGCAACCGCGACGTGACGCTGAAGGGGCCCCTGATCTTCCAGTCCGGCACGTTCAACCTCGTCTCCGCCGTGCTGGGCGAGGACGGGGACCAGGCGCGCCACGCGGTGCTCACCACTGGCGCCGCGCCCGTGCTCGAGGGGAACCGCATCGCGCTTTCGTTCGAGCTCGACCCCGAGCGCTCCACGCTCCTTCTGCAGAGCCTGCAGACGGCGACGCCCGACGTGTCGCTCGTGTTCGACATGAGCTTCGTCGGCATCGCGCCCGCGTTCGACGCGACGCTGACCGTCGATTGGGCGAAGGTGCAGAGGCACAAGGAATTCAGCGCCGGTGGCTCGGTCTACTGGGTGGGGGCCGACATCGAGACGGCGTTCGACGAGATGCGGCGCGACAACGCCATCCAGCTCACGTCGACCGGCAGCGACGACGCGATGGAGGCGCTGCTGAGCACGGTCTACGATCGGCTGCTCACGCTGATGTTCGAGCCCGTCCAGCCGATGAAGCTTCCCGAGAGCGAGCGGGGCGGTCTCATGGACGCGCTGTCGCAGTTCATGGACCCCGAGAAGCTCTCCGACATGGCCCGCGAGACGACGGGCTTCGGCCTCGGCGTCGGCTACAAAGCCCGTACGGTGCGCGACACGGGACACACGGTCCTGCGCTTCGATCACAGGGCCGCCCTCGAGCGCCACGCGACGATCACCTTCAACGTCGGCGACGTGTGGAAGGAGTGGGGCGACGACACGGCGGTGTTCCGGACGGTGAACCTGGCCGACCCCGCTTTCCAGCAGCGTGAGATCCGGGTGGGGGTCGACGGCGCGCTCCTGCCCGAGTTCGACAAGTACGTCAACAGCGTCAGCGTGACACTGAAGAAGGCGCACGAGGACGGCTCGCAGACCCTGCGCGAGCTGGTGCTGGACGGCGCCTCGTTCGGCGGGGCGCCCCCGGACCTCGGCTTCGTGTACGGCTGGAGCGGCGACGACGACCGGGAGCGCTGGCTGACCTACCAGTACCGGACGCAGTGGAGCTTCCGCGATGGAGGCAGCTACGACACCGGCTGGGTCGATTCCGACGAATCGATGATCAACCTCTACGCGCCCTACGACCGCCGCGTCGTGCAGCTCGTCGGGGATTACGAGCGGCTCCGCGACCGCGGTGTGCGGGCCGTGTTCGTCGAGATTTCCTACCCCTTCTTCGGTGAGCGCCGCAGCCAGGATCGGATCATCCGTATCGACCGTCCGCCCGAAGAGGCGACGATCGAGGCCACCCTGCCGCGCGACGAACCCGTCTACGACTACGAGATCACCTGGCACGTGAGCGGGGAGGACGACCTCACCGCCGACGGCACGGACCGGACCGGCATCGTCTACATCGACGAGCTGCCGCAACCCGACGACAACCCTTCGGAGGACTGATGATGCTGAAGCGACTTCTCACGGGATCCGCTTTCGGGCTCGTGGCCCTGT
>JASFRN010000154.1:0-5136 GCA_050114915.1 Gemmatimonadales bacterium | reverse complement strand
GGTCGAGCGACGCGCCCAGCGCCAGGGCCGCGGCCGCGGCTCCGAGGGCGTTCGAGACGTTGAAGTCCCCGATCAATGGGAGCCGCACGTCGGCCTCGCCGGCGGGAGCGCGCAACCGCCAGTGGCTCCCGGCCGGGGAGTGCCGGACGTCGAGCGCCCGCACGTCGGCGGTCTCCGCGAGGCCGAAGCGCACGGTGTGGACGGCATCGAACGCCGGAACGTCCCAGGCGGGATCGTCCGCATTCACCACGGCCACTCCGTCCTCGGCCAGCAGGCGCAGGAAGTCGAGCTTTGCCGCCTTGTAGGCCGCCATGTCGGGGTGGTAGTCCAGATGCTCGCGCGTGAAGTTCGTGAACACGGCCGCCGCGAACGTCACGCCGTCGACCCGATGCTGGTCGAGCGCGTGCGACGAGACTTCCATCGCGAGCCAGCCTGCACCCGAGGCTTCGGCCTCGAGGAAATCCTCGTTGAGCTGAAGCGGACCCGGGGTCGTCATCCGCCCGCGCGGCGAGGTCGAACCGTCCGGCCTCACGAGGCCGAGGGTGCCGAGCGCCGCCGTCGGCCCGAGCGCGCCGAGCAGGTGACGCAGCAGGAGGGTCGTGGTCGTCTTTCCGTTGGTTCCCGTGACGCCGGCGATCCGTAGTCGCGTCGCCGGATCTCCCGCCGCGAGGGCCGCCAGGTGCGCCGCCGCGACCCGGGTGTCGGGAACGACGAGAAGGGGCACGTCGACGTCGAGCGCCTCCTCGACGACGGCGGCCGTGGCGCCCGACGCCACCGCGGCTTCGACGAACGCGTGTCCGTCGGCAACCGTGCCGCGGATCGCGCAGAACAGGTCACCCGCGCCGACGTCGCGGGAATCCATGCGCAACGCGCCGAAGCCCTCGGGGGGCTGTTGCGTCCAGGCGAACGGGAGGCCCCGGGCCCGGAGTCGAGCTTCGACGCTGTGCGTTGCGATCAATGGATCCGCACTTCCTCCGTCGTGGTTATCGACCTGCCGGGCAGACTCCGGCCTCGCCGTCGCGAGCGCAGCCGGGTCCATAGTCTAGCGAAGCAGCACGCTGGCCCCGGGCACCACCCGCGTGCCCGGCGCCGGCTGGGTGTCCGTGACGCGGCCCGAGGCCCGGTTCTCGACCTTCAGCCCGAGCGCGTGGAGCCGGGCGGCAGCGGCCCGCACGCCGAGCCCCGACAGGTCGGGCAGCACGACGTCGCCGGCGCGACCGGCCGCGGGGCGAGACGCGTCGACGGCCGACGTCCGCCCGGGCGTCGACGCCGCGAATCGGAACTGGACGCTGCCGCCGACCTGCTCGGGCTTCTCGCCGCGTGGCCCGGCGTCCCAGTCGAACGGACGCCGCGTCGGAGCCGCCACGCGTCCGTTGAGCAGCCCCGATTCGGCGGCCGACAGGATCGCCTGCACGACGGTGCGGCTCACCGGAGCCGCGGCGCCTCCCCCGTAGATCGACGTCTTCGGGTCGGTCAGCTTCGCGAGCACGACGAGCTGGGGGTCGTCGGCCGGCACGTAGCCGACGAAGGAGGCGACATACCGCCCGGACCCGTAGCGGCCGTCCTCCGAGATCCGCGACGTGCCCGTCTTCCCCGCGATGTCGATCGTCCGCAGCGCCGCCTCGTCGCCGGTACCCGATCGAACGACGCCCTTCAGCACGTCGGTGATCTGCGCGGCCACGTCGCCGTCGATCATGTGGCGCAACTCACGGGGACGGTGCGCCGCCATGGTGCGGCCCTTCGCGTCGCGGACCTGGCGGACGAGGGTGGGCTGAAGCAGAGCGCCTCCGTTGGCCAGAGCTCCGTACGCCGCCACGAGCTGGATCGACGTCACCATCATCTCGTAGCCGTACGCCAGCGAATGGGAGCTGAGGGCGGACCACTCGTCGGGCCGCCGCAGCAGGCCGGCCGATTCCGAGGTCGTCTCGATCCCCGTCGGCGTCCCGAATCCGAAGTCCCGCAGGAACGCATACTGCAGCCCCCGGTCCCCGATCCGGTCGGCCAACTTCGCCGCACCGATGTTGCTCGAATACCGGATGACTTCTTCCACCGTCAGCGTGTCGTAGGCGTGGACGTCGGTGATCGTCCGGTACGGCGTGCGATACGTTCCGCCCTCGACGTCGATCTTCTCGTCGAGATCGACGAGCCCCTTCTGCAGCAGTGTGGCGAGCAGGAACGGCTTGCTCGTCGAGCCGGGCTCGTAAGCGTCCGTGAACGCCGGGATGCGCTGCTCCGCGCCGGCCACGTAGCTGGCGAGGGCGAGGATCTCGCCCGTGGCCGGGTCGGCGAGCACGACGTCGCCGCCGGTGGCGCCCGTTTCGGCGAGGGCGCTCTCGAGCGCAGACTCCGCGATCTCCTGGAGCTCGGCGTCGATCGTCAGGTAGACGTCGCGGCCGGGCTGCGGAGCCACGCCGCCCGCGTGCCGCAGCGGATAGGTAGCGCCATGGGCGTCGCGGCGACTTACCATTTCGCCGGGCACCCCGGTGAGCAGGCTGTCCAGCACCAGCTCGAGCCCCGAGCCGCCGTGGCCCTCGGAGTCGAGGCCTCCGAGCAGCGTCCGGGCCAGGCGGCCCTCGGGATAGTTGCGGGCCGGCACCGCTTCGAAGTGGAGGCCGCGCGGCACTGCCTGCTCGAGCATCACTCGCGTGCGCCCGTCGACGGGGCCGAGGGCGAGCCAGCCGTCCGTGCCGCGCCGCAGCCGGTCGAGCTTCCGGCTGCCGGGCGACAGCACGGCGTCGATCGCCTGGATCGCGGTCTCCCGGTCGCGCACCTCGGCCGGCGCATAGAAGGCCCGATAGCTCTCGCGCGAGATGGCCAGCGGCCGGCCCTCGCGGTCGTAGATGCCGCCCCGCGCCGCCGGGAGCTCGCGGGTTTCGGTGGTCTGCGACGTCGCCATCTCGCCCCAGCGTTCGCCTTCCAGGACCTGCAGCTGGAAAGCCCGGGCCATGGTGAGTCCACCCGCGGCGACCACGGCGCACGAGAGCGAGGCGCAGCGGAACGCGTGCGTGCGTGACACCGCCCGTGTCGTGCTCTTCTTTCGTCCGCGCTTCTTCATGATCCCTCGACCTCGTGGTCTCGCGCCTGCGTCACGTCTCCCAGAACCACGACCTCGTCCTCCCGGGCGAGCCGCAATCCGAGCCGGGTCGCCACACGGCCGATCCGATCCCGCGACGAGAGCGAATCGACCCGCACCACTTCTTCGGCCAGCGCCTCCTCGAGCAACCGCGTCTCCCGCCGCAGATCTTCGATCTGCTCGGCCAGTCGCGTTCCCTGCGCGGATCGCCGCACCGAAACGACGAGCCCGGCCGGGATCGTCAGGGCCGCCGCCACGACGATCCATTGCCGGCGAGTCGTGCCGACCCGATCGCGCGTGGACGGCTTCCGCTTCCCGCGGCGGCCGGTACCGCGTCGCCCGGAGCGGCGGCCGGTCTTCCAGGCGCGGCCCATCAGGCGCGCTCCCAGGCGCGCAGGCGAGCGCTCCGCGCCCTCGGGTTACGCTCGACCTCCGTCTCCCCGGGCCGCACCGGCTTCCGCGTCAGGACGGTGCCGAGTGCGCGTCCCCGACAGCGGCACACCGGCAGCTCCGGCGGGCAGACGCAGTCGCGACTCCATTCGCGAAACGCATGCTTGACGATCCGGTCTTCGAGCGAGTGATACGCGATCACCACGAGACGGCCGCCCGGCGCCAGGGTGTCGCGGAGTGCCGGCAGCGCATCTTCGAGCGCTCCCAGTTCGTCGTTGACCGCGATGCGCAGCGCCTGGAACAGCCGGGCCTTCGTGGCTGCACTGAGGCCTCCCCCCAGGACCACGGTGCAGGCCGCCACGAAGTCGTCCGACGTCTCGAAAGGTTCCGTCGCGCGGCGCTTGACCACTTCCCGGGCCAGGGCCTGCCAGCGCCGCTCCTCTCCATACTCACGGAAGATCCTGCCCAGCTCCCGCTCCGGCGTCTCGTTCAGAATGTCGGCCGCGGTTCTCCTCCCGCCGGCTGTCCCGCCCATCCGCATGTCCAACGGTGTGCTCCGACGGAAGGAGAAACCGCGACCGACTTCATCCAGCTGATACGACGAGACGCCCAGATCGAGCAGCGCACCTCTCACGGGCATCGTCTCCGTTTCCGACGCCACGATCTCCGCGACGTCCCGAAAGTCTCCGTTCACCAGCCTCGTTCGATCGACCCACGGCGCCAGCCGACGGCGCGCTGCGTCGAGCGCCTCCGGGTCCCGATCGACCCCCACGACTCGGGCCTCGGGGTCGGCCCGCAACAGGGCCTCCGCGTGACCGCCGCCGCCGAGCGTCCCGTCGACCCACACCCCCGGGCCTTCGGGCCGCAGCCACTCGATCACCTCGTCGACGAGAACCGGCTCGTGCTCGAACGCCGTCACCGGATCGCGCTCGCGCCTCGTCGAGCTCAGGCGAACAGGCGGCCGGCCACGTCACCGAGATCTCCCGGTGTGTCGCCGACCGCGTCGTCGAACCGGGAGGGACTCCAGATTTCTATCTTGTCCAGTGCGCCGATCAGCAGCGCTTCGCCTTCGAGCCCGACGGCCGTCCGCAGACGCTCGGGGATCAGGATTCTCCCCTGCTTGTCCGGGCTCACTTCCTGGGCATTCGCCGTCAACGCGAGAAACTCGAGCCGCCGCTGCGGCGCGCGCCGCAGATGCTCCCGCATCCGCTTCTCCACGTCCGCCCACGTCTCGCTCGGGTATAGGGTCAGGGCATCGGCGTGGACCTGGATGAGCACGAACGACGCGCCCTCCGAATTCTTCCGGAAGGCCGCCGGGAGCGTGACACGCCCCTTCTCGTCCATCTGGTTGAGATGGCTCCCCAGGTATCCGCCCATGTGCTCCATTTAGCGCGGGTTCGGAAGGTTGTGAGAAATCCCCACTGTTTCCCACTTTTCCCCACTGGCCCCCATTCTACCCGCACCATCCGGCCGGCGCAACCCCCGACCCTCCACGAGTTGCAGGCACGAAAAAAGCCCGGCGGAACGCGAAGTTCCGCCGGGCTCGGTCCGACTTTCTGGCGGCCGAAGCCGCCCCGGCTCAGGGCCGGTTATCGCGTCATCTGCAGGCCGGCTTCTTGAGGATCTGCTGCTGCCGGTAGACGTATACGTCCGTGCTCTCGCGCAGCTGGGCC
>JASFRN010000153.1:0-5222 GCA_050114915.1 Gemmatimonadales bacterium | reverse complement strand
CCTGATGGGAACCGGCGAGGCGACGGGCGAAGAGCGCGCCGTCGAGGCCGCCCAGCAGGCCATTTGCTCGCCGCTGCTCGACAACGTATCGATATTGGGCGCGACGGGCGTGCTGGTGAACATCTCTGGTGGCTCCGACCTTGCAATCGACGAGGTCACGACGATCAACTCGATCGTCCAGGAGGCGGTGGGGGACGAGGCGGAGATGATCTTCGGGGCCGTGCACGACGCCGAGCTCGACGGGCGGATCCGGGTGACGGTCATCGCGACCGGGTTCGGGGCCGAGGTCGAGGAGGAAGAGCCCGTCCCGACGCTGAAGGTCGTGCCCGCCGCGACGCCGACGGACCGTCCGAAAAAGCAGGAGGCGGGACCGCGGCTGATTCAGGCGGGTATCTCGGGGTCGACCGCGGAGCCGCGTGAGGCGTCGAATCCGTTCAGCATCGAGGCGAAGGCCGTCGGGCGGACGCCGCTCGAGGATCTGGAGATCCCGACGTTCATTCGTCGGCAAATGGACTGACGAACGTTTCGGACACGAGGAGACGGCACGAGGTGATCGATATCGGAGACGGGCGTGTTCAAACGATCGGCAGGGCCGCCGTAGCGGTCCTCGCGGCGCTGGGGATCTTCTGGCTCGCGGCCACGCGTCCGATCGGCGCGTCCGACCCGGAACCGGTCGCCGAAGTCGTCGTCCCGGTGCCGCCTCCGCCGGTGACCGCGTGGGATACGCTGGGCCGCGGTGAGACGCTGGCCGAGCTGCTGGGCGACCACGGGTTCGACGGACCGTCCGCTTACGCCTTCACCCAGGTGATGCGCGAGGTCAAGAGCCCCCGGCGACTTCAGGCGGGGATGATCGCCCGCTTCTCGGGACCCCCGGACGCGGCTCCGGATGCCGTGCAGCTACTGGTGAATCCCGACTCGCTGATCGAGCTGTCGAGCGCGGACGGCCAGTGGGCGGCGACCGTGCACGAGGTGCCGGTCGTGGTCGACACGGTGGTGTTCGCGGGGCTGATCGACTCGAGTCTCTGGTTCGCCACGCTCTCGGGGCAGGTCGATCAGCTGGGCGAGAACGAGTTCAAGGAGTACGTGTTCGATCTGGCCGACGTGTTCATGTGGAAGGTCGACTTCACGCGGGACATCCGGCGCGGGGACGCCTTCCGGGTCGCGGTGGAGCGTGAAGTGCGACCCGACGGGAGCATCCGGCAGCGGAAGTTCCTGGCCATCGAGCTGGAGAACAACGGACGCCGCTTTCAGGCGGTACCGTTCACGCGGCCGGGTGGGCGTCGTGAGTACTTCGCGCCCGACGGGACGTCTCTTCGCGGCTCGTTCCTGCGCTATCCGGTCGACTTCCGCATCACCAGCGGCTTCTCGCGCCGCCGTTATCATCCGATCCTCAAGGTGAACCGTCCGCACCTCGGTACGGACTACGGCGCGCCGTATGGTACTCCCGTCAAGGTCACGGCGGCCGGGACGGTGTCACGCGCCGGCGTGTGGGGGGGCTACGGCAAGATGGTCGAAGTGCGGCACACGAAGGGGATCGTGACCCGGTACGCCCACCTCAGCCGGATCGGCGTGCGGGTCGGGCAGAAAGTCGATCAGGGCGACATCATCGGACGGGTCGGGGCCACGGGCCTCGCCACGGCCGCGCACCTGCACTACGAGTTCCTGCAGGGCGGGCGCCAGCGGAACCCCGCCAAGGTCGACTTGCCGTCGGCCCCGGCGCTGGAGCCGCAGTACATGGCGGATTTCGACGTAGCCCGGGACCGCGCGCTCTCGTTGCTCGACGGTGTCGCTCTCCCGGTCATGCCGATCGAGACGAGGGTCGCCAGCCGGGCCACGGACTGAGCCCAGCGAGTTCGTGGGCGCGGGCGGGCTGATTCCCGTAGCTCTCGCGGCGCTGGCCGCGGCGGCCGTGAGCTGGTGGGCGTATGCCCGGCTCGAGGAACGGGTGCCGGGTCGCGCCGGTCCCGCCGTTCTGCGCGCTCTCGCGCTCTTCTTCCTTCTCGCCGGCTGGTGGCTTCCGCCGCTGTGGACGGCGGGTGCCGGCGGCCGCGCGACCCGCGCGGTACTGGTCGACCGCTCCCTCAGCATGTCGCTTCCCGTCACCCCCGGCGGTCCGTCACGGGCCGATTCGGCGGGACGGCTCGCGGCGTCGTTGGACGCGGACGTGGTGCGCTGGTTCGGTGATTCGGCCCGGGCGCCCGAGACGGACGACGAGGGAACCGGGCCGTCCGACGAGGCGAGCCGCGTCGTGCCGGCGTTCGAGGCGGCGCGGGCCGCCGGCGCCGACAGCGTCGTCCTCGTCACCGACGGGGAGCTTGACGATCGCGAGC
The DNA here is from genome assembly GCA_050114915.1 of Gemmatimonadales bacterium. Taxonomy (GTDB): domain Bacteria; phylum Gemmatimonadota; class Gemmatimonadetes; order Palauibacterales; family Palauibacteraceae; genus JARFPW01. Next base: position 2,892 of record JASFRN010000153.1, on the reverse strand, counting down.
TCGCTCGGGGCGCTGCGCGGCGCCTGGGACTCGCCGTGCGGGAGGTGCGGATCGGCGCTTCGACGGGGCGCCTCGCGATCAACCGGGTGGAGGCGCCGGCTACAGCGGAGGCGGGCGACAGCCTGCGCCTGGTCGTCGAAGTGGCCGCCGTGGGGGACTCACTGCCCGCGGATTCCGCCTCGCTGTCCGTCGCCGGGCCGGACGGAGTCCGCACGATCGTCCGCTTCCCCGTACCGGCGCCCGGACGCACGATGCGCGTCCCGTTCCACACGATCGCGCCCGACGGCGGCGAGGCGTGGCGGGCCTGGGACGTTCGTCTCGAGGCCGACGCCGATCCGCTGGCCGCCGGCGCCCGTCATCGCGTGTGGGTGGAAGTCGTGCCGACCGCTGCGGGCACCGTGGTCGTGGCCGTCGATCCGGACTGGGAGCCCCACTATCTGCTCCCGGTCCTCGGGCGCTCCACGGCCGGAGGGGCTCGCGCCTGGCTGCGCGTGGGCACGGACCGCTGGATCCGCTCCGGCACCGACCGCGTGGTCACGGGGGACGCCGGGCGCGTTCGGGCGGATGCGGCCCGGGCCCGGCTGCTCGTTGTGCAGGGGGATCCGGCGGAGCTCCCGGGCTGGCTGCGTGACGTAGCGACCCGGCATCCCCGGGTGCTGTGGCTGGTCCGCGGGCCGGGCGCGATTCCCGGATCCGCGATGCGTGTCGGACCCGTCCGGCCCGGCGAGTGGTACCCCGGTGGAGCGCCACCGCCGAGCCCGGTCGCCGGCTACCTGGACGGCCTCGACGACCCCGGGCTTCCGCCCGTGGCGCGCCTGTTCACGCTCGAAGGCTACGACTGGGCGCCCGTCGAGCTGCGACGCAACCGGACGGGCACCGGCCAACCTCCCATCGGGGCCGGGCGCAACGGCGGGAGACGCCGCGTGGTGGTGGCGGCCGAGGGCCTGTGGCGCTGGGCGTCGCGGGCCGGCGAGGCGCGGCAGGCGTATCGCTCGCTGTTCGCCGGCCTGGCGGGATGGTTGCTCGAGGCGCCGGAGCGCCGGCCGCTGGAGCTGGAGCGGCCGCGTCTCGTCGCCGGCGACACGATTCGCTGGCGCGTGGCGGCAGGCGTCAGCGGCGTACGGATCGCGGTGCGGGATTCGACCGGCGAGGTCGTGTGGGCCGACACGCTGACCGCCCCGGACACCCTGGTGTCGGGGCCGGCCGCCCCCGCTGGCTCTCTCCGCTACGAGGCCGACGGAACCGTGTCCGGCGAGTCGTTTCGCGTTGGTCGGCCGTTCGAAGCGGAGGGGGCCGAACGGGAGCTGGGAGCCCGCCCGGTCGGAGCGCCGCTCCTCGGGGCCGCCACAGGTGGCGGCGCGGCGCCCGGCGGTGGGCATGCCGTGTGGCCCTTCGTGCTGGCCGCCCTAATGTTGTGCGGGGAGTGGTTCTGGCGTCGGCGGATCGGCCTGCGCTGAGCTCGCCGACGGACCCGACTCACGTTCCCACCCGAGGGGAGGATGCATGGCGGACCGGTTCCGCCCGGCCAGCGCTGGCCGGAAGAAGTCACTCTGGCAGAAGATCGTCGATCTCTCGCTGACCGACGTCTCGGTCCTCGTGAAAGGCATCGACGAGGACGCGATCGAGCGGTTGGAGCGCGTTCTGCTGGAGGCGGACTTCGGCGTCGATGCGACCCTCGAGCTCGTGGACGCGTTGGAACGGGCCGCGCGGCGGGGGACGGTGAAGACGGAGGACCAGCTCCGGGAGCTCCTCGCCGAAGAGATCCGGACGATCCTGGCGCGGTCGGATCGGCCGGACGGCGAGCGAGTGCCGGCCCCCAGGGTGGTCCTGCTCGTCGGGGTGAACGGGACGGGAAAGACGACGACGGCCGCCCGCCTGGCCCACCGGGCGCTGGCCGGCGGTGAGACCGTGTTGCTGGCCGCTACCGATACATTTCGCAGCGGCGCACAGGAACAGCTCCGGGCGTGGGCCGACCGCCTGGCCACGGAGTTCGTCGGTGGGGCGTCGGGAGCGGACCCGGCAGCCGTGGCGTACGACGCGGCGGAGGCGGCGAAGGCGCGGGGTGTCGACCTCTTGATCGTCGACACGGCCGGGCGACTCCACACGCAGCGCGGGCTGATGGACGAACTGCGCAAGATCGACCGCGTGCTGGGCCGTGTCGTGCCCGGCGCGCCCCACGAGCGGTTGCTCGTCGTCGATGCAACCGCCGGACAGAACGTGATCACCCAGGCGCGCCAGTTCGACGAGGCGCTTCCGCTCGACGGTCTCGTGCTGTCGAAGTTGGACAGCTCCGCGCGCGGGGGTACGACGGTCGCGGTGGCGCGCGCGTTCGAGTTGCCGGTACGCTGGGTCGGCACGGGCGAGGGGCCCGAGGACCTCGCGCCGTTCGATCCCGCCATGTATGTGGAGCAGTTGCTCGCGGTCGAGTGAGCCGGCCACCGACGGTGCCGGGGCCGGAGAGAGACGAGGACGAGCGACGGCGGAAACGAGGATCCTGACCCGATGACGCGGCGCAGCCGGCTGCAGAGTTCCATCCAGTATCTGAAAGGCGTCGGGCCGCGACGGGCCGAGCGGTTCGCGAAGCTCGGCGTGCACACCGGGCGCGACCTCATGTATCACGTGCCGCACAGGTACGAGGACGCGACCACCGTACGGAGCGCCGCGTCGCTTCGGCCCGGCGATGACGCGACCGTCATAGGGCGGGTCGTGGCCCGCGGCGTGATCCCGACGCGGGGCAAGCTGCGGATCTTCCGGGCCGTGCTGCGCGACCGCTCCGGGGTGATCGAATGCGCCTGGCCCGGCCAGCCGTGGCTGGAGCGCCAGGTCCGCAAAGGAGACCTCCTGCTGGTGACCGGAACGGTCGGGTTTTACCACGGGCCACAGCTCCGCCCC
>JASFRN010000152.1:0-5250 GCA_050114915.1 Gemmatimonadales bacterium | reverse complement strand
AGCAGCAGGGCGAGCGGATGCGCCGATTCGACGCGCGGCATCAGCCACAGGACGAGAAGGGGGACGGCCATGACGGTCAGGAGGCCGCGAAGCGAACGCGCCGTGGCCTCGAAGGCGGCGAACGGGACGTTGTCCCGCTGGGCGGTGACGAAGATCTCGCGCACCTGTTCGGGTCCAAAATGGTGAAGAGCCGTGAACATGGTGCGCAGGCCCGGCAGCTCGGCGGGGACGTCGAGCGCCGAGACGGACGCCGGGTGGTAGGTGATCGCCGGATGCCCGTCGAGACCGGCAGGGTCGTGGTGAGCGGGGACGAGGTCGGTCAGGACGATGCGCGCGTCGACGCCGTCGGCCGCGATCCTCGCCAGGAGTCCCGGCCAGGGGCCCCCGCTGCCGGAGCAGAGGTCCACGATCTGCCGGCCTCCGGTGTCCTTCAGCAAGTGCGCGATGACCGGAGCGGCGGCGTCGTACAGGCGCAGCCGTTCGATCATCACCTGCAGATAGCCCGTCATGGCCCCGTGCAGCCAGCCGGGACACCCCTCCACGTCGCCGATTTCGGGCAAGTTCAGCCTTCGCATGGTGCGGGAATCTAGCCCGCCCCGGCCGCCCACGCGTGGCGCTCCCTCGAAGCAGCGCGGGGAGGTTGACACCCTTTCAGCCTCGCAACAACGTGCGCCCATGAAAATTCAACTGACCGCCGTACTCCTGCTCGGTGCTCCCCTGGCCGCCGCGGCGCAAAGCGCCGACAGCCTCACGGTCGCCGATTACGCCCACGCGGAGCAGTACCTCGCCCAGAACACCTGGTCGCTCGTCAACGGGATCCCGGGACGGGCCACGTGGCTGCCCGACGGCCGCGTCTGGTACCGGGTCGCGACCGCCGACGGGGCGGAGTTCGTGATCGTAGACCCCTCGAACGGGACGCGTGAACCCGCCTTCGACCACGATCGGCTCGCCGCCGCGCTCGGCGATGCGGCGGGTCGCAATTTCCGCGGCGCCGAACTCCCGTTCCGCACGCTCGAGATGTCCGACGACGGGACGTCGATCACCGTGTCGGTGTCGGCGAACCGTGGTGGGCGAGGCGGAGGCGGCGAGCGCTACACGTGCGACCTGGTCACCTACCGCTGCGCGGCGGTCGATGACGAGGGGGACCGCGTAGACCCGCCGCCGAGCTCCGTCGTCTCGCCGGACGGGACGCGCGCCGTGTTCATCAGGGACTACGATCTCTGGGTCCGGAACCTCGAGACGGGCGAGGACACGCCGCTCACGACCGACGGCGAGAAGGACTACGGGTACGGCACGAACAACGCCGGCTGGGTGCGGAGCGACCGGCCGGTGGTGACCTGGTCGCCCGACTCGCGGCGCATCGCGACGTACCGCCAGGACGAGCGCGGCGTCAGCATGATGTACCTGGTGAAGACGAAGGTCGGCGAGCCCGAGCTCGACGCCTGGCGCTATCCGCTGCCCGGCGACAGCGTGATCATCCGCATCGAGCGGATGGTCATCGACGTGGCCGGTCCGGGGGCGCCGAAGATCGTGCCGTTCGACATGCCTCCCGATCCCCACCGGTCCATGGTCTCCGACCACGTCGCCTGCCGCTCGGGCATCTGCGACCTCCTCTGGTATCCCGACGGCTCCCACGTGGCGTTCGTCTCGAGCTCGCGCGACCACAAGCACGCCTGGGTGCGCGTGGCCGACGCCGAGACCGGCGACGTCCGTACCCTGTTCGAAGAGAGCTCCGAGACCCAGATCGGCGACGCCGGGGCGGGCGAGAACTGGCGGGTGCTGCCCGACTCGAACGAGCTCATCTGGTGGTCGGAACGCGACAACTGGGTCCACCTCTACCTGTACGACCTGGCGTCGGGAGAGCTGAAGAACCGGATCACGACCGGCGACGGCAACGTGGTCGACATCGTGCGGGTCGACGAGGACGGCCGCACGATCTACTTCACCGGCCAGGGCAAGGAGCCGGGCCGCGATCCGTACTTCCGGCATCTCTACCGCATAAACTTCGATGGCTCGGGGGAGAAGCTCCTCACCCCGGAAGACGCCAACCATTCGGTCGACATGTCGCCCGAGGGCGACGCGTTCATCGACACGTATTCCACGGCTGACACCCCGCCCGTGACCGTGTTGCGCGATACGGACGGCCACCTGCTGGCGACGCTGGAGAAGGCCGACATCTCGCGGCTGCTGGCCACGGGATGGAAGCCGCCGACGCCCATCAAGCTGAAAGCGCGCGACGGGACGACGGATATCTACGGGATGATGTTCACGCCCACTCACATGGACTCGACGAAGAAATACCCGATCGTCGACTACATCTACCCGGGCCCGCAGAGCGGCAGCGTGCGCGGGCGCAGCTTCTCGCCGGCCCGCGGCGACCACCAGGCGCTGGCGGAGCTCGGCTTCGTGGTGGTCGCGATCGACGGGATGGGCACGCCGGGTCGCTCGAAGGCGTTCCACGACGCCTACTACGGCGACATGGGAGACAACACGCTGCCGGACCAGGTGGCGGGAATCCGTCAGCTCGCCGAGCGCTATTCGTGGATCGATCTGGATCGCGTGGGGATCTGGGGACACTCCGGCGGCGGCTTCGCGGCGGCCGGCGCGATGTTCCGCTATCCCGACTTCTTCAAGGTCGGGATCGCCGAGTCGGGCAACCACGACAACCGCAACTACGAGGATGACTGGGGCGAGCGCTACCAGGGCCTCCTGGCACCGAATCCCGACGGCGAGGGCGACAACTACGACGACGAAGCCAACCAGAACTTCGCCCGGAACCTCAAGGGCAAGCTGCTACTCGCCCACGGGGGAATGGACTCCAACGTGCCGCCCTCGAACACGATGCTCGTGGTCGAGAAGCTGATCGAGGCGAACAAGAGCTTCGACCTGCTGATCATCCCGAATGCCGGCCACGGATACGGCCGGGCGAGCGATTACATGATGCGGCGCCGCTGGGACTACTTCGTCGAGAATCTCATGGGCGCGACGCCGCCCGAGAACTACGAGATCGGCCGACCCACGACCTGAGACGTCACCGGGCTCGGCCCTGCGTCCGCAGCTCGTAGATCGCCGTGTCGCGGGGCTCGCCGCCGCGCAGCCGATACTCACCGCGGCGGATCCCCGTCAGGGCGTATCCCAGCTTCTCGGGCACCCGCCGGCTCGCGAGGTTCCGGGGATCGGTGTGGATCTCGAGCCGACGGACGCCCGGCAGGGCGAGGCCGGCCGAAGTCAGCGCACGTGTCGCCTCGGTCGCCAGCCCCCGTCCCGCGGCGGACCGGCGGATCCAGTAGCCGACCTCGAGGGCGTCGGGCCCGACACGTGAATACAGGCCGATTCCACCCATCAGCTCGCCGCCGTCGCGATCGAAGACCGCGTAGATGAAGTTGTCGCCGCTCTCGCGCTGCGCGATCCATCCGGCCAGGAGGCCCTCGGTCTGCCGGCGGGAGGGCGCGTCGCGTGTCGCCCAGGGGATCCACGGGAGCAGGTGATCGACGCTCTCGGCGAGGGCCGCTTCGAGGGGCGCCGCGTCGGTGAGTTGCCAGGGCCGCAGGAGGAGCCGCTCGGTCTCGAGTCGGGCGGGCAGGGGCAGTGCCGTCATCGGACGCCGCTCAGGGGAGATACTCCGCCCCGAAGCGCCGCGCCGCGTAGAGACCGAGTCCGGTGCCCACGATTCCCAGCATGAAGGCGGCGAAGAACGAGACGCGGGCGCCCAGCGCCCAGCCGAGCCAGCCGCCCACGAACATCCCGATCAGGTCGAACAGTCGCTCCATGGTCACTCCTCGCTTCCCCCGGGGCCGGATCCCCACTCCGTGGACAGGATGCCGTAACTCTCCACGTCCTCGAACTCGTCCCACTTGAGGATGTGGCCCCGCAGGCGGCCTTCGTGTTGCATGCCTAGCTTCTCGAGCACGCGTCCCGAGGCGGGATTTCGGGGAAATACGCGAGCGTGAATCCGGTGCAGGCCCAGCGGGCCGAAGCCGTGGTCGACCACGGCCCTCGCCGCCTCGGTCGCGAACCCTCGGCCCCAGTATGGAATGCCGATCCAGTAGCCGAGCTCCGCGCGTCGGTGCTCCGGCTGGAGGTCGAGGCCCGCGGTGCCGACGAGCCCGTCGGCGTCCGTCGTGACCGCGAGGACCAGCTTCTCGCCCCGCCTCGCGGCCGCGGCCGCTTCCGCGATCCATGCCTCGGCCATGCCTTCTTCGTAGGGATGCGGGATCGTCAGGGTGTTCGCCGCGATCTCGCGGGCGCCGGCCAGCTCGCGGATTCGGGACGCGTCCGACGGCTCCAGGGGCCGCAGCAGGAGCCGCTCGGTGCGGAGCGTCGGCACGTCCAGGGCGGCCGGCACGTCAGCGTCCGAGATCGAGCTTGCGGGAATCTACGGCGTCCATGACGTCAACTTCGCCGCGTCACCCGACCGGCCACAAGGCGTCCGGCTACTCCTGCGGGTGCAGGTAGGCCTTCACGACCGGAGCCGACCACGGATCGAGAAACCGCAGCACCTCTTCCGTGAGGTCCACGCCGCCGTCCCCGTTCGTGAACACGACGAGCGCCCGCTTCCGCGTTTCGTCCACCAGCGCAAAGCTCGTGTATCCCGGCGTCGTGCCGACGCGGAATGCCAGCGGGGAGCCGTCTTTGGCCCGGGCGACGATCCAGCCGAGCCCGCGGGCGAGATGATGCTCCTCGGCGATCGGTCCGTGCGGCCGCACCAGACGGTGCCAGGTGGCAGGATCCCGGCGGCCCAGCGTCGAGGCTTCCATCAAGAAGCGTGCGTAGTCGGAGGCCGACGAGAACAGGGAGCCGGAGATGTCGTCCCCGTCGACGGGCGAGGCGGGAAGCGGCTGGCCGGATCGGTCGTGGCCTCGCGCCATCCCGCCCGACGCAAGCGGCACGAAGGTCATCGAGGTCAGATGGTGGGGGTCGAGCACCATGGCACGGACCAGCACCTCGAGGTCGTGGCCCTCGGCCATCTCGACCAGGTGCTGCAGCAGGGGGAAATCGGCCCCGTCGGGGCCTGTGTGCGACAGGATGTCGGCGGCGCTCGTTTCCTGCAGGCCGGAGGGGATCGTCTGCGCGTGGGCCCAGGTCGAGACCGGCGACTCGACGTTCCAGGCCCGCGCATTCGAAAGCCGGTGAAGCGCGAGCGCGACCACGGGTTCCGAGAGCTCGCCCAGCCGGAACACCGTTCGCACCGTCACCGAGTCGTCCCCGCCGTCCGCGGTCCCGTAGCCTGCGGACCACTGCACGACGTTC
>JASFRN010000151.1:0-5270 GCA_050114915.1 Gemmatimonadales bacterium | reverse complement strand
CTTTCGCACGCCCGACGAATCCGTCGAGCTGGCGAACAACACGCGCTACGGACTCGCCGCCAGCCTGTGGACGGAGAACATCAACCTCGCGCTCGACATCGCCCCGCGCGTGCAGGCCGGCACGGTGTGGATCAACTGCACCAACATGTTCGACGCCGCCTCGGGGTTCGGCGGCTACCGCGAGAGCGGCTACGGCCGCGAGGGCGGGCTCGAGGGGCTGTTCGAGTACGTGAAGCCGGCCTGGACGGCCGACGCGCCGGCGCTGGCGGACGAGCCGGCCCCGGCGCTGGGCGACGACGAGATGGCCGCGCGGACCGCGGCGGGCGACGGTTCGGGCGGCAACGGCGGACCGCCTCCGATCGACCGCACGGCGAAGATGTACGTGGGCGGCAAGCAGGCGCGCCCGGACGCCACCTACTCGCTGCACGTGCTCGGCCCCGACGGGCACCGGGTCGGCGAAGCGGGGCGCGGCAACCGGAAGGACCTGCGCAACGCCGTCGAGGCCGCGCACGCCGCCGCCGGCAAGTGGGCGAACGCGACGGCCCACAACCGGGCCCAGGTGCTGTTCTACCTGGCCGAGAACCTGTCGGCGCGCGAGGACGAGTTCGTCGACCGGATCCGGGAGATGACCGGGGCCTCCGCGGACGACGCGACCGACGAAGTGGAGCGCTCGATCCGCCGGCTGTTCGCTTACGCGGCCTGGGCCGATAAGTGGGACGGTCGCGTCCACCACACGCCGTTCCGCAACGTGACGCTCGCCATGCCCGAGCCGCTCGGGGTGATGGGCGTCGTCTGCCCGAGCGCGCCGTCGCTGCTCGGCTTCGTCTCGACCGTGATCCCGCCAGTGTGCATGGGCAACGCGGTCGTGGCCGTTCCGTCGCAGGCGTGGCCGCTCGCCGCCACCGACCTCTACCAGGTGCTCGACACCTCCGACGTGCCGGGCGGCGTGATCAACATCGTGACCGGCCTGCGCGACGAGCTGGCGCCGGTTCTCGCAGCGCACGACGACGTGGCCGGGATGTGGTACTTCGGGCCCGCCGCGGGCGGCGCCGAGGTCGAGCGGCTGTCGGTCGGCAACATGAAGCGCACCTGGGTGAACGGCGGGAAGGCCCGCGACTGGACGGACGACGCGCAGGCCGAGGGCGAGGAGTTCCTCCGCCAGGCGACGCACGTGAAGAACATCTGGGTGCCGTACGGGGCCTAGATGAGCGGCCGGAAGCCGGACCGGCGGTACGACGACGAGGAGATCGGCGAGATCTTCGCCCTGGCCGCCGAAGCGCGGGACGCCGCCCCGCCGGCCGCGGGTTCCCGGGCCGGACTCACCCTCGAAGAGCTCCAGGAGGTCGGTCGCGAGGTCGGGTTGCTCCCGGACCGGGTCGCCGCGGCGGCGGCGCTGGTGGACGCGGACGGCGGAGTCGGCGCGTCGACCGGCGCCCGGGCCCCGACCCGCGTCGAGCGTACCGTCGATCTCCCGCGTGCCCTCACCGACCGGGAATGGGAGGTCCTCGCGGGCGAGATGCGGGAGGTGTTCGACGCGCGCGGCCGGGTGACCACCCGTCCGTCGGCCCGGGAGTGGACCGACGGCGAGGTGCACGCCGTCGTCGGGCCGACGGACGGCGGCCAGCAGCTGCGCCTCGAGGCCCGCACGGCGCCGATCACGCCCGCCGCGGTCGCCGGGGGACTCGGCCTGGCGGCCGGCGCGCTCGCCCTGGTCACCGGCGCCCTCGACGCCGCCACGTTCGGCCTCGTTCTCGAATGGCTGCTCCCCGTGCTGCTCATGCTCGTGGGCGCCGGGGCGCTCGGATTGCACGTGATCCGCCTGCGGCAGTGGGCGGAGAAGCGGGAGCTCGACTTCGAGGAGGTCGCCGACCGCGCCCGCGAGCTGGCGGCGCGGCCCGAGGACGTCCCGCGGCCCGACCCGCGGTAGACGACCGCGGCCCCTTGCCCTATCCTTCTTGTGTTAAATTCTTAGCACAGGAGGCGGGGATGGGAGTTTCGCGACGTCGTTTCGTGCTCGATGCGGGCGGGGCGCTGGGCGCCCTCGCGGTCGGATCCGGAACTGGCCTGGCCGCTCCCCGCGCCGCCACGACCTGGCTGCCACCGTCGCCCCGGTGGCGACTGCCCGAAGCCTTCATCGAAGGACTTCCCTCACAGCTCGCCGCCCATGGCGTGCCTGCCGTGAGCGTGGCCCTCGGCGGGCCGGAGATGCCGGTCGCCGCCGTCGCCGCCGGCGCGAGGACGGCAGCTCCCGACGGGAGCGCGCGCGCGGCGACCCCGGACGGCGTTTTCGCGGCCGCCTCGCTCTCGAAGCCCGTGGTCGCCACGATCGCCTGGGCGCTCCACCGGGAAGGCGCCTTCGACGTCGACCGACCCGTGGTCGAGTACCTCGAGGACGACATTCCCACCGGTCGCCGGGCCGGCGAGATCACCTCCAGGCATGCGCTGGAGCACGCCTCCGGCCTCCCGAACTGGCGCTTCGAGCCCGGCCCGCTCGAGGTCGCGTTCGAACCGGGCACGGGCTGGCGCTATTCCGGCGAGGGCTACGTGCTCGTGCAGCGCGCCCTGGAGACGGCGACCGGGAAGGCCCTCGAACGCCTGGCGCGCGAGATCGTGTTCCGTCCGCTCGGTATGGACTCGAGCTCGTACCTCCCGCGGCCGGATCTCGCCGCCCGTGCGGTGCCGCCGCACGTGGCGCCCGAGGAGCGGTTCGGGGAGTACGCCGCGCTGGCGGCGTGGAAGGAGCGCGCCCTCATGGCCTGGGCCGAGGAGAACAGCCTCGATCCCGCGGATGTGACCCAGGCCCGCCTCCGGCAGATCGACCCGGATATCACGGCGCGCGCGAGCCGGATGGCGGACCGCGAGCTGCCCGCCGCGCCGACGGTTCCCAACTTCATCGTTCCGAACGGGGCCGGCAGCCTGCGGACTACGGCATCCGACTACCTGCTCCTCCTGCGGCACTGGCTCGCCGACGACCGGCTGCGTGCGCTGGCGTTCGACGCCCCGATCGAGCGAAGCGACGGATTGGCCTGGGGCGCTGGATGGGGACTGGACGGCCGTGACCGGACGGCCTTCTGGCACTGGGGAGAGACGCTCGGGGTGCGGACGCTGGCTTACGCCGACGCAGGAGCCGGCGACGCCCTCGTCGTGCTCACGAACGGCAGCGACGGAATGCCGCTGTGCGAAGCGGCGTTCCAGGCCGCGACCGGCGGCGAGTCCGCCCTGTTCGAGATGCTGCGCTGATCAGCGCAGGTCCCGGGCGTCGGCCTCGTTCTCGAGGCCGTTCAGCTCCGGCGCCTCGCCGGCGTCCGCCCGGGCGAGGAGCTCCCAGTCGACGCGGACGAGATGCGGGTTCTCCCAGCGGTCGCGCCCGACCTTGGCGACGGGCTCGCCGTCGACGGCCACCACGTCGCCCGTGAAATCGAACTCCGGCACGACGCCGTCGCTCTCGTTCCCGCGCCCCAGGACGCTGCTGCCCACGCCATAGGCGGTGATCGGCAGCCCCAGCCGGGCGAAGTGCTTGATGCGGCGGGGCGTGAAGCCGCCGCTGACCACGATGCCCACGTAGTCGAACCCCTCCGCGTCCAGCGCCGCCCGGACTTTGCGGACGAGGTGCGGATTCACCCCCCGGAGGTCCTCGCGCCCCCAGAGCTCCGGGTCGTCGATCAGCGATTTGTCGATCAGCCGCCCGCTCGTGTCGAGCCGGACGCCGGCCAGGACCCGGTCGCCGAACGTCTCCCGCATCGCGCGGGCCACGGCCAGCGAATCGCCGACGCAGTCGTTGTTGAAGTCGACGAGGCTGATCACCGGCACGTCCGGCTCCTCGTCGCGCACGTAGCGGGCAAACGCCAGGGTCGCCGCCACGGCGTCGCCGCCGTAGGCCGCGATCAGCGCGTGCGGCATCGTGCCCACGCCCTCGCCGCCCCACCAGGCGGCCCCGGCGTCGCTCGAGACGCTCTGGCCGCCGCCGATGCGGGCCGCGTAGCCGTCGGGCGTCTGGATGCGCCAGTCGTCGTGGCGCGGCGCGAAGTAGATCACCGGCACGTCGCCGGCCGCCGCCACCGCGTGGGAGACGTTCGTCGCGATCCGGCTGCGGCGCGCGAGCACGCCGTCGATGATCGTCTCGAGGTGGGCGAAGGCGCGGTAGGGGCCGATGATCCGGAACGCGACGTCCCAGGCGGCGATCTCGTCGCCGTCCCGCAGGCTCCAGAGCTCGAGGTCGTGGTGGTCGTAGTCCCCGGCGAGCTGCGTCTGGATCATCCGGATGCACTCGTACAGGCCCGCCACGATCCCGTCGCGCCGCGGGAAGAACTGCAGGTCGACCACCGGGTCCCGGCCGTCGTGTCGCAGCGTGGCGGCGGTGCGCAGGAAGTAGCGGTCCGACAGCCAGCCTTCGCGGATGCGGGGATCGAACTGGAACAGGTCGGCGGGAAACCGCGTCAGGTCACGGTGCAGCTGCAGACGTCGCTGGTCGTCCGAGTCGACCTCCGGGCAGAGATTTTCGAGCGTCGGGGAGAGAATAGAGCCTGCTCAGGCCGAGCAACAGCGGGCGGACGGCGCGGACGGCGCGCCCCTCAAACGAAAGCGCCGCTCCGGGTCTCGGAGCGGCGCTCGGCGCAAATCGGCACGGGCGGTGATTCAGCCCTCTGTGCCCACCCGGGTGACGTTCTTGGCGGCGGGACCCTTCTGGCCCTCGGTCACCTCGAACTCGACCAGCTCACCCTCTTCGAGAGTCTTGAAGCCGACCCCCTCGATCGCCGTGTGGTGCACGAAACAGTCCTTGGACCCGTCTTCCATGGTGATGAAGCCGTAGCCCTTGGCGTTGTCGAACCACTTGACCCTGCCGGTCGTCCGCATTCGTCTCTCCTGATACTGACGCATCCTCACCGTGGATCCGTGGTACGAGCACGGTCCACACATCAATGGGAAATTAGGGTCGGTTTGACCAGAGTGTCAACGTGGACTTGCCCGCGGGGGACGCGCGGTCGAGACTCCGCGTATGGAGACGAGAAATTCGGGCCCCCGGCCCGCCGTGGCGGCCGGCGCGGAATTCGAGCCGGGCGAGGCGTTCGCCCGCGCGCTGGACGCGGACGATCCGCTGGCTCCGTTCCGCGAGCGTTTCGAGCTGCCGGGTCCGGGCGACGAACATGTCTATTTCCTCGGGAATTCTCTCGGCCCGCTGCCCCGGACGACCCGGGCGGCCGTGCGGGCCGAGCTCGACGCCTGGGCGGCCCGCGGCGTGGAGAGCTACTTCGAGGGCGAGCAGCGCTGGT
>JASFRN010000150.1:0-5501 GCA_050114915.1 Gemmatimonadales bacterium | reverse complement strand
TCAGTCGGGAACCGCCCGGCTCTTCGGGCTCGGAAGCTCGGACCGCTACAATCGGGTCACGAGTGCGAGCATGTCGTCGTTCGGGATCAAGAACAACCTGAGCTCCGCCACCGTCTACAGGTCCTCCAGCGTCGACGCGACCCTCATCCTGTTCGGGCCCCTGTTCGGCTTCTTCGACCTGGGGAATTTCAACGGCGAGTTCCTGCAGATCACGAATCGACGTGGAGAGTCGAGCGCCCTGGACGTCGACCGGTTCTCCGACTACTCGTTCAACGATCGCGCCCGCAGCATGCTCCTCGTCGGCGCCAACCGAGGAAACGAGTTCCGCCTCAGCTTCCGCGACCTGTTCCTCAACCAGTGGAAGACGATGCTGGACGCCGAGCTGGCCGGATCGCAGGCCAAGCGTAAGGGTGATCCGACGCTGACCTGGGAGATGTGGCCGTCCGGGATCAGCTATCTCGACCCCAACCGCCGCTACCTCAAGGTGCACCAACGGCTGCGGATCGAGATCGACTGGTGGCCCGACTACGACGCGAGCATCACCTATCACATCTACCTGTACCTCGACGGCGGCGGACATCTGCGCGGGTACGTCGCGCGCTGGGCCTACTGGGTCGAGAGCGGTGTCAAGGCGGGAAAGATCGGCGACAAGCTGAAGCCGAAGGTGATCAGCGGCATGGGTACATTGAACAGCGCCCTCTCCGATCAACTCGACGGGCTCTCCAGTTTCACCTTGTCGGGGCTGTACTACCTGCCCGGACGCCAGCTCAGCCGGGCGCCGACCGGCGTGCTGAAAGGCACGACGCTCGACGACGTGACGATCGTGGTGGAGGTGTGACGGGCAGTCCGGGCCGGCCGCGGGGTAATCCGCCGAGCGCCGCGGACGCCGGTTGATCCGCGCGATGCTGCGGCGCTCGGTGGACGGCAGCAGCTACACGGGTTGGACGATCGCCGGCCGACGCCGTCGCCCGTCAGGCCGGCGATCAGCCTCCGCCTACCTCGCCCGCTCCAGCACCGCCTGGATGTCCTGCCAGCGATTGGGAACGACGCTCCGCACCACCTTCTCGATCTCGCCGTTCCAGTCGCGGCCCGCCGCCTCGAAGTTCTTCTTCGTGTGCGCGACGAACGCGTCCTCGTACCCCTTCTGGTCGAACTCCTCGATGCGCGTCCAGATCGCCCACTGACGGATCGAGTGGAAGTACCCCTCCGGATCGCTGTCGGGGTGCAGCCCGCCGGCGTCGTACAGGGCGCGCGAGACGTCGAGGATCCCCCGCATCGGCGCGAACTGCTGCTGCAGCGCGCGCGACGCGACCCGGAAGGTCGTGCCGGTCGGGGGCACGCCCAGGCCGATGTTCACGCAGTAGCCGTCGAGCGTCCGCTGCACCACGGCGCCCGGGTCGAGGTCGCCGATGCGTGACAGCTGGTCGGCCAGTTGCTTCCCGGCCCGGCTGCCGAGATCCACGGGCTCCACGACGAGGGCGCCCGCGGGCAGCTCCAGCGGCGCGTCGCCGAGATTGGCCGCCTGGATCTGGAACGCCTCGCCGGTCGAGTTGCCGAGCCCCGAGATGTAGAGACGAGGCTGCGGCGGCCAGCCTTCGGACCCACGGACGGCGATCTCCAGATCGGCCGCAGAAGGACCGGACGAACCGCTGCCGCCACCGCCTCCCGCCACTCCGCCGGCCGGTCCGAGCCGCAGCGCCGGCAGCTCCATGACGAACCGCTGCATCCCCGGCAGGCGGGGGCCGCCGTCGAGGATCGGATCGTTGAGGATGCCCGGGTCGACGTCGACGCCCTCGAAGATGTCGCCGGTATCCTCGGCCGGCGGCACGGAATCCTCCGCCACCGGGGGCACCGAGTCCTCGGTCACGGGAGGCACCGAGTCCTCGGTCACCGGTGGAATCGAGTCCTGCGCCGGCGGCACCGAATCCGGCGGAGTCGGGGGCACCGAGTCCTGCGGCGGGATCGAGTCCTGGGGCGGTGGCTGGCGCGGCGGGATCGAGTCTTCCGGCGGGGGAAGCCGCGTGGAATCGGGAATCAGGCCCGGGAGCCCGACCACGAAGGTGTCGCCGACGTCGTTCAGCTTCTCGCCGTGCAGGTCCGTCGGATTCTTCATGTAGACGACGTAGGACAACCGATTGGTCGAGGGGGCATGCTGCACCGCGTCCCAGGGTCCGCTGGGACAGGCGATCGGTTCTTCGTTGACGGCGATGTACGCCCCGTTGCGCACCAGGCCCTGGTCGGCGCGCCACAGCTTCCACCCCGGCTGCGGGACGAGCGGCGTCTCGGGGTTCTCGCTCACCCCCGTGCGGTCCAGCGGCCGGACGAACACGCCGTCCGACGACCCGATCGTGTTCGGAAAGTAGAAGGTCGCCTTCAGGGCGCCCGGCCGGATGGGACAGGATTCGGGCGCCTCGATCTCGATCGCCGAGGGGATCACCCAGATCGGGTTCGCGATGCAGCGCTCCGTGCCCTCGAACGAGTGCGCGGCGTCGGGATTCTGGACCTTGACGGGCGCCTTCCCGTGGAGGATCAGCGCCTCGGCGCCCCGCGCCCAGTCGTTGAACGCGTCCGGGAGCTTCGACTCCTGCGGGCTGCCGGGCGGGCCGGCCGCGAAGCCGCCCGTGTTGGACCGTTCCTTGTTCACCCGATCGTAGGTGAAGCGCTCGATCGAGCCGGCGTACGGGCTCTGCGACGGCAACCAGCGGGTGCGCGAGAACACGGCGTTGTTCTGCTGGTTCGTGGTCAGCAGGGTGCGCCCGCCGTCGAACGCCCCGCTGCCGCCGATCCGGCCCTCGACGTTCTCGAACTTCTCCTCCGCGTCGTGCCAGCGCTGGATGCCGGCGGCCGGGTTGTGCCGGCCGGAGGAGTCGAGCCACCACTCGCAGATCGGGCCGTCCGTGAGCACGCTCTGGCCGCGCCGGTAGGCGTCCTGCTGGCGCCCGGTGACGGAGCTCGTGCTCCCCCCGAACACGCCCTCGCCGTCGTGCGCCAGCACGTAGGTGCGGACCCTGCCGTAGGCGTTGCTCCCCAGCGTCGGCTTCAGGTCGTCCACGGCCGCGCCGAATGCGACGAAGTTCGTCGTCAGCACGTCCTCGCCGTAGTTGAAGTCGCCGTGCGCGTCGGTTCCCGCCACCATGAAGTTCTTGCGGATGAACACGTCTTCGGGCGACTCGGCGAAGTTGTACGACAGGCCCCAGGTCAGCCGCTCGCGGTAGGCCCTGAGTCCGGTCTCCAGCGCATCCTCCCAGGCATCGGAGCGCTGGAACCGCGGACCCCAGCGGCCGGAGAACGGCGACTGGGCGAGGAGCTGCTCCGGCGTGTACTTCGCCTCGAGCTCGGTCTTCGCGTTCCATACCTGGGCGCCCTTGAAGACGAACTCCTGCTGCGGCATGCGCACGTAGTCGCCGGTTCGGCTGTTGTTGCCGGTTTCTTCGCGGCCGATCGCGAGATCGAAATAGGACTCGGGCCACAGGAACATCGGGGCTTCCGGGTGGGCGGCGTACCCGAAGCCGTCCTCGCCGTGGTCGTGCATCCGGGTGAGGACGCTGTCGAGCGGATTAGGATTCGCCACGTCACCCAGCAGCGCGGCGGCGGCGTGGCCGGTCCTGGGCGCCAGGATCTTCAGCGCCTCCGTGACGTTTCCTCCGTGCCACGGGCCCTCGAAATGCTCCGCGTCGTAGACGAGAAAGTGATGGCCGAGACGGAGAAGCTGCTGCGAGGCGATCCCCCCGTCCTGCCCGACGTGCCGACTGGCCAGGTCGACTTCCTCCCCCGCGAACTTGCCGAAGGTCATCCGGTGCCAGTCGAACTCCTGCGAACCGGGAAAGGCGGCCAGCAGCGGCCCGGTCGGCTGGTTGAGCAGTGAAGCTCCCCGCAGTGGCCCGTAGAACGGCACCGAGCCCGCATCGTAGGGCGGCCCGGAGTAGAACGCGTTGTGGTTCGTGAGGACGAGCTGGTCCTTGTAGGCGCCGAAGCCGTTCGGAGCCAGCGGACGGTCGACGAACCCGAGCGCGTAGCTCGACTCGACGAGCATCGCGAGCGGACCGCCGAAGTTCTTCAGCGGCGCCAGCGTGCCCCGGTCGATCGTGTGCTCGGAGTACATGTGGACGTGACCGTCGTAATAGTGGTCCCGCTCGTCGAACTTCGGCAGGCCGGCTTGCTCTCTGAAGAAGCGCAGAACCTTCCGGTACGTGGTGTTCACGACCTGCGGCATCGCGCTGTAGCGGGCGCCCGCGTACCCGGTGCCCGAGGTGATGTGGGCGATCCCGCTCTCGTCGACCGGGTCGTACGGCTGTGAGATCATCTGGCGGACGCCGACGGTGACGGCCGTGTAGCGGAATGGTCTCAAGCCCCCGAGCCAGGCCCACGGAATCCGGTAGATGACGTGCCAGTGGTCGTCGCGCAGCTCGCACGCCAGCCCGGTGAGCTCGACGGGATCGCCGAGCGGACCGATCAGGCCGGCGCCCAGGTTGGCATTCATGCGCAGCCAGTCGGCGAGGTTGATCGGAACGTCGCCGACCGCTCCCTCTCCCCAGTCGTCGCAGGTGTCGAACAGGATGCGGTTCGCGTCGGGCTCGAAGTCGAGACCCGGCGCATCGCGCGTCAGGTCGATTCCCGAGATCCTCGTGCGACCGAGCGGTCCCGCGGGGCGCAAAGGCACGTAGACCATGATCGGGACGTAGTCGCGCATCGTCATCCACGGAGCGTCCACGACCACGTGGAGCGTGGTGTTCGGCTGCGCGTACTGCAGGTGCATCGAGATCGTATCGCGCGACAGCCGCACGACCCGCCAGCGACGCGAGGTCGCGGCCTCCGCCTCGCCGGCGCCCGCGTCGGCCGGCGTGACGCGGACCTCGAGCGACAGGTCGATCGGCTGGTCCAGCGGGCCGGCCGTCCACGCGACGGGCACGACGAGATCCCCGCCGGCCGGTACCGTCCGGGTCTCCTGCTGCACGACGGAATCGTCGACGGCCACCTGGACGCGAACGGCGCGCTCGGCGTCGGCGGGGTTGTAGATCGTGGCGTCGTAGGAGACCGCCGCCGACGTACCCCTCCACTCGATCGAGGGTGGCCCGGCGGCCACCGGCAGTCGAACCGGCATCTCCGCAGGGACCGTCACCTCGAGGTCGCGGCGGTCGAGGTCGTCGGCCCCGCGGGAGAGGGAGAGCGCGACCGCGTGCGCTCCCGGCGCGGCCGCCAGCGGGATTTCGACGCGCCGCGCGCCCAGCGCCGGGAGACTCGCGAGCTCCGTCGTCTCCGGCGCGCCGCCGTCGAGGCCCGCGGCCAGCGTCAGCCCGGCGGCGTCCGTGCGGGTCGCGTTCACGACCTCCGCCGATACGACGAGCCGTCCCGACGCGCCGCCGATCCGCCGCACGGCCAGATCCCGCAAACGAACGGCCCGCTCCGGCGCCCCCCGGACGAGGTCGAGCGCCGCGGCGGGATCGAGCACACCGAAGCGGAGCGAACGATCGACCGTGCCCGGCCCGAGGGGGGAGGCGGTC
>JASFRN010000149.1:0-5587 GCA_050114915.1 Gemmatimonadales bacterium | reverse complement strand
CAGCGCCGCCCGGGCGCCGAAGCTGTGCCCGACGACCCCGATCGTGCTCGTGTCGGCGGGGAGCGAAGCCGCGACGACCTCGACCGCGGCGGCGAGGTCGTCCGCCTGTCGTTCGGCGAACTCCCCTACCTGGTCCTCGCGCTCCAGCGGCGTTTCCCGGGTTGGAGACGGGGTGGTGACGACGACGTATCCCCGGCTGGCCAGGTATTCGCACAGGACGACCTGGTCGATCACGCTCTCGCCGTTTCCCTGTGCGACGACGACGATCGGGAACGGAGCGTCGAGCGCCGGCCCGTCGGTGGCGGCGAACAGCGGGCTGGCGAACAGGCTGTCGATCGTGGACCCGGGGATTCCCGTACTGCCGAGGAAACGTGCGAGGCCCGCGGCCTCCCCGTCGTCCAGGTAGTCGCCGAACCGAAGCGCCGGTCCGGCCGCCGGGGCGGGGTACCAGGCGAACACGGGCCCACGATTTCCCCGCAGCTGCTCGTAGCCCACGTGGAACTGGCCCGGGACGAGGCCCGCCCACAGGGCCGGAGCGGTCGGCGATCCTGGAGGGCTCGCGGCCAGGGCGGCCGCCGCGGCCAACCCTCCGACGGACATGAGCAGCGTTCGACCGGGAAACAGCATCTTCGCTCTCCTTCGTAGACGTCGAAGCACCTGGTCCCGGCCGGCCGCTGACGCGTCGGCCTCACGCATTCTGTCGAGGTACGCGCTGCCTCCCCTCGCGTTCCGATTCAAGCCGGGCGGCCCATAGCCCGCCTCAGGACGAACGCCACGAGCAGCAGCAGCCCGAAGGTGCACACCATCAACGGGCCGGTCGGCAGGTCGAAGTGGAACGACGTCGCGAGTCCCGCCACGACGGCCAGCGCCGACACGGCCCAGCTGATCGCGATCAGCGCGCCCGTGGACCGGGTGAACTGGAACGCGACCACCGCGGGCACGACCAGCAGCGTGAACACGAGCAGGATGCCGGCGAGCGGCACCGCCAGGGTGATCACGACGCCGAACAGGCCGTAGAACAGGAAGTCCCACCAGCGGATCCTCCACCCCTTCTCCTCCGCCTCGTCCTCCCGCAACGAGACGGTCAGGAAGCGGTCGCGCAGCAGCCACTGGATCACGCCGACGACCGCGTACACCACCGCGATCCGCCCGATCGTCGGCCAGCTCACCCACAACAGGCTGCCGACCAGCACGTCCTTCACGGCCTCGCCGCCCGCGGGCGTCCGGTCGGCGATCAGCAGCGCCGCGGCCGTCGCGACGATGTAGACGATCCCGATGATCGCCTCCTGCGGGACGCGGCGCTCCTCGCTGTGCTCCCGCGTGATGGCGAACAGGGCGGCCCCGAGGGTGGTGAACCCGAGGGCGAATCCGTACGACAGCGGCGCGTCGGGGCTCACGTGGAACAGCAGGCCGAACGTCACGCCGAGCGCCGCCATCTGGGCGAGCGCGAGATCGACGAAGATCACGCCCCGGGCGATGATGTGGACGCCGAGATACGACAGCATCGCGACCAGCAGCATCGAGGCCACGAACGGCGCGATCATCAGTTGCAGTAGCTCCGACATCGCTCAGCTCCTTCCCTGCTCGAACGCGGCCGCGAGCTCGCCGACCCAGAGGTCGACGAGCTGCTTGTAGGTCTCGATGCCCGGCGCCCCGAACGTGTTGGCGGGAACGATCACGGGGACCGAGTTCGTCCGCTGGGCCACGGACCGGATCTGACCCTGGTCGAAGTAGTTGGTCGAGAACAGGACGTGGATCCCGCGGTCCTTCATGAGCTGGATCACGTCGGCCACGTGCTTCGGCGTCGGGGGGATTCCGGGCTTCGGCTCCACGTACTCCTCGCAACGCACGCCGAAGGCCCGGCTGAAGTAGTCCCATTCCTTGTGGTAGCAGACCATGTGGCCGCCCCGGAACGGCTCGCCGGCCTTCAGCCAGCCCCCGAGCCGGTCCGTGAGCGGCTTGCCCTGGTAGCTCTGCGCGGCGAGGAAGTCGAGGAGCTTGTGGTCCCGGGCCAGGCCGAACACCGCGTCGGCGCCGAGGATCTCGACGACCTCGTCCCCCGCGAACGCCCGGATCATCCGGTCCTTCCAGGCGTCGTAGCGCTGCTGGTAGTAGTCGGCGTTGGCGGGAGCCACGCGCTTGAGGCCAGCCAGGATATTCCCGCCGATGACGATCGCGTTGATCGGCGAGGTCCAGATGTGCGGGTTGCCGAAGGCGTGGATGTCGCCCGCCTGGCGGCTCACCGATTCGGGGACGTCGAGCAGGTCGATGCCCGTCGACGCGGTTACGTAGCCTGCCGAGCCGGGCCGCACCTTCGAGTTGTTCGCCTTGTCTTCGATCGCCGGGATCCAGAGCTCGAGGTCGAGACCGGTCACCACGAACATGTCCGCCCGCTTGAGCTGCAGGACGAGGCTGGGACGGGGCGTCACGAAGTGCGGATTCTCGGCGCCGTCGGCGATCGATACGACCTCGCCGCGGTCGCCGACGATCTCGCGTGCGATCGAGCCGTACGTGGTCAGAGAGGTGACGACGCGAGGGCCGGCCTGCGGTGCCGGTGCGGAAATGTCGCTCGCCGGCGCGGGCGCCGCGCCCAGGGCGCCGACGGCCGCCATCAGCGAGATGATCTTCGTCGATATCTGCATGTATGTGTTCATCAGTAGCTCTCGTGTTTGTGGGGTCCGACGGCCCAGACCACCTGGACGACGAACTGGTCGGAGGTGTCGCGGAGGCTGGCGTCGACGGCGCGGGACAGGTGCCGCCACTCGGCTCGCAGGTGAACCCATTCGCTCTGCCACCAGCTCAGGCTCGGAACGAGCTGCCAGTCGTGGGCGCCGTCGGGCCCGTCGAGCGGTTCGACCCAATCGAACCGGGTGCCCGCGAACCAGCTGCGTCCGAGCTGGTACTCGGCGCCGGCGTAACCGCCCCAGCGAGTCTGGCCGATCCCGCCCAGCTTCTGCTGCGCGCCGTACACCTCGCCGCGGACGGTGAACGAGCGGTAGAGTTCGCGTCCCGGCGGCCGCCAGGTGAAACGGAAATCCGCCCCGCCGACCCGAGATACGAGGCTGCTGTCGGGGTTCTCGCCGTACAGGCCGGTCAGCCCGACCTGCAGAAACGTCGAGGGGCTGAGCTGCCAGAAGTTGTTGAGGTGGCCGAGGAAGGAGGCGCGGTTGCCGCCCTCGAACATCACCTCGTTGCTGCCCACCGTGGCCTCGGCGGTGAGCTCGTGCACCGCGCCGCCCGGGCCGCTGAACGGCGCCAGCCAGTAGAGGCGCACCCCGTCGCCGGCCAGCCCGTCCTCGCCGAAGTACTCCTGCAGGACGAGGGGATACTCGGTTTGCGGGAGAGCGTGCAGGTGGACGCGATTCAGCTCGCCGATCTGCTGGCGCATCCGTCCCGCGTCGAGGCGCAGCCCCCCGGGCAGCCCCGACCAGTAGGCGTAGCCTTCTTCCAGGTCGACGGAGCCCTCTTCGTAGCTGAAGAAGATCTTCGTGCTCGCGTAGGGGTCGAGCGCCGCCTGGAAGGAGAGCTCGAACTCCCGCACCAGGAAGTTGTCGACCTGGGGCCCCGGCGAGTTCCCGCGCATGCGGAAGTCGCCGGTCGCGCTGATCTCGGGGTTGAGCGAGCTCAGGCTGCGCCGGCCGGCGGGCGCGGCGGGCGCGGTTTCGACGGTCGTGTCGGCGGCGGCCGCGGCTTTCGCGGCGGCGGCCCGCAGCGCCGCGAGCTCGTCGACGGCCTCCGTGGTGTCCTGCCGGCCCGCGCGCAGCTCGGCGACGACGGCTTCCAGCGAATCGAGGCGGGCGGTCAGCGCCCGCAGCTCGGCCAGCAGGGAATCCCTGCCGGCGGGTCCTTCATCTACCTCCTGGGCGCGCAGCGGAGACGCGGCGCCGAGGCCGATGGCCGCCATGACGGCGACCACGAACATCGTGTGTCGATACAAGGCCAGATCCTCCGTAGGTGTCCCGCGAAGTGCGGGAACGACGGAACGCAGTTCTGTGAATGAGAAGCGAGAACGGCGGGATCAGGCTGGAGGGGCGCGGGAGAGGCTGGAGGGAAAGAAGTCGTCGGCGCGGACGGCCTGCCAGACGTGCGTCGACAGCGTGACGAGCTCGACGAGGGGAGGCTCCGGAAGAGCCGTCGGCGGCGCCGTGTCGTGCGGCTGATAATGGACGGTGCAGGTGGCGCAGGTCTGCCGGTGCTGCTGGCCGTCGGCGTGCGAGTGCGCGGCCGCGACCGCCGTGCTGCCGATCAGCACGAGCACCATCGCGGCGCCCAGGCACCGGCGGAAGGTCCGTCCCTGTGACGTCCGAGATTTGATCATCGATCCCCGGTCGATGCGCCTCGTGAAATGGCGGGGTCGGCTCTGGTACCAATCACGGGGGCGGAAGTTCACTCCCGTGAGCGCGGAGGTCATGCGGAGGTGGGCGAGTCGACGGTGTCCGACCGCCGTCCTTGAGGCGTTGGGCGCGGGGCGATGATGGCTGGATGATCGGCCGGCGTATGATGGAGTCAGATGAAGAAGGCTCCGTCGGAGTTACGATACTGGAGGACGAGGAGGGGACGGTGGTCGCTGTGGCCCGGCGGGTACGGGAGAGAAAGGTCGCCTACGGCGCCCGATCGACGCCGAAGCTCATGCCCGAAGCCCCGACCCTCACCGCGGACGCCCGCGAGGAGCTGGCCGAGGAGATCCGTGCCCTCGCTGCCCACCTGCACGCCGGCACCGCACGTCTCTGCGCTCTGGTCGCCCGGTACGACGATACCGGAGCCTGGAAGCCGGGCGGCCACCGCGCCTGCGCGAACTGGCTCTCACTGGAGACCGGCTATTCGATTCGCGCAGCCCGCGAGCTCGTGCGCGCCGGCCATGCCCTTCAGGACCTGCCCGAGACGGCGGCCTCGATGCGCCGCGGCGCTCTCTCGCTGTGCCAGGTCCGGGCCCTGACCCGGGTCGCCACGGCCGAGACAGAGTCCGACCTTCTGGCGCTCGCCGAACACTGTTCGACGGCCGTGCTCGAGCGCGAGTGCCGGGCGTGGAAGACGCGGAGTCGAAAGGACGAGGCGGAGCGGGAACGCGAGCTCCACGACGCCCGCCGCCTCGCCCTGTTTCCCGACGGCAACGGGATGTATCGGATCACCGGTGACCTGATGCCGGAGGCGGCGGCCACGACCCGCCGCGCCCTCGACCTCGCCAGGTTCGCGCTCTACAAGCAGGCCCGGACGGACGGCTGCGCGATCGAAACCTGCACGCCCGAGGAGTCCCGCCGGCAGTACGCCGACGCGCTCGGCCTCGTGGCGGAATGGGCTCTCGCGGGCGGTGCGCCGGCCGGCGCGGACGAAGACGCGATCGCCGATGGCGACACCACCCCGATCAGCGGGACCCGCGCCGAGCGTTTCCAGGTCATGGTCCACGTCGACCTCGATACCCTCTCGGCCGAGCGCGAACCCGGCCGCTCCGAGCTGGACGACGGTACCCGGCTCGCCGCCGCGACCGCGCGCCGGCTCGCCTGTGACTGCGGCATCGTACGCGTCGACCGCGACGCGGAGGGCCACGTGCTGAGTGTCGGACGTCGCACCCGGTCGCTGCCCCCCGCCC
>JASFRN010000148.1:0-5720 GCA_050114915.1 Gemmatimonadales bacterium | reverse complement strand
GTCGTCTGCCTGCTGCTCGCCGCCCGGCGCCTGGGGTGACCCCCTGTGCGGGATTCGCCCGTCGCCGGTATATTCCCGGCATGGGAGGTTGTGTGGATGGGAACGGCGGACGCTGCGGCGTCCGCGGATAGGAGCGATGAGATGGCGAAAACTCGACTGCGGAAACCCGAAACGACCGTCGAGCACGTCTCGAGGTCGGAGCTGCGCGACTACGACGACGCGGCCCTGGTGGCGGCGTATCTCGACGGTACGCGCCTGGCCTTTCAGGAACTGGCCGACCGCTACCACACGCGGCTGCTGAACTTCATCTACCGGACGATCGGTGATCGGGATCGGGCGGAAGATCTCGTCCAGGAGACCTTCGTCCGCGTGTATCGGCATCTGCACCGGTTCGACCCGACGAAGAAGTTCTCGACCTGGATCTACACGATCGCCAGCAACCTGGCGAAGAACGAGCTGCGGAATCGCTCCCGCAGCCCGATGGTGCTGTTCCAGGCGATCAAGAAGAACTGGGAGGCCGACCACCGGCCGCTCCAGTGGGAAGATTCCTCGTTCTCGCCCGACGACCTCTACCGCAAGCGCCATCTCCGGGAACAGGTCGAGAAGGCCGTGGCCGAGTTGCCCGAGCACCATCGTGTCGTGTTCGTGCTGCGCGAGCTCGAGGGCAAGACGTACGAGGAAATTTCGGAGATTACCGGCGTGACGCTGGGCACCGTGAAGTCGCGTCTCAACCGCGCGCGCAACCGGTTCGCCCAGATCATCGCGCCGATGCTCGAATAGCCATCGGGCCGCCCCGGGGGCGGCGCGCGCGACCTGCAGCGGAATGGCGGCCCGACGGGCCGCCGTTCCTGCCTTCGGGAGAGGGAGTCGAACCGCCGGAACTCGGGTTTCACCCGGGCGTATTATTCGGCCGCGAAGGGAGGATCCCCGTAGCGCCGGATGAGAGATTCCGGGAATGGGGAGGACGGTTACCTCAGACGTGACGCGACGACCGATGCAGTGCAACAGTTTCGTACAAGAATACACGGAGTTCCGGGACGGGCTGCTCGGCCCGGAGCGGGAAGCCGAGTTCGAGGCGCACCTGGAGGCCTGTCCGGCCTGCCGGCGCTACGACCACGTGATTCATGCAGGCATCGACCTGCTGGCCGACCTCCCGACGCCCGAAGCATCCGACGACTTCATGCCGCGCCTGCAGCACCGGCTCTACAACCTCGACCAGGGCGTTCTCGACGCTTCTTCCCACCGGTTCCTCGGCAGCGCCGCGCTGGTGGCGGTCGCGTCGGTCGGCCTGCTGGCCCTGTTCTGGCTGCCCTTCGCGGCCAACGTGCCGATCGAGATCGAGTTGCCCGCCGTTGCCGCCGAACGCCCTCCGGAACAGCTTGTGACGTTCGATCGGCAGATGCCGTCGCTCCTCCGCTCCGGTCCGTTCGTGGAGCCGGTGAGTCTGCTCGACGACCATCCCCAGAAATCGTTCCTGGACGGCCAACGCTCATGGTATCCCGCCTCACAGCCGGGCCCGAGAGTCTTCTTGAACGCAGACCTGCGATAGCGCCGCTCGGCGGTTCGCATCGCGGCTCGCGGTCATGAGCCTGGCGGCCGATCAGCGCCTGGACCGCATCCTCGAACGGGGCGAATTCAGCGGAGCGTTCTTCCTGCACGGTGAAGCGGGGCGCCTGCGAGACGACGCGGCGCGCCGCCTCGCGGACGCCGCCGTCGATCCATCGACCCGCGATTTCAACCTCGACACGTTCCACGGCTCCGACGTGAGCCCCGAGGCCCTGGCCTCGGCCCTGGCGATGCCCCCCGTCATGGCGCCGCGGCGCGTCATCCTGTTGTTCGAGGCCGAGAAGCTGACCGCCACCGGCCGGAAGGTGGTCGAAAACGTCCTTCCGAAGCTGCCCGACGACGTGACCTTCATCGTCGTCGCGACGATTCCCGATCGGACGAAGGCCGCCTACTACCGAAACCTGAAGAAACAGGCGGTGGAGCTGGAGTGGAAGGCGCCCCGGGAGGCAGAGATTCCCGGGTGGCTGATCGAGCGGGCCCGGCAGCGATTCGACCGGGAGCTGGCGCCCGACGCCGCCGGCGCCCTGGCGGACGCGGTCGGCGCGGACCTGGGAATCCTCGACACGGAGCTCGAGAAGCTGGCCGGCGTGGCCGACGGGACGATCGATCTCGCGCTCGTGAAGTCGCTGGTCCCCAACGTTCGCGAGGTGAACCGGTGGGACTGGATCAACGACGTGGCGGCCCGCCGCTACGAGCGCGCCCGCCGCCTGCTGCCCGATCTGCTCGCCACGCCGGGCGAAAACGCCGTCGGCCTGCTGATCTTCCTGGTCGAGCAGCACCTGCTGATCGGGGTGGCCGTCGAGGGCGGAGCCGGCCTCGTCGGCCGCACGCTCGATTACATCAAGAAGCCTTATCTGAAGTGGAAGACCCGCGACATCGTCGGACAGGCGAAGGCGTGGACGACCGCCGAGATCGACACGGCGATGGTCGCCCTGCTGCAGGCCGACCGACGCGCGAAGACGGGCGGAACGGACCGCGAAGCGCTCGACGAGCTGCTGCTGCGGCTGCAGGTGGAGCGGGACGCCGGGCATTCCCTCCGGGTGCCGGCATGAAGCCGGTCGAATGGAGGATCCGTCGGGAGGTGGTGGCCCTCGTCGCCTGGGTCGCGCTCGGGATGTTCGGGGCCCCGGTGGTCGCGGCGCAGGCGACGAGCCTCGACTCGATCGAGGCGGCCGCGGACCGCGGACACGTCGAGGCCGCGCGGGCGGCGCTCGCCTCCCGTGCCGAGAACGAGGCCGCCACGGCCGCGGAGCGCACCCGGCTCTCGTATCTGCGCGGACGGCTCAGCGCGGACCCCGACTCCGCCGAGGTCTCCTACCTGCGGGCCGCGATCGACGGCGTCGGACCCTACGCGGCCCGCGCGCGGCTGCGGCTGGCGCAACTCGAGCTCGCCCGCGGCGACCACGAACGGGCCGAGGAGCATCTCGCCCGGCTCCGGGCCGACGATCCGGGAGGCGCGCTCGTGCCGGAATCGTGGATGTGGACGGCGCGCGCCGCCGAGCTGGCCGGCGACGCGGCCGCGGCGTGCGACGCCTGGTCGGAGGCGCTGGAGGCGCTACCGGCGGGTGACTCGCGGATCCCCGAAGCCCGCCAGGGCCGCTCGCGCTGCGAGGAGTCGGCGCCCCAGCCCGGCGAGGTCGAGACGTTCACGGTGCAGTTGGGTGCGTTCGGCGCGGAGGACGCCGCGATAAGGCTGCGTGACGGAGCGGCGGAGATCGGGGTCGCGGTGCGGGTGGAGAGCCCGTCTGGCGGCGTCCGGGTCTACCGGGTGCGCGCGGGCAGGTTCGGGAGCCGCGACGACGCCGAGCGGCTCGCCGAGCGCTTCCGGGCGCACGGCTTCGAGGCGATCGTCGTGCCGGAGGAGCCATGAGCCCTTCCACCACCCACACGCCGCTGATCCGCCAGTATCTCGAGGTGAAGTCGAAGCATCCCGATTCACTGCTCTTCTTCCGGGTCGGCGACTTCTACGAGATGTTCTTCGACGACGCCGAAGAAGGGAGCCGGCTGCTCGGCATCACGCTCACGTCGCGCAACAACGGCAGCTCCGACGTGCCGTTGGCCGGCGTGCCGGTCAAGGCGCTCGACGAGTACCTGCCCCGCCTGGTCCGCGAGGGGCGCCGCGTCGCGATCTGCGAGCAGGTGGAGGACGCGTCCGAGGCGCAGGGGCTCGTGCGCCGCGAGGTGACCGAGATCGTCACCCCGGGAGCGACGTTCGACGAGACGCTGCTCGCCGCGGGCCGCAACAACTTCGTGGCGGCGGTCGGCGGACTGGGCGCCGGGGAGTGGCTTGGGATCGCCACGGCGGACCTGTCGACCGGCGAGTGCGAAGTATGGGAGTGCCGCCGCGCCTCGCTGGCCGACGAGCTGGGTCGGCTGGAGCCGTCGGAAGTGCTCGTCCCCGGCGGCGACCCCGCGGCCGGGGTGCCGGACGGGCGCTGGCTCGAGACGGTGCGCGAGCCCTGGCGGTTCTCGCCGGACGTCGGAGTCGAGACGCTGCGGCGGGTGTACGGCGTGGCCGGCATCGAGGGCTTCGGGCTCGAGGAGGAGCGCGACGAGCACCTGATCGGCGCGATCGGGGCCGTGCTCGCCTACCTCGAAGAGGTGCGGCCTTCGGGCGTCGGTCACCTGCGCACGCCGAGGGTGCACCGGCGCGGCCGCTATCTCTATCTCGACGAGATGACGCGCCGGAACCTCGAGCTCGTCGAGCCCCTGCGGACCGGGGAAGGAGGCACGCTGCTCTCGGTGCTCGACCGGACTCGGACGGCGATGGGCCGCCGCGCCCTGCGGCGCCGGCTGCTGCGGCCGCTCACCGACCGGGCGGAAATCGAGTTGCGGCTCGCCGCCGTGGCCGAGCTCGTCGAACAGGGCTCGATGCGAGAGTCGCTGCGGGACGGCCTGGGCCGCATCCGTGATCTCGAGCGCCTGACGGCCCGCATCGCGGCCGGGCGCGTCGCGCCCCGCGAGCTGCTGACGCTGGCGGAGTCGCTGGCGGCTCTTCCCGATCTCGCCGGGACGCTGAGCGCGACGGAGTCGGGGCGCCTGGCGGCGCTGCGCGACGAGCTCGACGGACTCGCCGACGTGCGGGAACGGATCGAGGCGACGATCGATCCGGAGGCGCCGGCCAGCCTCGGCGACGGCGGCGTCGTGCGAAGCGGCTGTTCGGCGGCCCTGGACGAGGTTCGGGGCGTACGCGACGGGGCGCTCGACTGGATCGCCGCCCACCAGGCGACCGAGCGCGAGGCGACCGGGATCGACAACCTGAAGATCGGCTACAACAAGGTATTCGGGTACTACATCGAGGTTACCCGCTCGCACCTGTCCAAGGTACCCGAGCGCTACCAGCGGAAGCAGACGCTGACGGGGGCCGAGCGCTACGTGACGCCCGAGCTCAAGGAGTGGGAGCAGAAGGTCGTCGAAGCCGACGTGCAGATCGCCGAGCTCGAAGCCGAGCTGTTCCGCGAGTTGCGGGTCGAGCTGGCCGGGGAGGCGGGACGGATCCAGGCGACGGCCGAGCGGATCGCGGAGCTCGACGTCCATGCGGCGCTGGCGGACGTGGCGGTGCGCGACGGCTACGTGCGTCCCGAGCTGCACGACGACTTCGGCCTCGACATCCGGGCCGGGCGCCATCCCGTCGTCGAACGGATGATCGGTCGCGAGGCGTTCATCCCCAACGACGTCGTCCTCGACCACGAGTCGTTCGTGATGATCCTCACCGGGCCCAACATGTCCGGGAAGTCGACGGTGCTCCGGCAGGTCGGCCTGATCGTGCTGATGGCCCAGATCGGTTCGTTCGTTCCAGCCGACGCCGCCCGCATCGGGATCAGCGACCGCGTGTTCACGCGCGTGGGAGCGTCCGACAGCCTGTCGAGCGGGCACAGCACCTTCATGGTCGAGATGACCGAAACCGCGACGATCCTCAACGGGGCGACGGACCGCAGCCTCGTGCTGCTCGACGAGATCGGGCGCGGGACGTCCACGTACGACGGGGTCGCGATCGCGTGGGCGGTCACCGAGTTCGTCCACGAAGCCCTCGGCGCCCGGACGATCTTCGCCACGCACTATCACGAGCTCGTCGAGCTCGCCGACTCGCTGGCCGGCGTGGCGGCCTGGAACGTCGCGGTGCGGGAGACGGGGGACGACATCGTATTCCTGCG
>JASFRN010000147.1:0-5768 GCA_050114915.1 Gemmatimonadales bacterium | reverse complement strand
CATCCGGGCGCTCCTCGATGGAGGGCGGGTCGCCGACCCGAACGCACCGGACGGCCAGCGGTCCGTCCGGAGCGCCGACATCGCGGTGCTCGCCCGGAAGCGAAGATCGCTCGACCGGGTCGGGGAGGCTCTTCACGATGCGGGGATCGCCGTGTACAACGCGGCGAGCCTGGGGCTGTCCGAGCGCCAGGAGGTGCTCGACCTGGTGACCGCGTTGCGGTTGCTGGCCGATCCGCGCGACGACTATCACGCCTTCGCGTTCCTCCGGTCTCCGTTCGTGGGGTTGCGCGACGAGGTGATCACGCGCTTCCGCCTCGACCCCGCACAGCCGGGTGGGCCGCTCCAGCGGCAGGCCGCCGCCTGGTTGCGGCGGGTCGAGTCCGGCGAGGCGTCCTGGTTTCCGGCGGCGGAGCACCCGTTCGTCGCCGACGCGGAGCGCGAGGCGCTGCGGCGCGCGCTGGCCACGCTGGAGGAAGGCCAGGCGCTGGTGGACCGGGTGGACGCGTCGGAGCTCCTCGAGGACCTGGTGCGGCGCACCGGATACAGGCTGCACCTGTTGCTGCGCCCGAATCCCGAGGAGGCGCTGGCGGCGATCGAACGCTTCCTGGCCCTGCTCGACGAATACCGCGATCTGTCGCTGGGGAGCTTCCTCGACCTCTGGGACCGGTGGGGAGAGCAGGACCTCGGCATCCCGCAGGCCCCGTTGTACAGCGCGGCCGACGACGTGGTGACGCTGCAGACGATCCACACGGCGAAGGGCCTGGAGTGGCCGATCGTGTTCCTCGTGGGAGCGGCGGATCCAGAATGGGATCGGCTCGGCGACGGCTACCTGACGGACCCGGAGCTCGGGCCGGTGCTGATGCCGAGCAAGTCGGACCGTGGGCCCCGGGCGCGGCGGATCGCGGCGCGGGCCCTGGCTGCGGAGCATGCCGAGGAGGCGCGGTTGCTCTACGTGGCCCTGACCCGCGCCCGCGATCGCCTCGTCGTGTCGGCGCCCGACGTCGAGAAGGGGTACATGACGTTCATGGCGCCGATGCTCCGGGAGGCCACCCTTCCGCATCTCGTTCCCGAGGAACCAGCGCGTCCTCCCCGACGGGCCGCGCGGGCCCGGGCCGAAGATCCGATCACCCGGACCGGCAGCCAGATCGAAGTGTTTCCCGACGACGGCGGCCAGCTCGACATCTTCCGCCACGCCACGCCCGCGGGGGAGGGCGAGCGGAACGGTGACGAGCTCCCCCTGCGCCCGGTCGTCCACCGGTCGCCGGATCCCGAACAGGCGGTCATCCAGCGGATTCCCGTGGCTCTCGACTGGGCGGAGGGACTGGTGTCCGCCGATCTCCCCGAGCTCGCCCGCGACATCGAGGCGGCCCGGGAGCGGGCGCTGACCTCGGCCACCGAGCGGCAGCTGCGGGAGACCGATCCACGCGCCTGGCGGCTGCGTTACGTGCACGGGGTCGAGGAAGCCTGGCGGTTCGCGCCCCGCGCGGGCGGGGAGGACGAAATCCCGGCGACGCTGCGAGGCACGCTCATCCACGGTGTGCTCGAACGCATCGAGGCGGTCGAGGAGCTGTCGCGCCTGCTCGGCGAGACGATCGCGGACGTCGACGCACCACCGGGCGTCGAGGAGATGCTCGAACCCGGCGCTCCGTATCGCCGGGCCCTCGAGGCCGAGATCGAGCGCGTCGTGAGGGGAGAGCGCTGGCGCTGGTACGTGGAGGGGCCCCACTACCGGGAACTGCCGTTCCTCGTCCTCGCCGGTGGACGACCGTGGGTTACGGGCGCGCTGGATCTGTACCGCCCGGGTTCCGAGCCGTGGATCATCGACTTCAAGACCCACCGGATCTCGCCCGACGAGGCGCCGCGGACGGCGGCGGACTACGAGATCCAGGCTCGCGTCTATCGGGATGCCGTGAGCGCCCTCTCGGGCCGGACCCCGCGCGTGCTGCTCCACTTCACCCACCCCGACGTAGCCGTCGAGATGGAGGGGTGAGCGGGGTCGGCGTCTGTGCAAGGAGTGCGTGATTGCCCGGTTTCCGCAGCATACACGCTACGGCCCCCTCGTTTCGTATCTCATATAAAAGATGAGATATGGTCACTTAAACAATGTATTTATAACATATTACAATAAAACATGATCGGTTGGCACGAGCTTCGCAGCGAAAACGACACGTCGTCGTCGGCCGTGCCGTCTGGTTGCTCGCGGAGGGGCCGGGATTAGATTCAGAGATCCGTCGCGTCCTCCGCCGGGAGCCATGCGTCGATCTTCAAGGGAGACGGAACAGGAAAAGTGAAAACGATCAGACGGTGGAAGCGCAGGCTCGCGCGGCGTGCGGCGAGCCACGGAGAGAGCGGCCAGGCCCTGGCGGAGATCGCCATCGCGCTGCCTCTACTGCTCCTGATGCTCATCGGCATCTGGGAGTTCGCCCGTGCGTACCAGATTCAGCAGGTAGTCGTGAATGCGGCGCGGGAAGGGGCGCGGATCGTGGTCTTGCCGGATGCTTCGGGCGGCACGGTCGACAGCGCCACGAACGCGGTGAACAACTACCTGGCGGGCGGCCACATTTCGGGAGCGACCGTGAACATCACGGGCACCCAGGACACCGGTCAGCCGATGACCGTCACCGTCTCCGTACCCTACAGCTTCCGGCTCATCGGTCCGATCATCCGACTCGCCACCGGCGACAACGGAGGCCCCGGCGACATCACCCTCACCTCGCAGGCCACGATGCGTCACGAGTGACGGAACCGGGCGGGCCCGTCACTCGATGGGGGGCCCGCCACTTTCCGCCAGCTACCGGTCCCGGTAGGCCTTCGTCATCCCGCCGCGCTCCTCTTCACCGACCGGCTCGTCTCCGGTGTTGATGAAGCTCTCGCCGGGGTTGTCGGAGTCGATGTTCGCCGTGATCGGCTTCTCGTTGCGCAGCATGTCGACGAACGGGGGGAGCGCCGAGAAGGGGAGGAAGACGCAGGCGACCCGTCCGTCCTCGTTCCACAGGGGCTCGGGAAAGCTCTGGTCGTCGGCCAGGAAATAGAAGATCAGCCGCAGGTGCTCGCCGAAGCAGGCGACGACTCCCCGCGCCCGGGTCTCGGCGCCGGCCCAGGTGGTCGTGTGGTCGCCGAGCGTGATCCGGTACTTCCTGACGTCGAATACGTGCTTCGCCATCGATGGCTCCTGTGTTCAGCCCACCTCTTGATCCCTGGTCTCCGCCGGCGGTCCGACCGGCGGAAAGATGCGCGCCGGGGCCTGGGAAGACCAGTCAGCCGGCGGCGAGAAGTTCCATGAACTCGGCGGCCATCCTCGGGCCGGCCGCGTCGTCTTCGTGCTTGAAGAACACGTAGGCTTCCGACCAACCGGCGTCGCGCACCCGGGTCGCCCAGTCGGCGAGAGCATCGGCGTCGTACGACTCGCGCCGCAACCGGAGATACCCCAGCGACCCCGTGCGCACGATCCGGCCGGCTTCCTCGTCGGTGTCCGCCGTCACCAGCGCCGCCCCCCGTTCGCTCAGCAGCTGCCGGACCTCGTCGGCGTTCCACGACGGGTGCCGGAACTCGAACGCCGTGCGCCCCGGATCCCCGAGGAGGTCCAGGAACGACGACAGGCGTCCGAGATCGAGCTTGAAGTTCGGCGGAAGCTGGAACAGGACGGCGCCGAGCCGCGGGCCCAGGGTGCCGGCCGTGGAGAGGAAGTACCGGAGCTCGTCGTCGACCGCGTCGAGCCGCTTGAAGTGGGTGATGCGGCGGGACGCCTTGAGCACGAAGCGAAACCGCTCCGGTGTCCGCTCGGCCCACGACTCCAGGACCTCGGGCTTCGGCATCCGGTAGAAGGTGTTGTTGATCTCGACGGCCGGAAGCCGCCCAGCGTAGAAGGCGAGCATCTGCGAGGCCGGAAGATCGGCCGGATAGAACTCGCCCTTCCATTCCTTGTAGCTGAACCCGCTGGTCCCCGCCCGGATCGTCATGTCCGACAGCCTATGCGTCGGACATGCGGGCGGCGAGTCTCTCGAGCGCCGCGGGCAGGTCCGGCACGGCCTCGAGCACGCCGAGCAGGGGGTCGTCCTTCATCCGGGCGAGTCGCTTCGGCATCGTCCGGATGGTGAACCGATCGAGGGACAGCTTTCCGTTCACCTCGCGCCAGCGCAGCGGGGCGGACACGAGGGCGCCGGGCACGGGCCGCACGCTGTAGGGGGCGGCGAGCAGCTGCCCCCGGCGGTTCTGCAGGAAGTCGACGTATACCTTGCCCTCCCGCTCGTCGACCGACCGGGTGACGGTCGCCGTCGCCGGCAGCTCTTCGACCACGAGGCGCGCGAGGAGCTCGCCGAGCGTTCGCGACTGCTCGTAGGTGAAGGCGCGGCCGAGCGGGACGAGGACGTGCAGGCCGCTCGAGCCGCTCGTCTTCACGAAATTCGGAAGCCCGATGTCGTCGCACAGGCGGTGCAGCTGGCGGGCGATCTCGACCACGTGGCCGAACGGGGCGCCCTTCGGATCGAGATCGAGGATGCACCAGTCGGGCCGGTCGAGGCTGCCGACCCGACTCGCCCACACGTGCAGCGGAATCGAGCCGAGGTTCGCCAGGTAGAGGAGCGACGCCTCGTCGTCGCACACGAAGTAGTCGATCTCCTTCTCCGAGCTCTCGCTGGCGACGCGCACGGTGCGGATCCACTCCGGCGTCGATACCGGGGCGTTCTTCTGGTAGAACGATTTCCCGTCGATGCCGTCGGGGTAACGGGTGAGCACCAGCGGCCGGTCCGCCAGGTACGGCAGCAGCCAGGGCGCGACAGTCCGATAGTAGTCGTAGAGGTCGCGCTTCGTGAAACCTTCCTCGGGCCAGAAGATCTTGTCGGGGTTCGAGAGGGCCGGCAGCCGCACGGTCGGCTCGTCGCTCTCCAGGTCCTGCGCGTCGCCCCCCGCGTCCGCCTCGAAATCGTGGCCGTCCGCCGGCGTGGAGTCCACGTCCGTGTCCTGCGCGGACTCGGTTTCCGGGAAGGCGCACTCCGCCGCCGGCTTGTCGTCGCGAACCCGCACGAACACGGGATGGCGCAGGAGCCTCTCGTTCGTCAGCTCGAGGTAGCGCACCTCGACGACGAGCTCCGGTTCCACCCATGTCGAGTCGGCGTCGTCGGGGGTGTCCGCGGCCGGCGGCTCGGCGCGGGCCAGGGGTTCGAGATGCACTCGCAGCTCCGAGAGCAGGGCGTCGCTGAACCCGGTTCCCACGCGGCCGGCGTAACGCAGCGCCCCGTCCTCGAATCCCGCCAGGTGAAGAGCCCCGAGCCCGGTCCGGGCCCCCTGGGGCTCGGTGAAGCCGATCACGAGCAGATCCGCGGTGCGGTCGGCCCGCACCTTCCGCCATGCGTCCGAGCGGCCCTCGCGATACTTGCTGCCGCGACGCTTGGCCACGATTCCCTCGAGCCCGAGCGCGATCACGCCGTCGAACAACGCCTCTCCCTGGCCCACGAAGTGATCGACGTAGCGCAGCGGTCCGGCGGGGGGCAGCAGGTCGCGCAGGAGCTCCTTGCGCCGCTCGATCGCCAGTCCGCGCAGGTCGTGGCCGCACAGGCCGGGCAGGTCGAATGCGTAGTACGTGGTGGGCTGGCGCAGAGACGCCCACTTCACGTCGATCGGTCGGCGCAGCCGGGCGCGCTGCTGGAGACGCTGAAAGCTCGGCCGCCCTGCCGCGTCGTGAGCCACGATCTCGCCGTCGAGCACGAAGTCCGACACCGGTAGGGCCTTGAGCGCCCGGACGATCTCGGGGAAGGTTCGCGTCGCGTCGT
>JASFRN010000146.1:0-5839 GCA_050114915.1 Gemmatimonadales bacterium | reverse complement strand
CACGAGGCACTCGGGATCGTCGTACTTCACGTCGTTCACCCGCGTCGAGACCTCGCGCAGCGCCAGCCGCCCCGGATCGGGGTTGTTGACCAGCGAGCTGAGCTCCGACGGCCCGGCGTCGGGATGCAGCCAGCGTCTCACCTGCTTGTGGTCGAGCACGCCCGGCATGCGGTCGTGAATCGGGGCGAGATCCTCGCTCGCCGCCGTGGTGAGGATCGCGCAGCTTTCGATCAGCCCGTCCTCTCCCTCCCACTCGTCCCAGATGGCGGCGAACCCGAACGGACCGCCGGCGGCCAGGTGAATCCAGAAGGGCCGCTTGCCGCTATCGTCGTTCAGCCACTCGTAGAATCCGTCGGCCACCACCAGGCAGCGGCGGTCGCGGAACGAGTCCTTGAACGAGGGCTTCTCGCGGATCGTCTCACAGCGCGCGTTGATCAGCAGCGGCACGTCGCCGGGGCCGTCGGAGAACGAGGGGATCAGCCCCCAGCGCATCCTCGTCGCCTCCCGACGACCTTCGGCATCGCGGCGAACCACGATGACGTTCTCGGTCGGGGCGATGTTGTAGCGCGGCTCGGCTTCGAGCGGTTCGACCGCGAACAGGTCGGACCATTCTTCGGCAGATGTCGTAAGCGTAAATCTTCCACACATAGACGCTTAATCTAAGGATTCGGGCGTCCGGATGCGACGGCCGGACGATTCGTCAGCCGCCAGGGGCCTCGGGTTCGCGAACCGGGCCCCCGCCCACGCGGTCGCTCAGGCGGCTCGCGATCTCCGTCAGCTCGGCCCAGCGTTCCTCGCGCAGCGGGTTGATGCGGCGCGCCCCGTCGCGCACCGGCTCGTACCCGGCCACCCACACCTGGCTCGCGGTGTCGGCCGCCACGCCGACGACCACGGTCAGGAAGAGCCGCCCGCTCGGACGATCCGCCGGACGCGTGTTGATCGTGCCCGCGTCGCGCTCGGTGTAGTCGAGTACGAAGCCCTCGGCTACGAGGGCCCGCTGCAGGCGAAAGAAGGTGGAGTCGGGCGCCGACGGCGCGCCGAACGACAGGAACGGATACCCGGGGTAGCCTTCGAGCACGCGGCCGGAGATGCACCCCGACAGCAGCGCGGCCGCGACGAACAGCAGCGGCCAGCGGAATCCCGAGCGTCGATCGGGGCGTCGCGTGTTCACCGGGTCGGGCCTCCATGTTGTCTGACGGTTCGTCGTGCGCGAAACTATCACGCATGTCATCTACCGATACCCGGCGGGAAGAGTTCGAGCGCGAAGCTCTGCCCCATCTCGACGCCCTCTTCGGGCTCGCGCTCCGCCTGACGGGCGGTGACGAGGCGCGCTCCGAGGACCTGGTCCAGGATGCCGTCCTCAAGGCCTGGCGCAGCTGGGACAAGTTCGAGCTGGGAACGAACTGCCGGGCGTGGCTGATGACGATCCTGCGCAACACGTTCATCAACGAGTTCCGCCGCGACAAGAGCCGGCCCAACCCGGTCGAGTTCGAGGAAGTGGCGGAGCGCCCGCCGGGCGAGAACCTGTACGAGGCGGATCCCGAAGGGCGGATCTTCGAGCGGATCATCGACGCCGAGGTGATCAACGCGATCCAGGCCCTGCCCGACGACTTCCGGGTGCCGGTCGTCCTCGCCGACATCGAGGGCCTGGCCTACCAGGAGATCGCCGACCTGCTCGAGATCCCGGTCGGGACGGTGAAGTCACGCCTGTTCCGCGCCCGCAAGCGCCTCCAGCAGGACCTCTACTCGTATGCGGTGGAGATGGGGTTCCTGCGATGAGCGACCACGAAGCCCCCGGCGGCGGCTGCGCCGACCGGCACAGCAAGGAGTGCGAGGAGTCGCTGGAGAAGCTGTACGATTTCCTCGACGGCGAGCTGCCGGACGCCTCCCGCGAACAGATCGCGCAGCACCTCGAGCGCTGCCGCGGCTGCTACCCGTATTTCAACTTCCAGCGCCTGTTCCTGGACCGGCTCGCGGCGGCCGGCGAGGCCGGCGAGCCGTGCCCCGAGCTCGCCGACCGGATCCGCGCCGTGCTCGACGCCGAAACCGGCTGAACCACGCGTTGCCGGGCCCCCGTGCAGGTGCTAGCCTGTTCCCCGCGTGCAAGGCGGCCCGGCACCCGGGCCGCTCGACGCGGCCCCGCATCCGCCTGATTCGACCCAGCAATCGGAGCATCGATGGCAACCGAGATACGTGATCTCCTGACGACCCTGCTCGACGCGCCGGGGCCGTCCGGATACGAGACGCTGGTCACCGCCGCCTGGCGGGACGCCGCCGCGGCGTTCGCCGACCGCGTCTGGACCGACATTCACGGCAACGCGTTTGCGGAGATCAACCCCGACGGCTCGCCCACCGTGATGATGGCGGGTCACGCCGACGAGATCGGAGTGATGGCCAATCACATCGACGATGACGGCTATGTGTGGGTCGTCGGCGTGGGCGGGTGGGACGCGCAGGTGCTCGTCGGCCAGCGGATCGAATTCCTCACGAAGGATGGTGCGGTGACCGGCGTCGTCGGCCGTCGCGCGATCCACATGATCCGCGGCGACGAGGGCGACAAGGCCGTGAAGCTCAAGGACCTGTGGGTCGACATCGGCGCTTCCTCGGGCGACGAGGCGCGGGGGCGGGTCGAGATCGGCGACGTCGGCGTGATCCGTTCCGATACGATCGAGCTCGGCGAAGGCCTGCTCGCGGCGCGCTCGATCGACAACCGGGTGGGCGCGGCCGTCGTGCTCGACGCCCTGCGCCGGGCGGCCGAGGGCGGCGCGAAGGCGCACGTCGTCGCCTGCGCGACGGCCCAGGAGGAGATCGGCTACCTCGCGTCCGGCGGAGCCCGCACCGGGGCGTACGGCGTCGATCCCGACGTCGGAATCGTGGTCGACGTCACCCACGCGACCGACCACCCGACGGTCGAGAAGAAGGAGCACGGCGACATCAAGCTCGGCAAGGGTCCGGTGCTGGCGCGCGGGGCGGCGCTGAACCGCCACGTCGTCGCCGGGCTCCAGGCCTCGGCGCAGGCGGCGGGAATCGCCGTGCAGCTGCAGGCGACGCCCGCGATGACCGGCACCGACGTCGACGCGGTTCGAATGTCCCGGTCGGGCGTGCCGGTGGGCCTGGTGAGCGTGCCGAATCGATACATGCACAGCCCCAATCAGATCGTCAGCATCGACGACGTCGACGCGGCCGCCGAGCTCATCGCCGCGTGGCTGAAGGAGCTGGACGAGGACTCCGCTTTCGCCGGCTGACGGCGCGAAGCCGAAGCGAAGACGGACGGGGACGGAATGGTGGTAGCCGTGGAGACGCACAGTCGAGCCGTAGAGGACTACTTGAAGGCGATCTACAAGCTCGAGCGGCAGAGTTCGCCGCCCGCGCCGGCCTCGACCAACGCGCTCGCCGAGACGCTGGAGCGCTCGGCCGCCTCGGTCACGAACATGGTGAAGAGCCTCGCCGACCAGGGTCTCGTCGAGCACGAGCCGTATCGCGGCGTGCGCCTGACGGCGAGCGGACGGCGGGCCGCGCTGCGGATCATCCGGCGCCACCGCGTGATCGAGACCTACCTGATCGAGCGGCTCGGGTACACGTGGGACGGGGTGCACGCCGAGGCCGAGCGGCTCGAGCACGCCGCCTCCGACGACCTGGTCGACCGGATGGCGCGGGCGCTCGGCGACCCGGAGGTCGATCCGCACGGGGCCCCGATCCCGGCTCGCGACGGCACGATCAGCCGGCGCGAGCTGACCGCCCTGGCGGCCCTGTCGGTCGGCGCCCGCGGCGTCGTTCGCCAGGTGTCCGACGACGACGACGCCCGGTTGCGCGCCCTGAGCGCGATCGGTTTGTTACTCGACACGGAAGTGGAGGTGCTCCGATCCGGCGCCGGCGGTTGCCGGGTGCGGGTCGGCGGCGCCGAGCACGAACTCGAACCAGAGCTCGCGGCCGACGTTCTCGTCGAACCGGTCGCGGCGGAGCCGATCAGCGATGGCCAAGCGGATCAAAGCCGATAACGATACCTGGACGGCGACGCTCGACGCGTCGGCCCCCGGGCCCGGCCGCACCGTGGTGTTTTTCTGCACGAGCAACGGGCAGCGGCCGTGGCGGGTCGTGCGCGTCGACGAGGACGAGCTGCCGACCGCGGACCGGCTCGACGCCCTCTCGAGCGACGAGCTGCGCGCCCTGTTCGAACGCTCCGAGTCCATGAACGTCTCGCCGTCTTGAGCTACGCCGACCTCCACCTCCATTCCAACGCCTCCGACGGGACGCTCGACCCGGCCGCGCTCGTGCGCGAGGTCGCGGCCCGCGGCGCCGCCGGGTTGTCGCTGACCGACCACGACACCCTGGCCGGCCTCGCCGAGGCCGAGGCCGAGGCCGCGCGCCTCGAGCTGGCCTGGCTCCCGGGGTGCGAGGTGTCCGCGCTGGCCGATCAACGGTCGGTGCACCTGCTCGCGTACGGCGTGCGGTCGGGAACCGGAGCGCTCGGTGAGCTGTTGAGCGACATCCGGGACGACCGCAGGGCGCGAGCCCGGGCGATCGTGCGGAAATTCAACGAGCTCGGCGTGCCGCTGAAGTGGGAGGCGGTGGCGCGGGAATCGGTGGGCGGCGTGCCGACCCGGGCCCACGTGGCGCGGGCGATCGTCGATTCGGGCCTCATGCCCAACGTGCAGACGGTGTTCAACGAATACCTGGGCGACGGCGGCCCCGCTTACGTCGAGAAGGAGCCGGTCGCGCCGTCGCAGGTGTTCGACGCGGTGCACGAGGCGGGCGGCGTCGTGATCCTCGCCCACCCGGGCCACGCCTACAGCGACGATCAGATCGTGCAGTGGGCGGGCGAGGGGCTGGACGGGATCGAGGTCATGCACCCGAAGAATCGCGGCCTCCGCCGCGAGGAGCTGAAGGCGCTGGTCTACCGCCTCGACCTCCTGTCGACCGGCGGCTCGGACTGGCACGGCGACCGGGGGGGCGGGATGGAGCCGGGCACCGAGGAAGTCCCGATGGAGTGGATGGAAGCGGTCGCCGCGCGCTGCGGCGTCTCGCTGACCCCGACACGCAACCCGTGAGAGGCACGGAGAGGCGATGAGCGAAGCGCGACACGAGAAGCTGGTGATCATCGGATCGGGCCCCGCGGCCTGGACCGCGGCGATCTACGCCGCCCGGGCGCAGCTCGATCCGCTCGTGTACGAGGGATCGTTCAGCGCCACGATGGTGCCGGGCGGCCAGCTGATGTTCACGACCGAGGTCGAGAACTACCCCGGCTTCCCGGAGGGCGTGACCGGACCGATCATGATGGCCGACTTCCGCCGGCAGGCCGAGCGCTTCGACACGCGGATCGTGACCGAGAACATCGAGCGGGTCGACTTCTCGGAGCACCCCCGCCGGCTGTTCGCCGAGGGCGGCGACGAGATCCTCGCCGACGCCGTGATCATCGCGACCGGCGCCAACGCCCGCTGGCTCGGCGTGCCCGGCGAGGAGCGGCTCGCCCAGTCCGGCGGCGGCGTCTCGGCCTGCGCCGTGTGCGACGGGGCCCTCCCGCACTTCCGCGACAAGGTGATCGCGATCATCGGGGGCGGAGACAGCGCGATGGAGGACGCGATCTACATGACGAAGTTCGCCTCCGAGGTGCTGGTCATTCACCGCCGCCACGAGCTGCGCGCCTCGCGCATCATGCAGGAGCGGGCGCTCGAGAATCCGAAGATCCGTTTCCTGTGGAACACGGTGGTCGACGAGATGATCGGAGACGACGTGGTCGAGCGGATTCGGGTGTCGGACGTCGAGACCGACGAGACGCGCGAGATCGAGGTCGGCGGCGTGTTCGTGGCGATCGGCCACGTGCCGAACACCGGTTTCCTCG
>JASFRN010000145.1:0-5878 GCA_050114915.1 Gemmatimonadales bacterium | reverse complement strand
CGGGAGCGTTTCTGTTCGCCGCCTGCGCCGACGACTCCACGCCGACCGCGCCGGCCACGGGCGCCGACGCCGTCCAGCCGGACGGTACGCAGCAGGCGCGGGTCGACCTCCAGGACGTCTTCGACAAGGCCAGTCCGGCGGTTCTCGCCCTGCCGCAGGCCGTATATGCCGACCTCGACGAACAGACGGGCAAGATGGTGTTCGGGGTCGAGAACCGGGGCGTTACGCGCGGTATCCAGACCGCGATGGCGCGCCTCGGCGTCCCGGCATCGGACTACGAGGTGAAGGTGACCGCGCCGATCGTGCGCATGGCCGGCCTGCGGGACGAGTGGCGGCCGACCCGCGGGGGCATACAGATCCACTTCGGCAACTATCTGTGCACGCTGGGATTCAACGCCGACCACGACGGCGGGCGCTCGTTCATCACGAATTCCCACTGCACGAATCGGCAGGGCGGCACGGAAGGCACCGTCTACTACCAGCCGCTGAGCAGCGTCAACGGCACGCCGATCGCGGTCGAGGTCGACGACCCCGACTACAAGAAGGGCGGCCGGTGCCCGCGCGGCAGGCAGTGCCGCTACAGCGACGCGTCGCGGGCGCTGTATCAGTCCGGGATCGGCACCGTGAGCGCGATCGCGCAGACGACCGGGCCCAACAACGGCAGCATCACGACGAACGGCGTGTTCGACATCACCTCGCAGGACGACAACTCCCTGACGTTCGGCGGCACGGTGAGCAAGATCGGCCGCACGACCGGCTGGACGCGCGGTAGCGTCGCCGGGACCTGCGTGGACGTGAACGTCTCGGGCTCGAACATCACCCAGCTCTGCCAGACGCTCGTGAACGCGGGGGTTGGGCCCGGGGACAGTGGCTCGCCGGTGTTCAAGGAGACCGGCAGCAACAGCGCCGAGCTGCTCGGCATCCTGTGGGGCGGGAGCAACGGCGGTGATCTGTTCGTGTTCAGCCCCCTCGCCAGCATCGAGGCCGAGCTGGGATCGCTGGACGCCACGAACAACGGCACCGGTGGCACCGGCGGTGGCGGAGGCGGTGGTGGCGGCGGTGGCGGTGGTGGCGGCGACGCGCCGAACTGCCCGCCCAACAGCAACAAGCCGGCCTGCCGGGGCTGAACCGTGGCCGGACGGCTGGAGGAGCACCGACGGGGTGGGGGCGCAAGCTCCCGCCCCGTTTTCGTCGGACTCCTCGTCGTGGCCGCTCTCGGCGCCGGTTGCCGATCCGACCCGCCGGACTCCGACGCGGCGGCGAGCCGCGCCGCGGTCGCCGCGACCCCGTCACCCCCTGAGGACGCCATGGCCGACACTCCGTCCGATTCCCTGCGGATCGACCTGATCGCGCCCGAACAGGTCGCCGGCGGCGAGCCCGTCGCCATGACGCTGCGACTCGAGAACGTCGCCGGGCGTCCGGTCGACCTCTACCTGATGGGCCGCACGATCGCGTTCGACCTCATCGTGGAGGACGAGGCGGGCGCCGAGGTATGGAACCGGCTGCACGACCAGGTCCTCCAGCAGATCCTGCGGGTCGAGCACCTCGCCCCGGGCGACACGCTCACGCTGGAGGACACCTGGCCGCAGCGCTCGAACGCCGGGAGCTCCGTACCGCCCGGCGACTACCGCGTGCGCGGCGAGATCTTCACGGAAGGCGAGCCGCTGACCGCCGGGCCGGTGCCGCTACGGATCGTGGGGCGCTGATCCGCCGCGGGTGGAAGCTCCCTACTTCCGCGTCCGAAACCGACTCGGCGTCACCCCGAACCGACGCTTGAAGCTGCGGGTGAAGTGCGCCGGGTCTCCGTAGCCCACGCTCGCGGCGATCTCGGAGACGGGCCGCTCGGTGGCTCGCAGGAGCTCGGCGGCGCGCTCCAGGCGGGCGTGCCGAATCATCCGCCCGGGTGACTCGCCGACCGACTCCACCAGCAGGCGATGGAGCTGCGAGCGGCTCAGGCCCACGACGTCCGCCAGTTCGTCGACGCTCAGGCAGCCGTCGTCGAGCCGATTCTCGATGATCTGTCGAATTCGCCGCGGAAGCCCGGGGTCGGCGTGCACGTATCCTCCTGGGTTGACCGGAAGTTCGGCCACGGAGGCTCGGCGGAATTGCCGCTGTGTCGCAGAGAATTGCCGGAACGTTGCGCACGTCGGGCGGACCG
Organism: Gemmatimonadales bacterium; assembly: GCA_050114915.1. GTDB lineage: Bacteria > Gemmatimonadota > Gemmatimonadetes > Palauibacterales > Palauibacteraceae > JARFPW01. The sequence continues at coordinate 3,720 of JASFRN010000145.1, read as the reverse complement.
CCGGTCAGCTCTGCTCGGGCTCGCGGTCCCGATACTCGGAGGGCGTGCAGTCGTACTGGCGCCGGAAGGCGCGGATGAAGTGCGCCTGGTCGCTGAACCCGACGTCGAAGGCGATCTGGCCGAGCGTGCGGCTCCCCGAACGGATCAGGTCGGCGGCCCGCTGGAGCCGCATGCCCCGGATCAGGGCGCCGGGCGACCGGTCGAGCAGCGCCGTCAGCTTCCGGTGCAGCTGCGAGCGGCTCATCGCGACCGCCGACGCCAGCTCTTCGACCGTGAACGAGTTGTCCGACATCCGCTCCTCGATCGTGCGGGAAACGCGTTCCAGGAACTTCTGGTCGAGCGACGTGGCCGCCACTTCCTCGGGCTTCAGCAGCACCTCGCCGGCGAACCGCGCCCTCAGCATGCGGCGCAGCTCGAGCAGGTTGTCGACCCGCGAGCGCAGCACCCGGGCGTTGAACGGCTTCGGCAGATAGTCGTCGACGCCGGTCTCGAGTCCGGCGATCCGGGCGTCGTCGGAAGAGCGTCCCGTGAGCATGATGATCGGGACGTGGCTCGTGCGCGCGTCCTCGCGCAGCTGCCGGACGAGATCGTAGCCGTCCATTTCGGGCATCACGAGGTCGGTGATGATCAGGTCGGGGATGAGGTCGAAGGCCCGCGCCCGGCCTTCGGCGCCGTCCGCCGCCTCCTCGACGCGATAGGCCGCGAGCTCCTGGCGCAGGAAGGCCCGCATGTCGGCGTGGTCGTCGACCACGAGGATGATCGGAGGTCCGGAGGCCGCCTCGTCGGCTTCCCCGGCCCCGTCGTCATCCGCGGCGCCCGCCGTGGGCACAGGTTCCCCCGCATCCTCCTCCCTCGCCACGAGCGGCAGGCGGACCTCGAAGTCACTGCCGTGCCCGACCTCGCTCTCGACCGTGATCGTCCCTTCGTGCAGCTCGACCAGCTCGCGCACGAGGGCCAGCCCGATGCCCGTCCCGGGAGCTCCCGGAGCGCCCCCCGACAGGCGGGGTACCCGGTAGAATCGGTCGAAGATGCGGGCCCGTGCGCCGGCGGGAATCCCCGCCCCGGTGTCGGACACCGTGAGCACGGCCTGCCCGTCCTCCACACCGAGCCGAACGACGACCTCCCCGTCGGCCGGGGTGAACTTCAACGCGTTCCCGACCAGGTTGTTGATCACGCGGCGCAGGCGGTCGGCGTCGTACCGCACCTCGATCGGCTCGTCCGACGCTTCCAGCCGCAGCTCGATGCCCGCGGCGGCCGCCGCGGAATGGAACGCCGCCACGCAGGAACGCGCGACAACCACCAGGTCGCCGTCCTGCCAGTTGAGCTCCAGCGCGCCCGATTCGAGGCGCGACAGCTCGAGCAGCTGATCGGTGAGCCGCTGCAGCTCCCGTGTCTGGCGCTCGGCCATCTCGAGCTTCCGGGCGCCGTCGCCGTCGGCCCCCGTCGCCTCGGCGCGCGCCGACTCGATCTGGCCGAGGATCAGCGACAGCGGCGTCCGGTACTCGTGCGACAGATTCGCGAACAGGCGCGATCGCGTGGCCGCGAGGTCCGAGAGCCGGCGCGCCTCGGCCTGTTCGCGCTCGAGGACCATCGCGTAGCGGCGGCGGCGTGCCTGGACTTCCCGGAGCGCCAGGAGCCCCGCGGCCGCCAGCAGGGCCCATAGCGCCAGGGCCCACGGCTGCCGCCACCAGGGGGCGAGAACCCGGAACGGGAACACCGCCTCCTCGCTCCAGACGCCGTTCGCGCTCGCGGCACGCACGCGGAACTCGTAGTCGCCCGGGCCTAGACTCGAGAACCGCGCCCGCCGCTCGGCACCGACGTCCCGCCAGTCTTCGTCGAGGCCGTCGAGCCGGTATTCGTAGCGGTTGGCGGAGGGGTCGGCGTAGTGAATACCGACATACTCGAACGCCACGTCGTCGTGGCTGCTCGGCACCTCGAACGAACCGGGGCCCGCCGCCGCCAGCGACCGGAGATCGACGGGCCCGCCCCCGGCGGTCTCGACCCGGGTGAGGCGCATGCGTGGAGCCACCGTGTTCCCGGTCGCCTGCTCCGGCCGGAACGAAACCGCCCCGGTCGAGGTGCCGAAGTACAACTCGCCCGACCGTGCCTGCATACCGCTGCGCGCGCGAAGACGGCTCCCGACGACGGCGCGGGGGAGCGGCAGATCGCGGACGGCTCCCGAGCCGAGATCGATTTCCGTGATCGCCTCGGCCGTCGCCACCCAGAGCCGTCCGTCCGGGCCCTCGATCGCGTCCATCACGTAGTCGCTCGGCAGGCCCGCGCCCGCGCCGAAGCTGCGGATGCAGGCGTCCCGGGCCGGATCGTAGTCGCACAGGCCGAATCCGTTCGTGGCGATCCACAGTCCACCGTCGGGCCGCGCCCGCAGGGCATTCACCTCCGCGACTCCGGTGCCGTCCAGGTGGGGGACCACGCCCCGGTGCCACTCGAGCGCCGTCCCTCCCCGGCGGATGCGCGCCAGATCGCCGGTGAGCGTCGCGAACCAGAGGTCGCCGGCTGCGTCCGTCTCGAGCGCCCAGCGGCCGGGCAGCCGCTTGACGCCCGCGGTCCGACGCACGTCGACGTCGCCCGAGGCCGGATTCAACGCGAGCAGGTTGCCGCGCGCCACGAGCCAGAGACGATCGTCCATCCATGCGAGCGCCGAGACCCAGCGGATCGGCGGCACGCCGCGCCCGGTCGTGGCGACGGCGCTGACGCTGTCCGCCTCCGGGTCGAGCCGGCAGAGGCCCACGTCGGCATCCCACTGCCCCAGCCACAGCGTCCCGTCCGGCGCCGGCAGAATCGTGCCCAGCCACTCGTCCTCGGTCGGCGGTCCGACGCCCGGACAGTCGTAGTGGCGGGGCGCATCCGCGCCGGGGTCCCAGCGGAGCAGCCGGCTGTCCGAGCTCATCCAGATCTCGCCGCCCGGCCCCTCGTATATCGCATCCACGTCCCCCGCCGGGTGCACCACGATCTCGGGCGCCCGGAGGTCGAGGCGAAGCGTGCGCCCGAACCCCTTCGCCACGGTCTCGCCCCCCACCCACAGAACGTGGTCGTCGGTGATCACGAGGGCGTTGATCCGGTCGACGCCGCCCGCCGCGGGGCCGAGGTCTACCGACCGCAGCTCGGCGGCGCCGGGGTCGAGAACGGAGACCTCTCCGTTCAGCGAACCCAGCCACAATCGGCCGGATTCGTCCTCGACGACCGACATCAGGTACGGGTCCCCGGCGCCCGGGACATGAATGAAGGCGTCCCGCGCCGGGTCGAAGCGGTCGAGTCCGCCGCCTATCGTAGCCACCCACAGATTGCCGGCGGCATCCCGGTGGATCTGCTTGACGTCGTCGTAGGCGAGGCTCGCCGGATCCGCCGGGTCGTGACGGTAGTGGTCGAAGCCCGAACCGTCCGCCCGCATCCGGTTCAGGCCCTGCCACGTGCCGACCCAGAGGTCGCCGTCCGAATCTTCTGCGATCGTCCGCACCCGGTTGTGCGACAGGCTCGACGGGTCGGCGTCGTCGTGGCGCCATGCCGTGAAGCCGGCCTCGTCCTCGTCGAGCCGCAGCAGACCACCTGCTTCTTCGTCCGGCCAGTTCAGGATACCCAGCCAGATGCGGCCCGCCGCGTCCTGGTGAATGGCCATCACCGAGCCGAGGGCGAGGCTGCGCGGGTCCTCCGGGTCGTTGCGGTAGACGCGCTCGACCGCGTCGTCGAGCGGGTCGACGACGA
>JASFRN010000144.1:0-5922 GCA_050114915.1 Gemmatimonadales bacterium | reverse complement strand
GGCGCAGAGCCCCGTCGCCCCAGCCACCATCCCCCGACCAGAAGCGCCACCCCCGCCAGGGCCAGCAGTCCCGCGGACCAGCGCCGGGATGCCGGCTCCGCCACGATCGCTTCGATCTCGCCCGGGTCCGCACGCTCGGTGCGCTTGAGTCCCTCGGACGTCTGCTCGAACGCCCAGGCGAGAACGATCGCGACCGGGAAGCCGACGAGGAGGATCAGTGCGATGAAACGGTAGGTCCAATCCGGCAGGAGGAGGGCCGGCACTGCGAGGTCGACGATCTGGAGGACGATGAATCCGACGATCCCGTACACCGCCATTACCCGGAACACCTTCCGGCGCTTCATCTCCGCGAAGAACTGCTGGTAGGACTTCACGGGCAATCGCTCATGGCAGCCAGGGCCGGTCCGCTTCGGCGATGCGTGCCTGCTCCGCTTCGTAGGCCTGCCGGCGGGCGACGACGGCCTCGAACCGGGGGTCGTCGCGGAGGGCGGCGAACGACGGATCGAGCCGCAACTCGGTCGAGCTGAGGTACCCCGGAGCGTCGGCGGTTTCTTCCAGCAGATCGAGGGCTTCATCCACCCGCCGGAGCAGTGATTTCACTCGGATGGACCCCGCAACGGCGCCAAGGCCGGTCCAATAGTCGCCGCTCGCTTCAACCAGCTTTACGGCTTCGTTCAACGAGCGCACCGCCGCGGGCCCGTCGCCCCTGGCGGCGTCGCCCCACGCATCCGCGAACTCGCGGAAGCCGGGGTTCGCCCCTTCGAGATCGAGGGCCAGGAGGGAGTCACTGATCGCCGGGGCGACATCGCCCCTCAGGATTCGTGGCCATGCCCGCTTCCACAGGCGCACCGCGCTGTCCCAGACCGCGTCCAACTCACCTACTTGATCGGCGATCCGCGACGCTTCATCGAGTTCGCCATCGTAAACCGCAAGCGTGACGAGCGCGGATGACCCCAGGTACTCGGTCGGGTCGACACCGAGCTCGGCGGCCAGGCTCTTCGCCTGACCGACGTTCCCCGATCGCACGAGCAGAAGATTGACCTTCTGCGATTGAGCGCCGGGGTTCGAAGGGGCGATCTGCAGGGCGCGCTCGGCCACCGCATCCGCCGCCTCGAATCTGCCGAGCGCCTCGAGGGTCGTGCTGTATTCCAGCAGGGTGCCCACATTCCGGGGATCCACCTCGATCGCCCGCTTGAACGCGGAAACGGCCTCGTCCAATTGGCCGAGTCGTCTGTGCAGATACGCGACACCCGCAATCACGTCTCCGTCCGACGGAACGAGCCGCTCCGCCTCCTGCATCTGTGAAAGCGCCGCGGCGAACTTGCTCTCGGCATAGTAGGTGTAGAACGCCCGGGCGGAGATCGCGTCCGCGCTCCCCGGCGCGAGTTCTTCGACCCGGCGCACCGCATCGAGCGCCGTCGCCCGGTCGGCGTCGCCGGTGCGGGTCTGGCTGGCGACGAGGCGTGCGAGGAGCCCCCACGCAGCGACGAAGCTCGAATCGAGGCTGACGGCCCGCTGCGCCCACTCGATCGCGCCCTGGTTCGATAGCCTCAGGCTGGCGGAGTATTCCGCCTGGCGGGCCCGGTTGTAGGCGTTCAGGGCCGCCAGGTTGTCGCTGGGAGGCCCCTCGTTCAACGCCGCGACGTCGGCGGGACTCAGCCTCGTCCCGACTTCCTGCACCACGTCGACGGCGATGCCCGACTGGATCTCGAACAGGTTGCTCGGGGAGATCTCCTGGTCGAAGCTGTCCCCCCAGATCGTCTCTCCCGACTCGCCGTCGATCAACGAGACGTTGACCTGCACCCGTTCCGCGGCCCGCAGGACGCTGCCGCGCACCAGGTAGGCGGCCGCCAGCTCTCCGGCGATCTGCGTATCGCCCTTCTCGGTCGAGCGGTACTCACTCACCGAACCGGTCGAGATCACGCGAAGGGCGGCGAGACCCCGGAGCTTCTGCGCCAGCCCTTCCTGCAGGCTGACGGCGAGCACTTCGGAATCGTCGTCTCCGCGAACGTTCGCGAACGGGAGCACCGCGATCTTCTGGAAGTCCGCGGCCTCCGCGGCCGGCACGCCGAGCTCGAGCGGCGACTCCGCGCCCTGCCTGCCCAACCACCAGCCGCCGAACAGCAACGCGGCACCCACCAGGGCGAGCACCCCGGGCGTCCAGCGGCGGGACGCGGGTTGCGCGATAATCGCCTCGAGCTCGCTCGGGTCCGCCCGCGCCGTGCGCTTCAATCCATCGGGAGTCTGTTCGAACGCCCAGGCGAGTACGATCGCGACGGGGAAGCCGGCCAGGAGGATCAGCGCGACGAACCGGTAGGTCCAATCGGGGAGGAGGAGGGCGGGAACGGCCAGATCGACGATCTGCAGGACTATGAATCCGACGATCCCGTATACCGCCATCACGCGGAATACGTGGCGCCGTTTCAACTCGGCAAAGAACTGCTGATAGCCCCTGCTCGAATCCGCCATGGGCCCTAAGATCGGGAATGGGGGGGCATTGGTAAAGAAAGTGGGCGACCGGGGTCGAACCCGCGACTCCCAGGCTCTAGCGCGCCGCCTGCGCCGTTCGCGCGGGCGCGGCGCGCCTCGCCGACGGGGCCGAGCGGTCGAGCCTCACGGCGCGGTCTCCGGCGGCAGCCGCTGCGGCACCACGCCCGCGAGGCCGCGTCTCTCCAGCAGCGCCTGGAAGCGCGGGTCGTCGCGGACGGGGTCGTAGATGCGATCGAACAGGATCCGAGTCGAGCCGAATGGCGGAGCATCGGCGTAGCCTTCCAGGACCTGCTCGAGAACCACGTCCTGTTGACCGAGGGCTGTGGCAATTCGTGACTTCGAGTAGTATCCGAACCAAGGGAGATTGGCGACGTCCAGATCGTCCGGTGGCGGATTCGGGGCGGGCCATACGGTCAGCAGTTCGTCGAAGTCCTCCGACGGAAACCCGGGTCGGCAGTGCGGATACTCCACCAGGTAGTTGTTCCACCAGTCGTCCCAGCGGCCCAACTCCAGGTAGCCCCAGCGCACGTTGGCGCGGAGCGGAAAGACGCCACAGCCGGGGTCCAGGCGGATCCCCTCCTGCAGGAGCGCGAGGCCTTCGCGCGTCCGTCCGGCGTAGAGCGCGATGTATCCGGCCACGTTCAGCCGGATCGGCGACCGGTCCAGCGCCAGCGCCCGGTTCGCGGCCCGGTAGGCTTCGGTTTCACGGCCCACGTAGTCGAGGTATTCGGCATACTGCTGGTGGGCTTCCACGTTGTCGGGGTCGACGGCGAGAGCCCTCAGGTAGGCGTCTTCCGCGTCTTTCCACCGCCAGCTGTCGCGGTACACGCTTCCCAGCGCGACGAGCGCCGAGGCGTTGTCGGGATCCAGTTCGAGAGCTCTTCGGGCGGCCGTCTCGGCGGCTCCGAGATGCTCCGCCCAGCTGGCCGAGTCGTTGTCCACGCGGTCGTAGTAGGGCACCAGCGACCGGCTCTCGGCGAGTCCCGCCCATGCCGGCGCCCAGCTCGAGTCCCGCGCGATCGCCGCCTCGAACAACGTAACGGCCTCCGCGACGGCGTCCCCGCGTGACCGCATCTGCTGTCTTCCGGCCAGGTAGAGGTCGTAGGCCTCGAGGTCCGCGGTCGGCGTGGTGAGGTTCTCCCCCTCCCCCAGGCCGAGGGGAACGGCCAGCGCCTCCGCGATCTTCTCCGCGATCTCGGTCTGGATCTGGAACACGTTCGCGAGCGGCCGATCGAAGTTGTCCGACCAGAGGTGCGAGCCGTCCGATGTATCGATCAGCTGCGCCGTGATCCGCAGCATGTCGCCGGACTTCCGCACGCTTCCCTCGACCAGGTAGCCGACGCCCAGCGTGTCGCCCCACTGCGGCGCCGTGAGCTCTCGATCGCGCAGCGCGAAGGTCGACGTGCGGGCGGCCACGCGGAGATCCTGGATCTTGGCCAGCACGTTCAGGATCTCCTCGGTCATTCCGTCGCTGAAGTACACCTGGTCCTGGTCCGCGCTCATGTTCACGAACGGAAGGACGGCGATCGATGGACGGGGATCGTCCGCGAGGTCGGCGAGCACGAGGCGCGGCCCGGCGGCGTCCGCGCCATCGAGCGCGGCCGTCGCCGACCGCTGTCCCGCGAACCAGACGCCCGCGACCAGCGCGCCGAATCCGGCCAGCGCCATGAGCCCGGCCGGCCAGCGTTTGCCGGCGGGCGCCGCGATGATGCTCTCGATCTCTCCCGGCCCGGCGGCGTCCGTCTTCCTCACGCCTTCGGGGGTCACTTCGAACGCCCAGGCCAGGATCAGCGCCAGCGGGAACCCGAGCAGCGTGACGGCCGTGATGAAGGGGATGAACGTGGCGGGAAGGTTGAGGCCTTCCTTGAGCAGGTCGGCCACCTGCAGAAGCACGAAGGCGGTCGCCCCGTAGACGGCCGCGACCTTGAACACCTTGCGGCGTTTGAGCTCGGCGAAGAACTGCTGGTAGCCCCTGCTCGAATCCGTCATGAGCTCCAAGATCGGGTACCGGGGCAGATCCGGAAAGAAAAGCGGGCGACCGGGGTCGAACCGGCGACCTTCAGCTTGGAAGGCTGACGCTCTGCCAACTGAGCTACGCCCGCAGTATTTCGTGTCTACTTTTTCGGAAGCGGGCGACCGGTCTCGAACCGGCGACCTTCAGCTTGGGAAGCTGACGCTCTACCAACTGAGCTACGCCCGCGTGCCGCCGATCCGGCGGTTCCTGCAGTGGGGCGGGAGGGACTCGAACCCCCGACTTCTGCGATGTGAACGCAGCGCTCTAGCCAGCTGAGCTACCGCCCCGTGTAGACCGCCCGGCAGGGCGGCGTCCTTCAAGCGGGCGACCGGATTCGAACCGGCGACCTCAACCTTGGCAAGGTTGCGCTCTACCAGCTGAGCTACGCCCGCGATGAAAATGGGAGCCGCCCCCGCAGGGCCGACTCCCAGTGCCCGAGATTCTACCGCGAACCGGCGGTTCGGTCAATCTTCCGGGGTCGGACGGCGGCGGAAACGGCTAGCGCCGGTCGGTCGCCCAGTCGTCCGTGTGCTCGATCGTGCCGTCCGCGCTCGCCCACTCGATGCGCTCGTACACGAACGAGATCTCTTCGTGCGCGACGTTCTCGTCGGGCGCCGAGCTCGCGTGGATCGCGACGATCCGTGCGTTGGTCAGCGTGATGACCACGGGCTCGCCGCCGCGGCCCGGGCTGGTCGGCACCCGAATGCGTACGCTCGGAATCGTCTCGCTGGCGGTCATCGCCCGATAGAGCAGCGGGGTCGAGCGATCCACGCGCTTGGTGACCTTGAACGGATGGTGCTCGCGGCGGCCGGCGGCGCGGGCGTTCAGCTCGTCGGCCGGGATGGCGATCGTGTGGTCGTATGCCTCGACGATCGCGCTGACGCCCTCTCCTTTTCCGCCGGACTCGAGCGTCATGGTCATCTGGGCCGCGGCCTCGCCGCCCGGCAGCAGCGGGCTCAGCGCGAGGGCGGATACGGCGCAGAGGACGGTCGCGGACATTCGCTTCCACATGGTCCCTCCGAAGGCTCTTTGTGCGTCGCGAGCCCTCTCAGCCGCGCCAGGGCGTCAGCATGCGCTTGAAGATCGTCCCGTTGTCTTCGAGGAACTCGCGGAAGGTCTTTTCGGTGTTGGCGCGCGTACTGATGTAACAGGCTTCGCAGGTGTTCTGTTTCGTGAAGTTCTCCAGCATGTCCTCCTGCTTGTCGAAGTACGCCATCACCATCGCGCAGGGGGTGAGCCGTCCGTCCGGGTTGATCACCAGGAACTTCCGCCCCGCCTGGCAGCCCGGAATGCCGCCTTTCGTCAGGAACTCGAAATACCGCCACATCACCCGGGGCGACGTATAGATGGGGTAGCCCCGCTTCTGCAGATCGATGATCTCCTCGATGTTGCTGCGCAGTTCCTCGAGCCCGCCGTCG
>JASFRN010000143.1:0-5995 GCA_050114915.1 Gemmatimonadales bacterium | reverse complement strand
TCGGCCGTCAGCCACGCCCGCTGCGCCTGCTCGACGCCGTAGCGCATCAGGTCGAGCTCCTCGGGGCGGTGCGCGTCGGTGCTGATCATGATCGGCACGCCGCGCTTCTTCGCTTCCATCAGGTGGGTGTCCCGGAGGTCGAGCCGGTTCGGGTGTGCGTTCAGCTCCATCGCGACGTGGTTCTCCGCCGCGCAGTCGAGCACGGTCGCGAGGTCGAACTCGATCGGGTCGCGCCGCCCGATGATCCGACCGGTCGGGTGGCCCACCACGTCGGTCAGCGGGTGCTCGATCGCGCGGACCAGCCGCTTCGTCTGCTCGTCGCGCGGCAGGTCGAACTTCGAGTGGATGCTGATCACCACGAAGTCGAGCTTCGCGAGGCTCTCGTCGTCGAGGTCGAGCGAGCCGTCCGCGAGGATGTCGATCTCCATGCTGCGCAGGAAACGGATCTCGGGGTGGCGGGCCGCGATCTCGTCGATCTCTTCGAGCTGCCGGGCGAGCTTCTCGGCGTCCATCCCCCCGGTCATCGCGAGCGCCTGGCTGTGATCGGTGAGCGCGAAGTACTCGTACCCCTTCGCGGCGCAGGCCTCGAGCATCTCCTCGATCGTCGCCTTGCCGTCGGACCAGGTCGAGTGCATCTGCAGGTCGCCCCGAATGTCGTCGAGGGTAACGAGATCGGGCAGCTCTCCCCTCTCCGCCGCCGCGATCTCGCCCCGGTGCTCGCGCAGGACGGGGGGAATCCACGGGAGCCCGACGCTCTCGTACACCTCCTCCTCGGTCCGGCCGGCCACTCGCCTGCCGAGCTCCCGGCCGGTCGTGCTGGTGACGCTCTCCTCGCCCTCGCCCGCCAGCTCGAACACCCCGTACTCCGAGACGCTGAGCCCCCGCTCGAGCGCCCGCTGCCGGAGCTCGATGTTGTGCTCCTTCGAACCCGTGAAGTAGACGAGCGCCGCGCCGATCGTGTCCTCGTCCAGCACCCGCAAGTCCACCTGCAGGTCGTTCGCGAGGTGGACCGAGGCCGCGTTATCGCCCTGCTTGATCACGTCGTGCACGGGCGGATAGGCGAGGAAGCGCTCGATGACCGCGGGAGCGTCCTTCGACATCACGAGCAGGTCGACGTCGCCCACCGTCTCTTTGCGGCGCCGGTAAGAGCCGGCCACCTCGAGCCGCTGCACGGCCTTCGAGTCGCGCATCCACTCGAGCAGCGGCGCGATCAGCTCGTCGACCTCGTTCAGCCGGAAGCGACCGGATCGCTTCCGGTGGCGTTCGATCGCCTCGAGGATCTTCGTCTGCGTCTTCGCGCCGAATCCCTCGAGCTCGGCCACCTCGCCGGCCGCGGCGGCGGCCTCGAGGTCGTCGATGGTGGTGATGTCCAGCTCGTCCCAGAGCTTGCGAGCCTTCTTGGGTCCGACGCCCGGGAGGCGGGTCAGCGTGACGAGCGACCGGGGGATCTTCTCGGCGAGTTCCTCGAGACGGGTGAGGCGGCCGGTCTTCACCAGCTCCTCGATGTGGGAGGCCATCTCGCTGCCGATCGACGGGAGCTCCGTCAGGTCGGCCCCTTCGTCGACGAGGACGCGCAGCGGAGTGGCGTGGTCCTGCACGGTCAGCACGGCATTGCGGTAGGCGCGGATGCGGAACGGGTTCGCGCCGCCCTCGATCTCGAGCAGATCGGCCATCTCGTCCAGCGCGGCCGCGATCTCGATGTTCTCCATCAGTCGCTTCCCTTCTCCGCCTCGTCCATCTCGTCCAGGAGCGCCAGGAAGCCCGCTTCGTCCAGCACGGTCACGCCGAGCTTCTCGGCTTTGTCGAGCTTCGAACCGGGATCCACGCCGGCCACCACGTAGTCGGTGTTGCGGCTGACCGAGCCGGTCGCGCGGGCGCCGAGCCCCTCGACCCGCTCCTTCGCCTCGTTCCGGCTCATCGCATCGAGGCCGCCGGTGAACACGAAGGTCTTCCCGTCGAGCGGGCCGCCGGACGGCGCCACCTCGACCTCCGCGATCTCGACATGCGACAGGATCCGGTCGAGGTTGTCGACGTTGTGCGGCTCGTCGAAGAAGCCGCGGATCCGCTCGGCCATCACGGGTCCGATTCCTTCGACCGACGTCAGGGCGTCGACGTCGGCGCTCCGCACCGCGTCGATCGTCCGAAAGTGCTCGGCGAGGGCGACGGCCACCGTGGCGCCGACCTCGGGGATGCCGAGCCCGTACAGGAGTCGCGAAAGCTCCGTATGGGACGCCCGCTCGATCGCGTCGACCAGGTTGTGCGCCGACGTCTCCGCGAAGCCCTCGAGCTCCTGCAGCCGCTCGGGGGTCAAGTCGAAAATGTCGGGGAGCCGCTCGACCACGTCCTCGGCCACGAACTGCCGGGCCGTCTCGTCGCCGAGGCCCTCGATGTCGAGCCCCTGGCGCGAGGCGAAGTGGCGGATCCGGCCGGCGAGCTGCGCCGCGCAGCCGAAACCGTTCGGACACAGCACCCGGGGCCCGTGCGGGACGAGCTCCGTCCCACACGATGGGCACGTTTCCGGCATCCGAAACGGATCGCTGCGCTCGTGTCCCTCTTCCTCGATCCGCTCGACGACCTGCGGGATCACGTCCCCCGCGCGCTGCACCCGAACGAGATCGCCCTCCCGGATGTCCTTGCGGGCGACCTCCTCCGGGTTGTGGAGGCTGGCGCGGGTAACGGTGACGCCGCCGATCTCGATCGGGTCCATGAACGCCACGGGCGTCACGACCCCGGTGCGTCCGACGCTCGGGAAGATCCGCACGACGCGAGTCACTTCGACGCGGGGCGGGAACTTGTAGGCGAAGGCCCAGCGCGGGTGGTGCGAGGTGGTGCCGACCTCCCGTCGGGCCGGGATGTCGTCGAGCTTGATGACGCACCCGTCGATCTCGACCGGCAGGTCGTCGCGGTCGGCCTCGAGTCCCTGGAAGTAAGTGAGGATCTCGTCGACACCGCGCACCCGTTCCACCCGGTGCGCGAGGCGCAGCCCCCAGGCGCGCATCGCGTCACGCACCTCGGTCTGGGTCGCGAAGGATTCCCCCTCCACCGCGAGCACGTCATAGACGAACGCTTCCAGGGGACGATCGGCCGCGAGCCCCGGATCGAGCTGCCGGATCGAACCCGCCGCGGAGTTGCGGGGGTTGGCGAACGGCTCCTTCCCCTCGTTGATCAGCCGCTCGTTGAGCTCGGCGAAGTTGGCCGTGGAGATCACGACCTCGCCCCGCAGCGCAATCCGGGCCGGCGGCGGCCGCTCCTCGTCCCGCAGGCGCAACGGTACGGTGCGGATGGTGCGCACGTTCGCGGTCACGTCTTCGCCGCGGATCCCGTCGCCCCGGGTGGCGGCGCGCAGAAACGACCCGTTCTCGTAGATCAACTCGATCGACAGCCCGTCGAGCTTCGGCTCCACGACGTAGGCGATCGACTCGTCGCCGAGAAACTCCCGGAGGCGCTCGTCGAACCGGCGAAGCGCGGCCTCGTCCTGCGAGGAATCGAGGCTGAGCATCGGCGCGTCGTGCTCGACCGTCTCGAACCTGTCGAGCGGCTCGCCGCCCACCCGCCGGGTCGGCGAATCGGGCGTGGCCAGCTCGGGGTGCTCGCGCTCGAGCCGCTTGAGCTCCTCGAACAGGCGGTCGTACTCGGCGTCGGAGATCACCGGGCGATCCTCCACGTAGTACGCCCGGTCGTGCCGCCGAATCTCCGCGCGGAGCTCCTCGATGCGCTCCTGCACGTCCCGCCCCGCCTCCGCGTTCATGCCGTCCGGAACCGTCCCCTCGATCGATGGTATCTGACGCGACCGCCGCGCGACGCTCGCTCCCGGGAGATGCTCATGTGCCTGCCAGCCGTAAAACTACGCCACCCTTCGACCGCCAACGAGGGTCGGCGACGGTGGTCCGCGGCGCTCGCGCTGCTGGTCCTGGGAGCCGGCGCGGCGTCCCCCGCGCTCGGGCAGACGCGCGTGGCCGTGACGATCGACGACCTGCCCTGGGTGGGCGTCCGACCCGGCGGCGACGCCGTCGCCGGAACGGAGATGTTGCTGGCGGCCCTCCGCGAGCGGGGAGTCCCGGCGACCGGCTTCGTGATCTGCGATCACCTGGAAGCCGGCGCTCCCGTGCTGCACGCATGGCTCGACGCCGGCATGGAGCTCGGCAACCACACGGCCGCGCATCGAGATCTCAACCGGGGGATGGGGCCCTGGTTGGCCGACACGCGGCGCTGCGACGACGAGCTCGCCGCGATCACGGGACACCACGGCGGCTGGTTCCGCTTCCCCTACCTGCGCCAGGGCCCGGACCTCGCGACTCGCGATGCCGTGGCCGCCGCGCTCGATTCGCTCGGCTACCGGACGGCCCACGTCACGATCGACAACTCCGAGTGGGTGCTCGCCGCCGCCTACGGGCGGGCGATGAGGGACGGCGACACGAGTCGGATGCGGAAGATCGGGGAGGCATACGTGGCGCACATGCTCGAGGCGCTCGACCACTTCGATCGGGCGGCGCGGGAGAAGTTCGGACGGCCGATCGACCACGTGCTTCTGCTGCACGCCAACGCGCTGAACGCCGACTGGCTCGGCGCGGTGCTCGACGCCTACGCGGAGGCCGGCTGCGAGTTCGTCGGCCTCGAAGAGGCGCTGGCCGATCCGGTGTTCGCCCTCCCGGACGACTACGCCGGGCCGCGCGGTCTCTCGTGGGTCTACCGCGCCCGGCCGCTCTCGCCGGAGGATCCGTGGGACGTGGCAACCGAAGACCGGTTGCAGGCGGAGTTCGGCGACTGAACCTTGCTCGAGTCGGGGCGGTGGTGCGGGGCGGGAGCCGACACCGGATCCACCAGAAGCGGGGACGATTCAGTCATGGATGACCATGCCGGCAGCACCTGGCGCTCTCTCGTGCTTCTCCTCTGCTTCCCGGCGGTGCTCCCCGCCCAGCCGAGCGCGCGACCGCCCGGCCAGACGCCCCCCATGGGGTGGAACAGCTGGAACAACTTCGGCTGCCGGATCGACGAGCAGCTCATTCTCGACACGGCCGACGCGATGGTCGAATCGGGGATGAAGGACGCCGGCTACGTCTACGTGAACGTCGACGACTGCTGGATGGCGTCCGAACGGGACGCCGCCGGCAACCTCCAGTCGGACCCGGAGCGATTCCCGCACGGTATCGCCTACATCGCAGACTACGTCCACGCAAAGGGGCTGAAGCTCGGCATCTACTCCTCCGCCGGCACGCGCACCTGCCAGGGGCTTCCCGCCAGCCTCGACCACGAGGAGGCGGACGCCCGGAAGTTCGCCGAGTGGGGCGTCGACTACCTGAAGTACGACAACTGCAACAACGAGGGACGTCCGGCGATCGAACGCTACACGAAGATGCGCGACGCCCTGCGGGCGACCGGCCGGCCGATCTTCTTCAGCATCTGCGAGTGGGGCGCGAACCGGCCGTGGGAGTGGGCGCCGGCGCTCGGCAACAGCTGGCGCACCACGGGCGACATCTACGACAGCTGGCAGAGCATGACCGACATCCTCGATCAGCAGGTCGGACTCGCGAGGTTCGCGAGCCGCGGACACTGGAACGATCCCGACATGCTGGAAGTCGGCAACGGCGGGATGACGGATACGGAGTACCGGGCGCATTTCAGCCTCTGGTCGCTCCTGTCGGCTCCGCTGCTGGCCGGAAACGACCTGCGCGCGATGTCGAAGGAGACGAAGGCGATCCTCACCAACCCGGAAGTGATCTCCGTCAACCAGGACCCGGTGGGGATGCAGGGCTACCGTCTACGCGACGACGGCGACCAGGAGGTATGGGTGAAGGAGCTGGCCGACGGGTCCGTGGCCGTGGTCCTCCTGAACCGCGGAGGGCGGCGGGCGTTCATGACGGCGTTCGCGCGGGAGATCGGCCTGCCGGATGCCCGGGCCTACCGGGAGCGCGACCTGTGGGCGCACGAGGCGCGCACGCGCACCGACGGCCTCGTGAGGGCTTACGTGCCCCCGCACGGCGCGAGGATGTTCCGG
>JASFRN010000142.1:0-6038 GCA_050114915.1 Gemmatimonadales bacterium | reverse complement strand
CGGCGTCTCGCGAAACGCCGAGACGCTCGTAGTAATCGGATGGCATGTATGGAATTCCCGTCAGTTCTTTACCAGTCGTGAGACGAGCGACGACGTGCAGTCGACGAGCGCCACGACCTTCTCGTAGGGCATTCGGGTCGGACCGATCACGCCGACGATCCCCTCGACGTGTCCGACGGCGAACGTGGCCGTGATCACGGTCAGGTCGCTGAGCTCGGGCGCCCCGTTCTCCTCGCCGATCGTTATCTGCGGGCCGCGGGCCATCGCGCGCCCCCCGATGAGGGACGCGAGCAGGTCCCGCCGCTCGGTGAGCTGCATGAGCTGGCGCAGCCGATCGCTCGAGGTGAATTCGGGCTGGTCGGCGAGCAGCGACACGTGGCCGAGGTGCAGATCCCCCGCGTCGACGGCCCATTCGAAGATGTCCGGCCCCGACTCGACGAAGATGTTCACGAGCTCGGTGGCGGAGTCGTCCGGCAGGGTCACGTCCCGCAGACGCTCCGACAGCGTCCGATGAATCTCGCGCAGCGTGCTGCCCGCGAGGCGCTCGTTCAGCACCCCGGCCACCGTGCGGAGCGACGACTCCGGCAGCGCGGTCGGAATATCGACGTAGACCGTGCGGACGACGCCCGATTCGAGGGTCAGCACGAGGAGCGCCTTCTCGGAGTCGACGGGCACGAGATCGAGCCGCACGAGAACGGCCTCGGCGATGATCGGTCCGACCGCGAGACCGAGCTCGCCGGTCAGCAGGCCGAGCACGCGCGCGGCGCGCCGCACGAGCGTCTCTAGCTCCGATCCGGGCTCCGTGCCCCGCAGCTCCTGGTGGATGATCGCCGCCTGGTCAGCCGAAACGTCGGCCCGGTCCATCAGCCCGTCCACGTAGCAGCGGTAGGCGAGGTCCGTGGGCATCCGCCCGGCGGAGGTGTGCGGGTGCGTGAGGAGCCCCTTCGCCTCGAGATCCGACATCGTGTTGCGAACGGTGGCCGGAGATACGCCGAGGTCGTACTGCTGCACGAGCCGGCGGGATCCCGCGGGCTCGGCATGCCGGATGTACGAGTCGATGACGGCCTGCAGCACCGTACGCTCGCGTTCTGTCAGTGAATCCAGATTCACGCCCTGTTCCCCTGCAACTCCTGGCTCTCGTCTCGTATCGAAGCGTCCGTCCATCCGGCGACCTCCGCGGCGATCGGATCCAGCCTCAGCCAACCGGCCGGCGTGAGCCGCAGGGCCGCCCCGTCCGGCGCGATCCAGCCCTCGTCGCGCCAGGAGGCGAGCTTCGCCTCGTGGCCGACCGGGCCGACCTCGGCCCAGGGGACGCCGGCCCGGGTCCGCAGGCCCAGCCAGATCCGTTCCAGGCGACGCGCCGCGGAATCGGGCCGCTCTCGGCCCTCTCTCAGCGTGTCGCGCGTCTCGGCCGCCCTGCGGTACCGGTCCCACCGATGGACGTTCCAGATCCGCTCGCCGCACAGATAACTATGGGCCGACGGGCCGAGCCCAAGGTACTCGGAGCCGTCCCAGTAGTGCCAGTTGTGCACGGAGGCGTGCCCCGGACGGGCGAAGTTCGATACCTCGTAGTGTTCGTAGCCGGCCCGGGCCAGCACCCCGGCGACTTCCAGGTACTCGTCGCCGTAGCGCCGATCGCCGGGCATTCGTACGCGGCCGAGATCGACGAGCCGGCCGAGCGGCGTGCGGGGCTCGGCCGTGAGTCCGTAGGCGCTCACGTGCGTGACGCCGAGCTCGAGGGCCCGCGCCACGTCGCTCCCCCAGTCCCGCGGGACGTCGTCGGGAAGGCCGAAGATCAGATCGACGTTGATGCGCTCGAAGCCGGCCGCGCCGGCGCGCTCGACGGCCGACGCCGCCTCGGCCGCGTCGTGCAGGCGGCCCAGCCAGGCGAGCGGTCCGTCCTGGAACGACTGCACGCCGATGCTCAGCCGGTTCACCCCGAGCTCCCGCCACGCGGCGCAGACCTCGTCGGTCAAGCTGTTCGGGTTCGCCTCCGCGGTCCATTCGACGCGGGCCGGGTCCCACGTGAAGCGAGTCCGGAGGAGCGCCGCCAGCCGGCGCATCCCGTCCGGCCCCAGGAGCGACGGCGTCCCGCCCCCGATGAACAGGGTTTCCACCCGCACCGGTTCCGCCCACCCGTATTCCTCGAACCAGGCGTCGAGGTCGCGCGCCAGGGCGTCGAAATAGGCGTCCAGCGGCGGAGTGGCGGCGCGTGCGACCGAAAAATCGCAGTAGTGGCAGCGTTTGGCGCAGAACGGAACGTGCACGTAGACGCTGCGGGGCGGCCCCGCGTCGGGCATGGCGGATCTCATCCGGATCGGCGCCCCCGTTCGTAGCGGCCCCCGGGCCGACCCGTCACCTCGCCGGCGAGCTCCAGGCGGGCCAGGAGCGCGGTCGCCGCCCGGACGTCGCCCGCCAGCGCCGCGAGCTCGTCGAGAGCCGCGGGGCCCTGGTCGAGCCGCCCGAGCAGGACGGCGGCCGCCCCGTGCGGCGTCGCCCGCGCGCCCCCGGCGCCCGAGGAGGAGACGTTCGCGTTGCCCCGTACCGCGCCGTCCGGCCTCGTCCAGCCCAGCTCTTCGAGCACCTCGGCGGCGGTCGTGACCAGCGAGGCGCCGTCGCGCAGCAGCCCATGGCCGCCCACGCTGGCGGCCAGACGAGGATCGCCGGGGACCGCCATCACCTCCACCCCGATCTCCTTCGCCTCGTCGGCGGTGAGCAGGGCGCCGCTGCGTTCGGGCGCCTGCACGACCACCACGGCGTCACAGAGCGCGGCGACGATGCGATTGCGGCGGGGAAAGTTGTGGGACTCCGCCCTCACGTCGGGCGCGAACTCCGTGAGCAACAGGCCCTCCGCCTGCAGCCGGGCGTACAGATCGTGGTTGACGCGCGGGTAGCGATACCGCAGGCCGGAGCCCAGCACTCCAACCGTGTCCCCGTGCGCGGCGAGCGCGCCCCGATGCGCGGCCCCGTCGATTCCGGCGGCCAGGCCGCTGACGATTCGCACGCCCTGCGCCGCGAGACCGGCCGCCAGCTCGTGGGCGAGGTCCCGGGCCGGCTGCGTCGCCCGCCGGGTGCCGACGATCGCCACGGCCCGCGGCGCGTCGGCCGGCAGCGGACCCCGCACCCACAGGAGTGGCGGCGGAAAGTGAAGCCGGCCCAGCCTGTGCGGGTATCCCGGCGCTCCGTATCCGAGCAGGCGGTCGTCGGGACCGAGCCGCCGTGCCGCGTCCGCGGCCGCCCGGCGCGCGACGGCTGCCGGCTCGCGCCCGGACAGGAGCGCACGCAGAGCGGCCCGTCCCTTCCCACTCAACTCCGGCGCGCCGGGTGCCGCCGCGAGCGCCGCCAGTGGATCTCCCGCCCGGTCCACGAGCTCCCGCACGGCCAGCGGGCCGACGTCTTCGGCGCCTGCGAGGGCCAGCACCGCTCCGACGCCGACGCTGACGCGCGGCGCCACCTGCGTCGTCACGGGCGCCACTCGTCCAGCTCCGGGAAGCGGTCGGGACGTTCGGCCTCCGCAGCGGCCCGCTCGATCGCCTTCGCGGCATCCACCCGCTCCCACAGGCCCGCCACCAGCTCGTCGAGACCCTGCCGGGCCACGCTCGAAACGACGAACTTCCCCCAGGCCTCCGGCGCGTCGATCCGCTCGGCCAGCCGGTCTCGGGCCTCGGGCGGCGCGAGATCGGACTTGGTGACCACCACGCAGTGCGGGATGATCGAGAGGGCGGCGTCGTGACCCCGCAGCTCCTCGCGCAACCGTTCGTAAATCGCCTGGGCGTCCGGGACGTCGACCGGCACGAGCAGGGCCAGGGTCCGCGTACGCTCGATGTGGCGGAGAAACTGCGTCCCGAGCCCCTTCCCTCCGGCCGCACCTTCGATGATCCCCGGAATGTCGGCAATCACGAGCGAGCGTCCGCCCGACAGGCCGACGACCCCGAGGTTGGGGGAAAGCGTCGTGAACGGGTACTCGGCCACCTTCGGCCGCGCCGCGGTCACGGCCGCGAGGAAGGTCGACTTCCCGGCGTTGGGCCCGCCGACCAGGCCGACGTCGGCGATCAGCTTCAGCTCGAGCTCGACGCGCCGCTCCTCGCCCCATTCGCCGGGCTCCCATTCGCGTGGCGCCTGGTGTGTGGACGAGGCGAACGAGGCGTTGCCCCGTCCGCCGCGCCCCCCCCGGGCGACGACGAGGCGGTCGCCGGGTTCGAGGAGCTCGCCCAGCCTGTCGCCCGTATCCGCGTCCCGAACGACGGTGCCGGGAGGCACCGGGAGCTCGAGGTCCTCACCGTCCTTCCCCGTCTTGTTGCTCCCCTCGCCGTGACCGGCGCGACCGGCCGCGTAGTTCTCGCGGTAGCTGTAGTCGAGAAGCGTGTCGAGCTGCGGGTCCACGACGAGCACGACGTCCCCGCCGCGTCCCCCGTCGCCCCCCGACGGGCCGCCGCGCGGCACGCCCTTCTCGCGCCGAAAGGCCATCGCGCCCGCGCCACCGGCGCCGCCCTTCACGCGGATCCGCGCGGTGTCAATGAACATCCGTGCCCCTTTCGTCCTCGTCGCCCGCCCGGCGTCGTCGTCGGATCTCGCGCCACACCTCCCGCAGCCGCTCGCGGGACGCCGCGGGCGCCCGCTCGAGACCCGACTCCAGGGCCTCGGATACCCAGCGCTCCGCCGCGCCCATTCTCAGCGCTCCCCGCAGATGGGAGTAGAGCTGGCGCTCCCGGTCCTGCACCGCGAGCACGGCCACCAGGCAGAGCTCCCTTCGAACCTGGTCGAGGCCGGGACGGCCGAGCACGGCTCCGTAACCCACTTCGACCATCAGGCGATCGAGCGCCGGGCTCGCGTCGGCGACGTTGGCCCGCAGCTGATCGTACGCCGAGCCGTACACGGCACGGCACAGCCGCTCTCCACGGGCCTTCAGCTCGGCGGCGCGCTCCGGAACGGCCAACGGATCCTCCTCGACGGGCGGCTCGACGCGCAGCTCGCGCCACGCGGCCGCCGCCTCCAGCGCCGCCGGAAAGCCGAGGAACAGGCAGCTCTGCAGCACGGTCTCGTCGACCGCCCGGGGATCGACGGAGGACGCCGCATGCCGCAGCTCGGCATCGACACCGTCCTCGTCCCCGTCCGCCATGGCCGCCGAGAGCCGCACCAGGCAGGCGACCTCCTCGGGGAGACCTCCCGTCATCCGTCCTCCGCGCCGTCGATCACCGCCCGCAACTCACCGACTCGCTCCCCCGTGGTCGCCATCACGGGCTGCACTTCGAGATCCGCCAGTCGGGCGCGTTCCTCGTCCGTGATCAGGCCGGCGGCGGCGAGCACGCCGATCGCGCCCGGCCCGACGGCGCGCCGGGTGCCGTCCTCCACCTTGAGCGCGAGTCCCCAGCCATCGGCCGGCGCCGCGAGGCAGATGACGCCCTCGGCACCCTCCTTGGCCAGCAACCGCCCGTCGGTCGCCTGCATGATTCGCAGCGGCTCCCGACCCGGGGATGACGTAAGCTCCGGGCGCGACGTCATCGCAGCGACAACGGCCGCCGGGCCCGGCTCGTCACGAGCAGCCGCCCGTCCGAACCGCGCATACGCCAGCGCCATCTCCGCCAGGGACAGGCGCGGGGTCGGCACCCCGCAGCCATCGGTGCCCCAAACGAGGCGCTCGGGGTCGGTATCGATCCAGTCGGCCAGGCGCTCACGGATGCGGCGCTGTACGGGATGATCGAGACGCCAGTAGCCGTCGACCTCCCAGCCGTGGTGCCTGGCCAGGGCGATCAGCGCCGCGTGCTTCCCCGAGCAGTTGTTGTGGACGCGGCCCGGCGCGCCGCCTCCGCACTCGATCGCCACCTCCGTGTCGTGGTCGTATGGCGAATGGGGCCCGCAGTGGAGCGACGCCTCTTCGATGCCCAGCGCGGCAAGCATCCGTCGCACCCCCAGGACGTGCTCGGGCCGGCCGCCGTGCGAAGCGCACGCGAGTGCGATCTCTTCGACGCCGAAGCCGAAAGCCTCCGCGGCCCCGTCCTCCACCGTCGGGAGGGCCTGGAACGGCTTCAGGGCGGAAC
>JASFRN010000141.1:0-6284 GCA_050114915.1 Gemmatimonadales bacterium | reverse complement strand
ACGGCGAGCTCCGTCAGCCGGGCCACGTCGAACCACTCGGACGGCTCGTCCTGTTCGGCCACGGCCAGCCGTCCGCGGAACCGCACCCGTTTCAGGGCGCGCCCTACTTCGGCCTTCGCCTCCCGGGAGAGGTTGCATTCCTGGCTGAGATGGGCGAGGAGGATTCCGCCGAGCTCGTCGTGATGGAGCTCCGCGGCGAGCTCCCCCGCCAGCCGGTTCGACAGATGGCCGCGACTGCCGCCGATCCGCTGCTTCACCGACCACGGGTACGGCGCCTGGCGCAGGCGAACTTCGTCGTGGTTGGCCTCGAGAACCAGGAAATGGCAATCGCCGAACGCGGCTCGCACCGGGGCGGTGGCTCGCCCGATGTCGGTCGCCACACCCGCCCGGCATCCCGTACGGCTGCACGTGAGGTGCACGGCGACCGGGTCGGACGCGTCGTGGCAGGTGGGCACCAGGCGGACCGCAAGGTCGCCGATCTCGAACCGGGCGTCCCGCGGGTGAAGCTCGAGGTGCTCCTCGCCGCGCAGCAGGGTGGCGCACGCCTCCGCCGTGGCGCGCGTCAGGTGCAGCGGCCAGCCCCAGCGGCGGGCCGCGACGCCGATTCCGCCCGTGTGGTCGCGGTGCTCGTGCGTGACGACCACGGCGGCGATTCGTTCGGGCTCGACCTCGAGGCGGGCGAGCCGGCGCTCGAGCTCGACGCCGCTGAATCCCGCGTCGATCAGCACCAGCGTGTCGCCGGCCTGCACGAGCACCGAGTTGCCCCGGCTGCCGCTTCCGAGGCAGGCGAGCCTCACCCGTCGCCCTCGCCGTCTCCGGGTCCGTAGGTCTCGGCGGCCCGTCGCCAGCAGGCGCTCCACCAGTCGCGCGTCCGGTCGTCCGCCTCGACGCCGCGCCGCTCCAGCACGGTCGCGGCCGTCTCGAGAAAATCGTCGAGCCGGTAGGACGCGGCATCGCCCTCTCCGCCCCAGGCGAACGGAGGAATCCACTTCGGGGGCATCCCGCCGCCGAACAGCGTCGCGCCCGCGCCGCCGACGGTCCCCGTGTTCAGCAGGGTGCCGATGCCCGTGCGGACGTGGTCGCCCAGCAGGCAGCCGAGCTTCATCAGGCCGGTCTCGACCGGCGCCTCGGGTCCACCCAGCGAGACGTCTCCGTAAGTGTTCTTGAGGTCGCTGTTCGTGGTCATCGCACCGAGGTTCACCCAGCGGCCGACTACCGCGTGGCCGATGAACCCGTCGTGCGCCTTGTTGGCGTAGCCGAACACCGTCGTCTCTTCGAGCTCGCCGCGGAGGGTGCAACGCGGTCCCGCCGACAGGCAGGCGATCGCTCCGCCCAGCAGGCGCGTGTCGGCGTCGACGGCGACGGGACCGGCCAGGCGGGTTCCGTTGCGCACCACGCAACGGTCGCCGAGCACGATGCCTCCTTCGCGAGTGTCGAGCAGGACGCCGGGTTCGACGAACACGTCGTCGCCGAATACGAGGGGACCGCGCCCCAGCACGAACACGTCATGGGGCATCGCCGACTCTCCGCGCTCGTCCGCGATTCGTTCCACGTCGCGCACGAGTCGATCGGGGCCGTGCTCGACGAGTTGCCACGCGCCGCCGAGCAGGCGGCCGGACACGGCGACCTCGCGGGCGCCTTCGATCGGCGCCGGGGCTTCGAACCAACCGGCGTCGGGGCGGTCGGAGCCCGCCGGCAGGCGGCAGCCGACGACGGCTCCCCGGCATACCAGCAGGACCGGCCGCCGCGCCTCGAGCACCTCGGTCGGCGGCGCGCCCTCGGGTACGAAGCGGGAGCTCACGAGCAGCAGGTCGCCTTCCGGAGCCGCACCGCGCGGCCGGACCGGGGGCGCGCCCGGCTCGGTGAAGTCTACCAGCCAGGACCGGGTCAGGGCCGCATCGGCCTCGAGGTTCGCCCAACGTTCGATGCGAGCCCGCAGCGTCATGGCGCCGAAGCGCACTTCGCCGATCGGGCGGGTGAGGGCGAATGGCCGCCATTCGTCGGCGGTCGCGTCGTCGAACAACACCAGCTTCACGTCGTCTCCTTCTCCTGGTTCACGACTTCCGTCTGTGCCGCCGCGGTGCGTTCCGCGGCCGCGTGGCGCTCGAGCTCCGCGAGCGCGCGCTTGAGGTCGGGCGCGAGGTCGCGCCGCGTAACCAGCGTCTCGCCGCCCGAGCGCACCACCACGAGATCGTCGACCCCGAACAGTACGACCCGGCCTCCCTCGGACCACACGACGTTGCCGGTCGCGTCGATCAGCGCGGCGTCGCCGGCTACGACGTTCCCGGCGCCGTCCGGCTCACGGGTGCGGGCGAGTGCCGCCCACGTGCCCACGTCGTCCCACTCGAAATCGGCCACGGCGACCTCGACGTCGTCCGCTCGCTCCAGCACGCCCACGTCGACGCTCACCGGCTCCACGGCGTCGAAGAATGCCTCCACGCCCGCGCCTCCCTCCTCGAGGGCCGGCAGCGCCGGGGCGATCTCCGGGGCCAGGCGCCGCACCGCGTCCACGAAGTCGGCCGCCCGCCATACGAAGATGCCGGAGTTCCACAGGTGGCGCCCCGACGCCACGTAGCCGGCGGCGGTCTCGCGGTCGGGCTTTTCGACGAACCGGCGGACCGCGTGGACTCCGGGAGCCGTCGCGTCGCCGAGCTCCACGTATCCGTACCCGGTCTCGGGACGGTCCGGCCGGACGCCGAGGCAGACGAGCGCGTGCCGGTCCCGGGCCGCCTCCACGGCGCGGGCCACGGTCGTCTCGAAGGCTCCGTATGGCCGGATCAGGTGGTCCGCGTGGAGCGAGATCATCACGGCCTCGGGATCCTCCTCTGCGATCCGCGTCGCGGCCCACGCGAGCACCGGTCCGGTGCTGCGCGCCACCGGCTCGACCCAGAAGCGGTCTGCGGGGTAGTCGGGGAGGACCGACTGAAACGGCGCCACCAGCTCGGCGCCGGTGAGCAGCCGGACGTTGCCGGCGCCCACGAGGCGTTCGGCCCGGCGGACCGTGTCGACGATGAGCGGCTGTTCGCCGGCGAGCGGCAGCAGCTGCTTGGGGCGCGACGGACGCGACGCGGGCCAGAATCGCGATCCGATGCCCCCGGCCAGCACGACGGCGATCGTCCCGGGAGTGATCATGGCGGCCAACGTAACGTCGCCGCGGAGTAACGTACACGGGGGTACCGGAGCGTCTCGCGTCGCGGCGCAACGATGCTATTATACGGCTCTTCACGAACCACAACCGACGGAACCAACGTGATCCACGATCTTCGACGTATATTTGTGTTCGCGACCTGCGCGCTGGTCGTCGCCACGTGCGGCGATCCGTTTCAGCCGATTCTCACCCCGATTCCGCCGGCGCAGGAGGCCGTGCTGACCGATTTCGTGGGCGGGGACCTCGTCGATCCGGCGGCGTTCGACATGTTCACCGTCGCCGCCGTGCGGACGGACCAGACCAACGCCTGGGACTTCGTGTTCGTCGTCGATCCGGATGCGGGACCGCAACTCGTTCCGCGGAGCGACGTGCTCGACGAAGAGTCGACGGCCGGACTGCAGCTCGCGGATCAGTCGTTCGAGACGCTGGACGGGGCGCCGGAAGACGGGTACACGACCGACGCGCCGGTGCCGATCGCGGAGGGCGACGTGTTCACGATCATCAGCCGCAAGAGCGCCCAGACGTCGATTCGTTGCCGCCTGTTCGGGAAGATCGAGGTCGTGTCGATCGAGGGCGACCCCGCGCAGCTGACGCTCAACACCGTGATCAACCCGAACTGCGAGCAGCGCGAGCTGATCGACGACAACTCGAACTGATGCTCGACATCAAGGCGCTGCGCGAGGATCCCGACACCGCCCGCCAGGCCCTGGCGCGGCGCGGGGATCGCTCGCTCGACGGCCAGCTCGACGCCGCGCTCCGCTTCGACGCCGAGCGTCGCGAGATCCTCGGCGAAGTCGAGACCCTGAAGGCGGAGCGCAACGACGCCTCGCGCCGCATCGGCGATCGCAAGCGTGCCGGGGAAGAGGCCGACGACCTGATCGCCGCGATGCAGGTGGTGGCCGAGCGGATCAAGGAGCTCGATCACCGGCTGGCCGATGTCGAGGAGGGCCTGCGGGACGCGCTGCTGGCGCTTCCGAACCTGCCGGACCCGCGAGTCCCGCCCGGCGCGGAGGGAGAGTTCGAGATCGTCCACGCCCGGGGGAATCCGGCGGGCGGGCCCGACGAGGGCGACGTACCGCACTGGGAGCTCGGCGAGACGCTCGGCGTGCTCGACCTGGAGCGTGGGGCGAAGGTGGCGGGATCGGGATTTCCGCTCCTCGTCGGCCGGGGGGCGCGGCTCTCGCGCGGCCTCGTCCAGCTCATGCTCGATCTGCACACCGAGGAGCACGGCTACGTCGAGCTGGCGCCGCCCCTGCTCGTGAACCGCGAGGCGCTCACCGGAACCGGGCAGCTGCCGAAGTTCGAAGAGGACCTGTATCGGACGGACCCGGACGATCTGTTTCTCGTGCCCACGGCCGAGGTGCCGCTGACGAACCTGCACGCGGGGGAGTTGCTGGCGGAGGCCGATCTTCCCATCGCCTACGTGGCCCACACGCCGTGCTTCCGCCGCGAGGCGGGGGCCGCCGGCCGGGACACGCGCGGCATGCTGCGCGTTCACCAGTTCGACAAGGTCGAGCTCGTGCGCCTCACGACGCCCGAAACGGGCGCCGAGCAGCTCGAGCTCCTCACCCGGCACGCCGAGACGGTGCTCGAGCGCCTGGAGCTTCCGTACCGACGCATCCTGCTGCCCGGTGGCGATCTCGGCTTCGCCAACTCGCTCACCTACGATCTCGAGGTCTGGTCGCCGGGCGTGGACCGGTGGCTGGAGGTGTCGAGTTGCTCGACGTACACCGACTACCAGGCGCGCCGGGCCGATCTCCGCTATCGACCGGAGGGCGGGGGCAAGCCGGTCCACGTCCACACGCTGAACGGATCCGGGGTCGCCCTGGCCCGCACGATCGTGGCGCTGCTCGAGAACGGACGGCAGGCCGACGGTTCCGTCGCGATCCCCGACGCATTGCGTCCGTACGTCGGATTCGACCGCATCGCGCCATGACCTCGTCCGGGCGGGCTCCCGGGTGACGCGTCGCCGCATCGTACCGATCGCGATCCTGGCGGTGTTCGCCGGCATCCTCGTCTCCTACGTGCTCTACACGCAGGAGCTGGCCGACGAGCTACGCACCGACGCCCAGGAGTTCAGCTGGGTCTACTTCCAGATCCTGCAGGCCGCGGCCTCCGACGGCCTCAGCGCCGAGGGCGAATTCGACATCCTGCGCCGTCTCACCGCGCGCGGCGTCCCCGTCGTGACGACCGACGAGACGGGGGCTCCGACGAGCGTCCGCAATCTGCCGTTCGAGGCGGACCTCTCCGACGCCGACGACTACGCCCGCGTGGAGGAGTACGTGTCGGTGCTCGACCAGCGGAATCCGCCGCTGGTGAGTCCCGAGGCGGGGATGGAGGTTCACTATGGCGAGCCGGCCTTCCTGCGCCGACTCAAGTGGATCCCGTGGTTGCAGGCGCTGCTGCTCGTGACCGTCGTCGGAGCGGGCGCCTGGGTCGTGCGCACGAGTTACGCGGCCGAGCGCGAGCGTCTGTGGTCCGCGATGGCGCGCGAGTCCGCGCACCAGATGGGTACGCCCCTGAGCTCGCTGGTCGGCTGGCTGGAGCTTATGGGGGCCGATGCGGCGGCGCGCGAGGATCCGACTCTGTATGGCGAGATGCGCGACGACGTCGAGCGTCTGGAGAAGGTGTCGCGTCGCTTCGAGCTGATCGGGCACGCGCCCCCGCTGTCGCCGGTGAGCGTCCATGCGATCCTGCGACGGCTGGCCCGGTACTTCGACGCCCGGCTTCCGAGCCTCGGCGAACGGGTCAGGATCGAGCTAGACCTTCGCGAGCCCGCCCCGGTCGTCCGGGGGAACGAGACCCTGCTCGAGTGGGCGTTCGAGAACCTGGTGAAGAACGCCCTCGACTCGCTGGCCGGGCGCGAGGGGACGATACGCCTGGCGTTCGTCGGGTTGGCCGGGGGCCGGGCCCGCTATCACGTGAGCGACGACGGCCCCGGCGTGCCGGCGGAGGTGCGGTCGTCCCTGTTCGACGTCGGAGTGACCACGAAGTCGTCGGGATGGGGTGTCGGGCTGTCACTGGCCCGCCGCATCTTCGTGGACATGCACGACGGAGACGTACGACTTCGGCCCACCACTTCCGGCGCGAGCTTCGAGATCGAGCTCCCCCTGGCCGAGGGCGGAGATAGCGCGGC
>JASFRN010000140.1:0-6414 GCA_050114915.1 Gemmatimonadales bacterium | reverse complement strand
CAGCGTCGTCTTCCCGTGGTCCACGTGCCCGATCGTTCCCACGTTCACGTGAGGCTTGGTGCGCTCGAACTTCTGCTTCGCCATCTCGACGTCGCTCCTTGTCTGCTGCTATCCGGGAGGGGCGCTCAGGTGCGGCCCTCGATGATCTCTTCGGCCTTGTTCTTCGGCACTTCGGAGTAGTTCGCGAACTGCATCGAGTACACCGCCCGTCCCTGGCTCAGCGAGCGCAGGGTGGTCGAGTACCCGAACATCTCGGACAGCGGAACCGAGGCGCCGATGACCTGGGCGCCGGCTCGCTGCGTCATGCCGCCGATCTTGCCGCGGCGGCTTCCGAGGTCGCCCATGACGTCCCCGAGGTACTCCTCGGGCGTGACGACCTCCACGTCCATGATCGGCTCCAGCAGGACCGGGTCGCAGCGCTTGACGGCCGCTTTCAGGGCCATCGAGCCGGCGACCTTGAACGCCATCTCGTTCGAGTCGACGTCGTGGTACGACCCGTCGATCAGCGTGGCCTTGATGTCGATCAGCGGGTAGCCGGCGATCACGCCGCCTTCCATCGCTTCCCTCATCCCCTGCTGGACCGGGTTGATGTACTCGCGCGGGATCGAGCCGCCGACGATCGCGTCCTCGAACACGAAGCCCGCGCCCTTCTCGGCCGGCTCCACGTTGACGACCACGTGACCGTACTGGCCACGGCCGCCGGACTGCCGGACGAACTTGCCCTCGACCTTTTCGGCCGGGCGGCGGATCGTCTCGCGGTAGGCCACCTGCGGGCGGCCGACGTTCGCGTTGACCTTGAACTCGCGCTGCAACCGATCGACGATGATCTCGAGGTGCAGCTCGCCCATCCCGCTGATGATCGTCTGGCCCGTCTCCTCGTCGCCCGCGACCCGGAACGTCGGGTCTTCTTCGGCCAGCTTGGCGAGGGCCTCGGACAGCTTGTCCTGGTCGGCCTTCGTCTTCGGCTCGATCGCGACCCGGATCACCGGCTCGGGGAAGGTCATCGACTCGAGGATGATCGGCCGGTCGGCGTCGGCCAGCGTGTCGCCGGTCTTCGTCGACTTGAGCCCGATCGCGGCGCCGATGTCGCCGGCCCGCATGTCCTCGACCTCTTCCCGCTTGTTCGCATGCATCTGCAGGAGGCGCGACACGCGCTCCTTGATGTCCTGCGTCGCGTTCATGATGTGCGAGCCCGCCTTCAGCGTGCCGGAGTAGACCCGGAAATAGGTCAGCCGGCCGACGTACGGGTCGGTCATGATCTTGAACGCGAGCGCCGAGAACGGGGCGTCGTCGTCCGCCTGGCGCGTCTCGAACTGCTCGTCGTGGTTCGGCAGGTGCCCCTTGATCGCGGGCACGTCGAGCGGCGACGGCAGGTAGTCGATGACCGCGTCCAGCAGCCGCTGCACGCCCTTGTTCTTGAACGAGGCGCCACAGAGCACCGGCGTGATCGCACCGGCCAGGGTCGCCTTACGGATCGCCTGGCGGAATTCGTCGTCCGTGAGCTCCGTCCCCTCGAGATACTTCTCGAGCAGTTGCTCGTCGTGCTCCACGGCCGCTTCGAGCAGCTCGTGGCGCATCTCCTCCGCCTTGGCCTGGAGCGAGGAAGGGATCTCGCCCTCCGTCCACTTCACGCCCAGCGAGTCCTCGTCGTACACGACCTCGCACATCTTCACGAGATCGACGTGCCCGGTGTAGAGCTCGCCCTCGCCGAGGGGGAACATCACCGGGTACGCGTTCGCCCCGAGGCGGTCGCGCATCATCTCGACCACGTTGGCGAAGTCGGCTCCGACGCGGTCCATCTTGTTGACGAACGCGATGCGGGGCACGCCGTACTTCGTCGCCTGGCGCCACACCGTCTCGGACTGCGGCTCCACGCCGCCCACGGCGCAGAACAGCGCGACGGCACCGTCGAGGACCCGCAGGCTGCGCTCCACCTCGACGGTGAAGTCGACGTGCCCGGGGGTGTCGATGATGTTGATCTGGTACTCTTCGTCGCCCTGCTTCCAGAAACAGGTCGTCGCGGCCGACGTGATCGTGATGCCGCGCTCCTGCTCCTGCTCCATCCAGTCCATGGTCGCGTCGCCGTGATGGACCTCGCCCATCCGGTGCGTGCGCCCGGTGTAATACAGGATACGCTCCGTCGTCGTCGTCTTCCCGGCATCGATGTGCGCCATGATGCCGATGTTGCGGAGCTTACGTAGGGGTGTCGTGCGTG
Organism: Gemmatimonadales bacterium; assembly: GCA_050114915.1. GTDB lineage: Bacteria > Gemmatimonadota > Gemmatimonadetes > Palauibacterales > Palauibacteraceae > JARFPW01. The sequence goes on along the minus strand of JASFRN010000140.1, from coordinate 4,199 downwards.
CCATCTCTATATCGAATCCGCTTCGGTTCTTCGGATCTCAGTATCCATGATCGGTCGTCGGCGCCCGCTTACCAGCGGTAGTGCGCAAACGCCTTGTTCGCTTCGGCCATGCGGTGGACTTCTTCCTTCCGCCGCACCGCCCCACCGTCGCCACGGGCCGCATCGAGCAGCTCGCCGGCCAGGCGGTCGGCCATCGTCTTGCCGGCCCGGCCGCGGGCGAAGCTCACCAGCCAGCGGCGAGCGAGCGAGTCGCGCCGCTTCGGGGCGACTTCCATCGGCACCTGGTAGGTCGCGCCGCCGACCCGGCGGCTGCGCACCTCGAGCACGGGCTTCGCGTTCGACAGCGCCTGCCGGAACACGTTGAGCCCCGGCTGCCCGGTCTTCTCCTCGATGATCCGCATCGCTTCGTAGAAGATCCGGTCCGCCACGGACTTCTTCCCGTCCACCATGAGGACGTTGATGAAGCGCGTGACTTCCTGGCTGCCGTATTTCGGATCCGCCGGGATCTCCCGGACGTCCGCTCTCGATCTGCGTGACATGTGTTCTTCCTTGAACAAATGACCCGGCCTCTTCCAAGCCGGCCGGGTCGACCCTGCTGCCGTGTCTGCGTCTGCCGTCTTCGGTGGCGCGCTCAGCCCTTCTTGGCGCCGTACTTCGAGCGGCCCTGTTTGCGGTCCGACACGCCGGACGCGTCGAGCGTCCCGCGGATGATGTGATACCGCACGCCCGGAAGGTCCTTCACGCGGCCTCCCCGGATCAGGACGATGCTGTGCTCCTGCAGATTGTGCCCTTCGCCCGGGATGTAGGCGGTCACCTCGTACCCGTTCGTCAGGCGCACGCGGGCGACCTTCCGAAGCGCCGAGTTCGGCTTCTTCGGCGTCGTCGTGTAGACGCGCGTGCACACGCCCCGCTTCTGCGGATTGGCCTCGAGGGCCGGCGCCTTGCGCTTCTTCTCGACCTTGTCGCGCCCTTTGCGCACCAGCTGATTGATCGTGGGCATGTTCCCCGCTTGCCTGCGCCTCGGTTTATCGGCGTTCCAGCGTTAGAAACCGCCCCCCGGGACGACTCGACGCGCATCGACGCGCGAGGGCCGGAGAAGCGGTGAAGTCAACGCGGAGGCGACCATCGCCTCGTCGGTGAAAACGCTGTGCCGATCGTTCAATCGACAGACTGTGGATAGTAGAGGGAGCCACGGGGCCTGTCAAGCAACTCACGCGGCTCGTCGTGAGGGTTCCGCGCCCCCTCCGCCCTGTCGGCCGGAGAGGGCTCGGTTCCGGGGCCGGCGCGCCCGATGCTCCGGGTCGCTAGCTGGCCTGAACTTCCTCGCTCTCGGCCGCTTCCTCCTCGGCCTCGGCGTCCTCTTCGTCGCCATCGCGGGCGGCGTCCTGGTCGCCGCGCAGCTCCGCGAACAGGCCCCCGGCCGGCACCGCCGGCTCGGGCTCCACCCGCCGCATCGAATCGAGCTGCTCCTGGAGCGGCTCGCCGACCAGGAACTCGATGTCCTGGAAGCGGTGGATTCCCGTACCCGCCGGCACGAGATGCCCGATGATGATGTTCTCCTTGAGCCCCTTGAGGTCGTCCTTCGCCCCGTGCACGGCCGCGTCGGTCAGCACCCGCGTCGTCTCCTGGAAGGAGGCCGCGCTGATGAACGACTCGGTCGTCAGGCTCGACTTCGTGATCCCGAGGAGCACCGGCTCGGAGCGCGGCGGCTTCTTGCCCGACTCGATCACCGAGCGCGTCTTCTCCCGGAACTCCATCCGGTCGACGTGCTCGCCCTCGAGATACTCCGTGTCGCCCGGATCGGTGACCCGGACCTTCTGGAGCATCTGCCGGACGATGCAGCCGATGTGCTTGTCGTTGATCCGCACGCCCTGCAGGCGGTAGACCTCCTGGATCTCGTTGAGCAGGTACTCCTGTACCGCCCGCGGACCCTTCACGCGCAGGATGTCGTGCGGGTTGACCGGGCCCTCGGACAGCCGGTCGCCGGCCCGGACCATGTCGCCCTCGTGCACGCGCAGGTGCTTACCGACCTGCACCAGGTAGACCTGCGGGTCGTCGGCGCCTTCCATCTCGACCAGGATCTCGCGCTTGCCGCGCTTGATCCCGCCAAAGCTGACGCGCCCGTCGACCTCGGTGATCTCGGCCTGGTCCTTCGGCTTGCGGGCCTCGAACAGCTCGGCCACGCGCGGCAGACCACCGGTGATGTCGCGGGTCTTGTAAGCCTCGCGGCTGATCTTCGCGATCGTGTCGCCCGGCTCGACCTTCTCGCCGTCCTGCACGAGCAGCTGGGCGCCGACCGGCACGATGAACTCGCGCAGCCGCTTGCCCTTGCCGTCCACGATCTCGATCCGCGGATGCAGCTTCTTGTCGCGGTCCTCGATGATCACGAGCTGACGGCGGCCGGTGGCCTCGTCGAGCTCCTCGCGGAATGTCTCCTCGGGAACGATGTCGTTGTACTCGATCTTCCCCGTGTGGTCGGCGACGATCGGCTCGGAGTACGGATCCCAGCTGAACAGCAGATCGCCGGGCTTCACCTCCTGGTCGTCCTCGACGTGGAGGGTGGCGCCGTACGGCACCGCCAGGCGCGAGCGCACCCGGTCGCCCTCGGTCCGCATGAGGATCTGGCCCTCGCGGCTCGTCACCACGTGCGTGCCGTCGGGCGTCTCCACCGAGACGATACGCTCGAACCCGACCGTGCCCTCCAGCTTCGACTTCCGCTGGGTCTGGGCCGCGATGCGAGCCGCCGTACCACCGATGTGGAAGGTCCGCAGCGTGAGCTGCGTGCCCGGCTCGCCGATCGACTGCGCGGCCAGGATGCCGACGGCCTCGCCGATGTCGACCATCTTCATGGTCGCAAGGTTCCGGCCGTAGCACTTCTGGCAGATGCCGCGCCGGCTCTCGCAGGTGAGCACCGAGCGGATCCGCACCGTCTGCAGGCCGGCCTCCTCGATCAGGTCGGCGGCCTCTTCGTCGATCATCGCGCCCGCCTGGACGATCACCTCGTCGCTGATCGGGTCCACGATGTCGTCGCGCGCCACGTTCCCGATCACCCGGTCACGCAGCGGCTCGATGATGTCCTCGCCCTCCTTGAGCGCCGAAACGTCGAGTCCCAGCACCGTGCCGCAGTCCTCCTCGGTGACCGTCACGTCCTGCGCGACGTCCACCAGGCGACGGGTCAGGTACCCGGCGTCGGCCGTCTTGAGCGCCGTGTCCGCCAGACCCTTCCGGGCGCCGTGCGTCGAGATGAAGTACTCGAGCACGCTCAGGCCCTCGCGGAAGTTCGCGCGAATCGGGCTCTCGATGATCTCGCCGATGCCACCGGTCAGCTTCTTCTGGGGCTTGGCCATCAGGCCGCGCATCCCGGCGAGCTGCCGGATCTGGTCGCGAGAACCCCGCGACCCGGAGTCGAACATCATGAAGATCGGGTTGTAGCCGTCCTTCGAGGCGGCCATCGCCTCGACCATGGCGTCCGCCACGTCGTTGTTCGCGTGGGTCCAGGCGTCGATGACCTTGTTGTAGCGTTCTCCGAAGGAGATCACGCCCTTGTGATACGCCTTCGTGAACCGGTCGACCTGAGCCTGCGCCTCGGCCAGGATCGTCGCCTTCTCCTCGGGGATGACCATGTCCTCCATCCCCACGGAGACGCCGGCGAGCGTCGCATACCGGAAGCTCAGGTCCTTGAGCTCGTCGAGGAACCGGGTCGTGGCCCGCAGGCCGGTCTTCTGGAACGTCTCGAACACGAGGTCGTTCAGCGTCCCCTTGTCCATCGTCTCGTTCCGGAACGGCACGCCCTCGGGCAGGATCGCGTGGAACAGCACCCGGCCGACCGTCGTGCTCACCCAGCCCTCGCTCGTCAGATAGCTGATCGCGCGGTGGTAGTCGGGGGTTCCGTGCGCCGTCATCAGGCGCCCGTTGGCGATCGCCAGCTCGACCTCGGACGGCGAGCTGAAGTGAGCCAGGTTCCCCTTCTCGACCCGGTCCGGGAAGTCGTACGGGATCTTGGTCAGGAAATACGAGCCCAGCACCATGTCCTGCGAGGGACTGGTGATCGGACGTCCGTTGGCCGGCTTCAGGATGTTGTTGGACGACAGCATGAGGATGCGGGCCTCGAGCTGCGCCTCGAACGACAGGGGCACGTGAACCGCCATCTGGTCACCGTCGAAGTCCGCGTTGAACGCGGCGCAGACGAGCGGATGGAT
>JASFRN010000139.1:0-6455 GCA_050114915.1 Gemmatimonadales bacterium | reverse complement strand
AGGGCGGCTGGAGCGCCGAGATGGCGATTCCGTTCTCGCAGCTCCGGTTCCCGCAGGGCGTGGACCAGCGCTGGGGCCTCCAGGTCGAGCGCATCATCAAGCGCACCAACGAATACGACGTCTGGTCCTTCTGGCCGCGCGGCGAGTCCGGTGGACCGTCGCGCTTCGGGCACCTGAGCGGCATCGCGGCGCCCGAAACCGGCACCAACCGCCTCGAGCTGCTGCCGTACACCGTCGGACAGCTCTCCAACGCGGCGTTCGTCGACCCCGACAACCCCTTCACCTCGAATACCGAGAGCACCTTCCGCCTCGGCGCCGACGCGAAGTACCTGCTGACGTCGAACCTGACGCTCACCGCGACGGTCAATCCCGACTTCGGCCAGGCGGAAGTGGATCCCGCGGTCGTGAACCTGAGCGCCTTCGAGACCTTCTTCCCGGAAAAGCGGGAATTCTTCGTAGAGGGGAGCGGACTGTTCGACTTCGGCGGTCTCTGGTGCTTCACCTGCAGCAACGTCTCGTCGCTCAACATGCTATTCACGCGGCGGATCGGTCGCCGGCCGCAGGGAATGTCGCTCGCCGCCGACGCCGGCCGGTACTACGACGCCCCCGACGCCAGCACGATCCTCGGAGCCGCCAAGATCACGGGACGGACGGCCGGTGGTATGTCGATCGGAGTCCTCGAGGCCATGACGTCCAGCGAGACGGCGGACGTGCTGACCGACGCCGGGTCGATCACGCAACAACAGGTGGCCCCGTTCACCAACTACTTCGTGGCGCGACTCAAACAGGACTTTCTCGACGGCGACCTGGTGCTGGGCGGAATCGCGACGTCGGTCCTGCGCTCGTTCGGTGATCCGGCCCTCGAGTCGCTGATGAACGATCATTCCGAGGGCTTCGGCCTGGACGGCGAGTACTGGTGGGGAGACCGTACGTATCACCTGATGGCGCAGGCGGCGTTCACCAACATCGCGGGCTCTGCCGAGGCGATCGACCGCGCACAGCGTTCGAGCGCCCGGTACTTCCAGCGCCCCGACCGCACGAGCACCGGAGACGGCCTGTTCGGGGCCACCTACGACCCGACCCGGACCTCGCTGCGCGGCTATGGGACGTACACGCGCCTGGCCAAGGAGTCGGGCTCGTTCCGCTGGGAGTCGCAGCTCAACGTCCGCAGCCCCGGGTTCGAGAACAACGACTACTCGTTTCTCTCACAGACCGACTTCATCTGGATGCTGGGCAATCTCCAGTACCGCTGGCGGACGCCCACGAGCTGGTACCGCTGGCTGCAGACCACCTTCGGCGCCCAGCAGAAGTTCAACTACGACGGCGACCTGATCGACCGGCAGTTCCACACGTCGAACTACATGGAGCTTCCGTCCTTCTGGGAGGTCAGCCTGTTCGCACGCTGGCGGACGCCGGCGATGGACGATCGGTTGACGCGCGGCGGCCCCGTCGTCCGGAAGGCGGGCAGCGGCTACATCGGGCCCTGGATCGGAACGGACGACCGGAAGTCGATACGGCTGGAGTTCGATCCCGAGTACGGGTGGACCGAAGACGGCGGACGGTACTACGGAATGGGCATCGGGATCACATTCCGACCGACGTCGAACATCGAGCTGCGGGCGACGCCCCGGTATTCGGTCGACCGCGGCACCTCCCAGTACGTCACGGCCGTCGACGATCCGACCGCCGACAGGTTCTTCGGCCGGCGCTACGTGTTCGCCGACCTGGAGCAGAAGACGGTGTCGATGACGACCCGGCTGAACTGGACGTTCACGCCGGAGATGTCGCTCGAGCTCTTCCTGCAGCCGTTCATCTCGAGCAACGACTTTTCGCGCTTCAAGGAGTACGCGGCGCCGCGTGGCATCGAAAAGACCGTGTACGGCGAGGACGTCGGAACGATCCGGAGCGAAGAGACGGACGGGTCGCTGCGCTACGTCGTGGACCCGGACGGGGCCGGACCGGCGGCCGAATTCGGGTTCGACAACCCCGATTTCAACTTCGCCTCGCTGCGCGGAAATCTGGTGTTTCGGTGGGAGTACATTCCCGGTTCGACGCTGTTCTTCGTCTGGACCCAGGACCGCAACACCGCCGACCGCGTGGGGAGCTTCGACTTCTCCCGCGACGTGAACCGGATGTTCGACGCCCCGGCCGACAACGTGTTTCTCGTGAAGGCTACCTACTGGCTGGGACTCTGAGGAAGGGTCGCGGCGGAGCCCCGAACCTCAGGGCTTCGCCGCGCCGCTGTCGGCCGCCTGCTCCGCCTGGTCGGCCGGGGTCGGCGGGGTGGAGACGTCGGCCGCCCGCGCCGACGCACCCTCCCGGTGCGGCGTGCGCGTCGCTACGGCCACGATGCCGATGACGATGATGATGATGATCAGCCACAGGATCTTGTGAACTCGCTTCATCGCATCTCCTCGGCGACCCGGTCGACCCAGGCATCCACAGTCGTTCCCACCGCGTCGACGAGACGTCCGCGGCCGGGACCATCGTACGCGGCGAGCAACAGTCGCGCACGCCGCGCGTCCTGCTCGATGATCACGATCGAACGGCGCTCACTCGAGCGCGCACCGTCCTCGTTCGGCGCCTCGCCCACCGCCACCGAAACCGCGCCGGGCGCCGCGCGGCTCGCGTAGACGAGGGTACGCGTCCCGTCATCCTCCTCCACGTATACGGCCCAGCGCTGCTCGTCTTCCCACACCGGTTCGCCGTCCGACGTGACGAAGACGTCGGAGGCGAGGACCAGGCGCTCGGGCACCCCGTCACCGTCGAGGTCCGCGACCGTGGTTCGGTGATAGGCCCAGGCGGCCGCCGTGTCGGTGGAAGCGATTCCGTCGTCATCGACGGCGAGTGGCGGCGGGGGGAACGTCGAGGGTCCGTCGACCGGTGGAACGGCATCGGCCGCGTCCCGTGACGTTTCGAGCTCGGCTCGCGGCACGCCCACCAGGATGGCGACCGCGGCGATCACCGCCGCACCGACGAGCAGCACGACGAAGCCGCGTCCGTTCATCGCGGGATCAGGGCTCGCCGATGAGCTCGGCCGGCGATTCACCGGCGACGATCGCCCGGCCGGCGAGCTCGACGGCTTCGAAGATCTTCGTGTACCCGGTGCAGCGGCACAGATTGCCGGCGAGGGCGCGCGCGATCTCCTCGCGATCGGCGCCGGGGTTCTCCGCCAGCAGGCCGGCCGCACTGCAGAGCACTCCGGGGGTGCAGAAACCGCACTGGGCCGCCCCCGTGAGGTCGAACGCTTCCTGGAGCGGATGCGGTCCCCCGGGCCCCGCGAGACCTTCGACGGTGCGGATGTCGTGTCCCTCGGCTTCCTGTACCGGGAGGATGCAGGAAAGCACCGCCTCACCGTCCATCAGCACGGTGCACGCCCCGCAGTCGCCCTTGTCGCACCCCTGTTTCGAGCCGGTCAGCCCGAGCACGTAGCGCAGCGTCTCGAGGAGAGTGTAGTGCGAAGGGACGCCCACCTCGTGTCGATCGCCGTTGATCCGAAGCTCCACGATCTGCTTCATCGGGCCGGGACGCGACGGATCGCGGAGTGCGGGGCGGGGGGCGGACGGACCCCGATCGTAGTCGGTGCGGTACTCATGTTCAGACGTTAGACTCCCGGTTCCCCGGAAACAAGCAAACGGAGCACGATGAACGGACTTTCCAGACTGGCGCCGGTCAGCCTCCTGGTGGCCGTGGCCGCGTTCGGACCCGCGATCGCGCCGGAGGCGACGAAGCGGTCGGTGGACCGCTGGCTGGTCGCCACGGCGGCCGCGCCGGATACGATGAGCCGGGCGGAGCGCCTGGACACCGATCTGCTCGCGGCGCCCGGTGAACAGGGGGTGCTCCCCGACCGCGGCCGCACGGTCGCCGGCGTGACGTGGCGTCTCGTCCGTCGCGACGGAGAGGCCGCGATCGCGCTGGATTCCCTGCTGCCGGAGGTCGAACCCGGTGGCGTCGTCTACGCGCACGCCTATCTGCGCTTGCCCACTGATCGCACCCTCGGCATCGATTGGGGCGGCACCGGGTGCACGTCCGCGCGCGCCTGGCTGAACGGAAGGGAGCTCGAGCGCTCCCCCGTGTCGGCGCGACTCGGCGCGGGCTGGAACACGCTGCTCCTGAAGCTCGTGGCCGGCGACTGCCCGCTCGGACTGCGGGCGACCCTGACGGAGCCCGAGGCGGATGCCGCCGGGGCAGCCGGCGGCGAGCGTCCGCACTGGGCGATCGACCAGATCCGCGTGCAGGCTTCCCGCCCTCCGGGCGACGTGCGAACCGGACCCGCCGACTGGGTGGTTCCGCGCGACACGGTGCGCCTCGCGGCGATCCCGCAATGGCGTGGCGACCGCCTGTTCGCCGTACTCTCGGTCGGGCTGACGTCCTGGGGCCGGGCCGCGGTGACCGACGTACGCGTCGAGTTGCGTGACGGGCCGGACGGCAAGGCCGTGGCGCCGTGGTTGGTGCCGGGCGACGCGGCCGAGGTGGAGGTGCCCGTTCGGTTCGATGACGTCGACGCGCTGCTCGCGGCCGGGCGCGTCGGAGTCCGTCTCCGCTGGGACGACCGGGACCTCGATCGGGTCGTCCGCGTCGCCGGCGAGCGACCCGGCGTCGACCTGGGCGTGCGGCTCGCCGGCTGGGAAGTGAAGCGGACCGCCGGCCTGGCGGAGACCCCGCGGAAAGCGGGTCGCCTTCCGACCGGCAGCGGGTGGATTCTGCAGGGCGAATGGAAGGTCCCGAAACCGCTGGCGGGACGGAAGCTGGCGGTTGAGACGGACGGCGCACCGGCCACGTACACGCTCAACGGCCGCCCGGCGCCGAGCGGCGACCGGGGCGTGACCCTGTGCGATCCCTGCCGCGAGGGCACGAAGCTCGAGCTGACCGCCACGTCCACCGGCCCGTGGACCGTGCTTCCCCTCGTGCGCTCCTCCGGCGCTTCGGGGGACTCGTGATCCGACCATCGCGCGGACGACTCGCATGGTCGACGCTCTGGGCCGGCGTGGTCCTCGCCGCTTGCGGGGGCGGAGGCGAAGAAACCGGCGCCCTGCGAGCCGACATGGTCCGGGACACGACGGGGAGCTGCGAACCGCCGATGGTCGTCGGCGCGCTTCCCGGACCTCTTCTCGAGGCATCGGGCATCGCCCGCGACCCCCGGGATCCGGGCCTGTTCTGGGTACACAACGACAGCGGGAATCCGGCCGAGCTCTACGCGATCGACAGGCATGGGCGGCTTCGCGAAGTAGTCCCGACGAGCGGCACCACGAATCGCGACCTGGAAGACATCGCGGTCGGACCCTGTCCGGACGGGACCTGTCTCTACGTGGCGGACATCGGCGACAACCTGGCGACGTATGCCTCGATCGTCGTCCACCGACTCCCGCTACCGCCCCTGCCGGCGGCCGCGCCGGCCGACGGCGCGACCTCGTCGCCGGAAACGGCGGCGCCGATCCGGCCCGGCGTCTCGTGGTGGTTCGTCTATCCCGGCGGACCCCGGGACGCGGAGTCGCTGGCGGTGGACGGGACGCACCGCGAGCTGATCGTCGTGACCAAGGGCCGCGAGGCCGTGGTCGACCTGTACGTGGCGCCCCTGGACGGCCTCCGCACGGATCGCGAACGCCCCAACACGCTGCGTCGAATCGGAAAGCTGCGCATTCCGGTCGGCGGCGGCACGAGCCAGCTCGTCACGGCGGCCGACCTGTCGCCCGATGGGAAGCGTCTCGTGATCCGCAGCTATACCACGCTGTACGAGTTCGACTGGGACGGGTCGGCGGCATTCGACACCCTGGCCACACCTCGACACACGTCGCTGCTGGCCGCTCTGGAGCCCCAGGGAGAGGGCGTGGCGTTCGGCGACTCGGGAGACACGCTGTGGCTGGTGAGCGAGGGTCGAGGGGGACGTCCGCCGTCGCTCAGCCGGATGAGCTGTCCGGCTTCGTAGAACCTCCGGGGTCTTCGGGCGTGGAATCCCCGGCCGGGGCGCCTTCGCCCCGGCCCTGCGCGATCTCGCCGCTCTCCGTCCGCTGCCGGCGGCCCGGATCACGGTCGGGGCCGAGGATCGACCTGGTGTCGTCGCGCACCGCGCGGAATTCGTCGCGCACCGTGCGCGTCGGGTCGGAGTCCTCGATCTCCCGCTGGATCTCGTTGATGCTGCGTCGGAACTCCCGCATCGCGCTGCCCAGCGAACGCCCGAGCTCGGGCAGCTTGCGGGGTCCGAAGACGATCAGCGCGATGACGAAAATGACCGCCATCTCGGTGATGCCGAGATTACCGATCCCCATGATGCGCGCCTTCCGACAGCGCCTGCAGGGCGGACTCTCCATAGAACATCTTGATGTACCTGGCCTGGATCGGCGTCACCCTGCGGACGGCCCAGATCAGCTCGACACCCGTCGGCTCGGCCGGCTCGCTGTGCAGGCGCATGTGGGCCTCTTCGGGCGTCTGGTTTCCCTTGCGGAGATTGCAGCGGC
>JASFRN010000138.1:0-6504 GCA_050114915.1 Gemmatimonadales bacterium | reverse complement strand
GTCGACGCGGTGTTCCGCTCGGGCAACACGACCCGCGACGACATCCCTCCGCACCTGATTCCGCCGGAACACGTGCCACGGGAGGTCGGGGAAATGTACGAGCACATGTGCCCGGCCGGGGTCTACGAGTGGACGGAGGAAGGCCTGGTCGTGAACGCGCCCAACTGCATCGACTGCCGCGCGACCGACGTGCTGGGTCCGCGCTGGACACCGCGCGAGGGGGGTGCGGGGCCGGGGTACCAGCGCATGTAGGAACACGGCAGGGACCGGACCTTCCTCCGCGCGCTGTGAACCGCTGAACGACGCGTCTCGATGCGCGCTCCGAAAGGCCCGGTCCCCCGGGGAGCAGACTACTCGATGGCTGGCTTCATCGGTCGGTGAGCTCCTCGACCAGCCGGTCGGCGTGGTACACGGAACGCAGCGCCTCCAGGATGCCGGCCGAGTGGACCGACACCGTGCGGCCTCCGGGGGCGCCGAACAGGAACTCGTTCGGAAGCGATTCGATGTTTCCGTCGAACGCTACGCCGACCACGTTCGCGTCCTTGTCGATGACCGGGCTGCCGCTGTTGCCGCCCGTGATGTCGTTGGTCGACACGAAGTCGAGGGGCGCCGACATGTCCACCTCGTCCCGCGCCGCGTCCCACGAGGGGGCGAGCGTCCACGGATCCTCGTTCCCGAACTCCGCCGAGCGGGCATACAAGCCGTAGATCGTCGTGTGCGGGGGCGCGAACGTCCCGTTGTACGGATAGCGCTCGACGACGCCGTCGGTGATGCGCAACGTGAAGGTCGCGTCCGGCGGCAGGTCGGTCCCGAAGGCCTGGAAGACGGCCTTGGCGAATTTCTCGCTCGCGGCGTCTTCGCGCCCGGTCACGTCCTGCCAGGCGATGCCGGCGGCCTGGCCCTTCGCGCCCACCGCAGCGGCGAGCCGGACCAGCGGATCGCCGAGTGCGGCGAGGCTGTCGGGGCTGAGCGACATGGCGCGGCGCCGGAAGTCGGCATCGCCGATCTTCGAGCTCGAGATCAGCCTTCGGGCGGCCTGCGCCGGCGTCTCGCCGGGCCGGGCCGCCGCGGCGAGCGGATCGTCGGCCGCCAGCCAGTCGCGCGCGATGGCGATCCGTCCCGCCAGCATCTGGGCCGACAAACCGCTCGCGCCCGGGTCGGTTCGCAGGATCCGCTGGCGCGTCTGCTCGGCGGCGTCCCCCTTGAACGGGGCGCCACGCTCGGCCTCGGGCAGCGTCATCTGCTGCACCCACGCGTTGAGCAGCGCGGCGAGGGAGAGGTGCTCGGAGGCGAACAGGTTGTCGGTATTGTCGATCACGAGCTGAGGATAGAGGTCCGCCTTCTCTTCCTGGATGCCGGCGATCTCGTCCCACAGCCCGGTGAAGCGGTTGGCCGCCGCCGGATCGGCGTCGAGCTTCTCACGCAGTTCGCGCTGCCAGCGGATCTTCCGGGCCAGCACGCCGGTCGAGCGCAGGCCTTCGAGCTCGCCCTTGAACAGCTTCTGACTGTTCGAAAGGCTGAAGATCGTGTTCGCGAGCTGGCGCTTGACCTGCGGATCGGCGATCGCTTCCAGGACCTCCAGGCGCTGATTGAAGAAATCGAGCAGCAGGGGATGCCGGATCTTTCGCTCGTACATGAACTGCGAGACCGTGATCTGGCGGCTCGTCGAACCGGGGTTCCCGGTCACGAATACGACTTCGCCCTCCTGCGCGCCGTCCGGATCCCAGCCGAAGTGCTGCGGCGAGGCGACGGGCTCGCCGTCGGGGCCGTAGGCGCGGACGAACGAGACGTCGAGCGCGTAGCGCGGGTACGTGAAGTTGTCGGGGTCCCCGCCGTAGAATCCGGTCTGGAGTTCGGGCGCGAACACGAGGCGAACGTCGGGATAGCGCTGGTACTCGTAGAGCATGTACCGGCCGCCGTGATAGAGCGACACGACCTGGCAGGTGTGATCCGAACGGGCCTCACATTCGTCCTCGATCTCGCCGGACAGCTTTTCGACCGCCTGCGCACGTTCGGCCGGGGCCATGTCGGCCTCACCACCGGTGAGGCGCTCGGTCACGTCGCTGATCGCGACGAGCTGGTCGAGGAAGAGCCCCGGGCAGGTACGCTCCTCGGCCTCGGTCTCGGCATAGAAGCCGTTGGTGAGGAAATCTTCGCCCTCCTTCTCGACCCCGGTGACGCAGGAGCGCGCACAGTGGTGGTTCGTCATCACGAGCCCGCTTCCGGATACGAAGGAGGCGGAGCAGAACTGGCCATAGCGGAGGGAGCTGAGGCGGACCCGCTCGAGCCAGTCGTCACTGGCGCGGAAGCCGTATTCGTCCGCCCAGCGCTCGACGGGTGCTCCTTCGAAGGTCCACATCGTGCCCATCTCGTTCCCGTTCAACTCTACCGTTCGGGACATCTCCACGGCGTCGTTGGGCGGAGCGAGCCGTGGCGGCGCGGCCTCGGCCGGGGTGAGCTCGACCTCGGGCGGGGGCGTGCTGCTGGTGCACGCGGCCGCGATCGAGGCGAACAGGAGGACGGGTAGTATCGCGAGTCGTTGCCTCATTTCGAACTCTCCAGTAGTTGGCGCAGGACGGTCTGAAGGATCCCGCCGTTGCGCATGTATTCGAGTTCCACGGCCGTGTCGATGCGGACCTTCGCGTCGAACACGACCGGATCGGCGTTGGCGGGCCGGGCGGTCACCCGTACGGTGCCGCCCGGCGCGAGGCCGTCGGCGATTCCGTGGAGGTCGTAAGACTCCGTGCCGTCGAGTCCGTAGTCCTCCGCGTTCTTCCCGTCCGGGAACTGCAGGGGAAGGACGCCCATTCCGATCAGGTTGCTGCGATGAATCCGCTCGTAGCCCGCCGCGATCACCGCGCGGACCCCGAGCAGCGCCGGGCCCTTGGCGGCCCAGTCGCGGGAGGATCCCGTGCCGTATTCCTTTCCGGCGATCAGGATCAATGGAACCGAGTCGTCGCGATAGCGCATCGCGGCGTCGTAGATCGTCATCTCTTCGCCGTCCGGCAGGTGGCGGGTCCAGCCGCCCTCGATCTCGGGTACGAGCCGGTTCCGGAGCCGAACGTTGGCGAAGGTGCCGCGCATCATCACCTCGTGGTTGCCGCGCCGTGACCCGTAGGAGTTGAAATCGCGGCGTTCGACGCCGTGCGCCTCCAGGTAGCGCGCGGCGGGCGAGTCCTTGGCGATCGCTCCGGCCGGCGAGATGTGGTCCGTGGTCACCGAGTCGCCGACCAGGGCGAGAACACGGGCCCCCTCGATGTCGGACAGGGGATCGGGCTCGGCGGACATTCCCTCGAAGAAGGGAGGGAGCCGTACGTAGGTCGAGTCCGGGGCCCACTCGTAGCGGTCGCCCTCGGGAATCGGGAGACCTCGCCAGTGCTCGTCGCCGTGGAAGACGTCGGCGTACTCTCGCTCGAACTGCTCCGTCTTCACCGCGGAGCGGACGGCATCACGGATCTCCTGCTGAGACGGCCAGATGTCACGCAGGTACACCGCCTCTCCGTCGCGGTCCGTGCCGAGCGGCTCCTCGTACAGATCGATGTCCATTCGCCCGGCGATCGCGTAGGCGACGACCAGCGGCGGCGATGCGAGGTAGTTCGCCCGCGTGTCGGGGTTGATCCGGCCCTCGAAGTTCCGGTTGCCGGAGAGGACGGAGCATACCGTGAGATCGTGCTCGTGGATCGCCTCGGAGATCGGCGCCGGCAGCGGGCCGCTGTTGCCGATGCACGTCGTGCAGCCGTAGCCGACGAGGTTGAAGCCGAGCGCCTCGAGGTCGTCCGTCAGGCCGGCTTCGGCCAGGTAGTCGGTGACCACCTTGGACCCCGGTGCGAGACTCGTCTTCACCCACGGCTTGCGGGTGAGTCCGCGGGCGGCCGCGTTCCGGGCCAGGAGACCCGCGCCGACCATCACGCTGGGGTTCGACGTGTTCGTGCAGCTCGTGATGGCGGCGATCACGACCGCGCCGTCTCGGAGGTAGAACTCCGCGGGCTGGCCATCCAGCGTCTCCCATTCGACCCGCACGCCTTCGGGTTCGTCGTGCTTTCCGAGGGCGACCGCGGCGGCGCCGTAGGTCCCGTCGCCTCCCTCGGCCTCCCAGCGTTTGAGCTCCGCGGCCGACGCCGAGGCCTCCTCGGAACGGTTCTCTTCCAGCCAGCCGAGGAACGCGCTCTTCGACTCCCGAAGCCGGATCCGCTGCTGGGGAAGCTTGGGGCCGGCGAGACTCGGTTCGACCGTCGACAGGTCGAGCTCGAGCGTGTCGGTGTAGTCGGCGTAGGCGTCGCCCGGCTCGTGGAACAGCCCGGCTTCCCGCGCATACGCCTCGACCACGTCCACGTGACGTGGATCACGCCCGGTGAAGCGTAGATAGTTCAGCGTCTCGGCGTCGATCGGGAAGATCGCACAGGTGGACCCGAACTCCGGTGACATGTTGCCGATAGTCGCCCGATCGGCCAGCGAGAGCGCGGGGAGCCCCTCGCCGAAGAACTCGACGAACTTGCCGACCACGCCGCGCGCCCGGAGCATTTCGGTAACGCGCAGCACGAGATCGGTGGCCGTCGCGCCTTCGGGCAGAGCGCCGTGCAGCCGGAAGCCGACGACCTCCGGAACGAGCAGGCTGATCGGCTGGCCGAGCATCGCGGCTTCGGCCTCGATCCCGCCCACGCCCCATCCGAGCACGCCGAGTCCGTTGATCATCGTGGTGTGGCTGTCGGTGCCCACCAGCGTGTCGGGATAGGTGAGCAACTCGCCCGATTCCTCGTCGGCCTCGGCGAAGATGACGCGCGCCAGGTACTCGAGGTTCACCTGGTGCACGATGCCGGTGCTCGGCGGAACCACCCGGAAGTTCTCGAACGCCGACTGGCCCCAGCGGAGGAACGCGTAGCGCTCGTAGTTTCGCTCGAACTCGCGCTCCGTATTGATGAGCAGCGAGGCGAGCTTCCCGAACGAATCGACCTGCACGGAGTGATCGATGACCAGCTCCGAGGGCATCAGCGGATTGATCTGCGCCGGCCGCCCCCCGAGCTCGTCCATCGCATCGCGCATTGCGGCGAGATCGACCACGGCGGGCACGCCGGTGAAGTCCTGGAGGATCACCCGGGACGGCCGGAAGGCGATCTCGCGCTCGGCGGACGGGTCCCACGAGGCGAGGGCCTCGATGTCCTCGGCCGTCACCGAGCTCCCGTCTTCGTGGCGCAGCAGATTCTCGAGCAGCAGGCGGATCGAGTAGGGAAGCCGGTCGACGCGGCCGATTCCGCGATCGGCGAGCACTCCGGTGTCGTACAGGGCGGCGGTCCGCCCGTCGGGGGTCGTAAAGGTCCGGCGGGTCCCGAACGTGTCCAATATGCCTTCACGGGCCATGATGCCTCTCGGGTCAGTCCGGTGCGCCGCATCGCACGGACGACGCTCCCGGAGCGCAATGCTCTTGATGGATACCGGCAATATGTAGTGCCGGCGGGAGGGCGTCGAGTTCCGGAGGGGTCGGCGGGGGCGCCGGACCTCAGGCCACGCGGGCCGGCGAATCGTCGAAGGCTCGTTGCGTCTCCGCGAGGCGCGACATCTCCCGGGCGAGCGTGAGGTGTTGCGCCCGCGCCTCCTCGAGATCCCACTCGAACGAGGCCAGCCGATCCGTCACCTGGAACAGGGGCATGACCCGCTCGCGGCAGGCGACGGCGTGCGCGGCGAGCGCCTCGTCGGTCCCCCGAAGCACGGCGCGCGACAGGAACTCGGCCTCGCGGAGTGCGTCGCTGATCCCGTGCGCGGTGATCGGGTCGCGGAAGCAGCCGGCGTCGCCCACGAGCGCCCACCCGGACCCGGTGACCCGCCGGACATATCCGGGACGGCCGGCAAAGCCGCGCAGCTTGCCGGGTCCGCCGCGCGCCCGCACTCGATCGGCGAGGTCCGGCGACACGTCCCGGAGCACGGAAGCATACAGCCGATCCAGGCCGCCGCGCCGGCCGTCGGTGAAGCGAGCGGGCGGCACCGCGGCGAAGACGCACGTGTCGCCGTCGTTCGTGGGAATCGAGCCGATGGCGGCCCCTTCCTCGTAGTACCAGTGGTAGCCCGGAAGGTCGAGGTCGCCGACGTAGCCGAACAGGGTGGAGGCGGCGTGGGAAAATTCCCGCTCGGTCTCGACCTGGAGCAGGCGCACGATCCGCGAGTTGGTGCCATCGGCACCGATCACGAGGCCGCAGGCGACCTCCGTGGCGGGCATCTCGGGTCCCGCGACGACGACGCCGCGGACGCGGCCCCGTGAGTCGTACAGGAGATCGACGACGGCGACTCCGTGCCGGACCGTGGCGCCGGCGGCTTCGGCCGCCCCGGCCAGCAGGGCGTCGAGGACGGTCCGTCGGGGCGCGTAGAGAGCGGTCACGCCGTCACGCGGCTTGATCGGGATCGCGATCGTCTCGTCCCCGTAGTGGAACGTGGTCGTGGCGATCGGCGCCGCGCCGGACGAGCGTACCTGGTCCAGCAGGTCCCAGCGGTGCAGCTGCTGTACCGCGCCGCGCA
>JASFRN010000137.1:0-6647 GCA_050114915.1 Gemmatimonadales bacterium | reverse complement strand
ACCTGCCGGGCGATGTCCGACTGGATATCGAACAGGTTGTCGGGAGTGACCTCGTTGTCGTACTGCTGCGTCCACATCTGCTCGTCCCGCGACGCGTCCACCAGGGTCACGCTGACGCGCACCCGGTTCCCCGAGCGCCGGACCGAGCCCTCGAGCACGTAGTCGACGCCCAGCTCGGTCGCGATCTCTTGCAGCGGCTTGTCGGTGTCCGCGTACTCGTTCACCGACGTGCGGGAGGTCACCCGGAGGGCCTCGATCCTCGACAGCTGCGCGAGCAGGTCGTCGAGGAGGCCGATCGCCATGATCCGGTTTTCCTCGTCCCCGTTGACGTTCTCGAACGGGAGCGCGGCGAGGGTCCGGAGGTCCGAGGCGCGGGCTTCGGGCACGAGGGCGCCGACCGGCCCGCCGGCGTCGCGCCCGGCCCCCATCCACCAGCCCGTCGCGAACAGCAACGTCATCCCCGCCAGCGCCAGCAGGCCCGCCGGCCAGCGGTGGCTACGCGGCGCCGAGACGATGGCGCGGATCTCTTCGGGCGCGGCCGTCTGCGTCCGGCGCACGCCCTGCGGCGTCGTCTCGAACGCCCAGGCGAGCACGATCGCGATCGGGAAGCCGATCATGGCGACCAGCAGCAGGAAGTTCATCGTCCAGGCGGGGAGGCCGAGCGGCTCGATCAGGAGATCGGCGAACTGCAGGGCCGCGAAGGCGACGGCGCCGTAGACGGCCATCACCTTGAACACGCGCCGCCGTTTCATCTCGGCGAAGAACGTCTGGAGCGACGAGGGGGATGAACTCATGGCGGGAAGATCGGACGCATCGCTTGCCGGGGCAATCGCGTTCCCCTCGGGGTCATGCTCCCGGATGCCCGAAACTTGCATACATGATCCCCGCCGGCGGACACCCGAGAGCCCCCGGCACGAGATCATCCGGGCAGGGAGACACGCACCATGCTGAAGGCCGTGACGAAGGACGCACCAGCGAACGACGAGGCGCAGGAGAGCTCCGGCTCCCCCTTCCGGCGCAACGGCTCGGCCTCGAATCCGCAGTCCCGAACGGTCTCCGTGCTGGGCGGCGGAATGACCGTCACGGGCGACGTGACGGGCGAGGGCGAGTTCCGCATCGAAGGCCGCGTCGAGGGCTCGGTGACGACGAAGGGCCGCGTCATCGTCGACGCGACCGGCGAGGTCGACGGGGGGATCGAGGCGGAAGAAGTTGTCGCGAGTGGCAAGGTTTCCGGCAATATCAAAGCCTCCGGGGCCGTGCGGCTGAAGAACGGCTGCACCGTGGAGGCCGACATCGAGGCGGCGGCGATCGAGCTCGAGGAGGGCGGGACCGTCAACGGGAAGTTGACGATGAAGTGAGGCCGGCGTCGCCGTAGGTTCGGGGGATGAGATCTTCTCGAATCTTCCTGTTGGCGGCCGTCGCCGGCGTCATCGCGGCGACGGGCTGCGCCGACGACCCCACTGGACCGATCGGCACCACGCTGCCCGACCTCGTGGGCGCGTACGGCGGCACCTGGACGATCCGCATCGCGGTCCCCTCGGCGAACCAATCCGCCGAGTTCACCTGCCCGGGCATCGCGGGGATCGATCGGCAGGCGGAGGACGGCAGCTTTTCGGGCGTGTGGACGCAGGGCACGGCGCCGAACTGCTCGGTCGAGTTCGGAACGCTGGCCGGGCGCGTCGAGCCCGACGCTTCGGTGACCGTGGACGAGTTCAGCTCGGACGAGGACTTCGAGGCGTCGACCGGCGGCCAGTGCACCTTCGTCTCCGGGCCCGACAGCTACACCGGCACGGCCGACGGCTTCCTGTTCGAGATCTCCCGCACCGCCGAGGCCGACTGCCAGGGGACGGCCTTCGTATTCACCTGGACGCTGCGGGCGACGCGCTGACGCGTCGCCGGTCGCCTGCCGCTACTCGACGATCACCCAGGCTCCTCCGCCCGCCGGCACGCGCACGGCCGACAGCTCGACGTCTGCCGCTTCCTGCAGGCCCTCCACCGCCGGGGTGTGCGCCGCCAGCGGCTCGTCGTCCGGCAAGCCCAGCGTCGCCCGGTCGAGGTCGAGGTTCACGACCTGGTCAGTATCCGACCACGAAGCCAGCGCGATCAACACCCGGTCGGGGCGCACGTACGCGGTGGCCCGCACGTCTTCGCGGCCCGTCCCGACCGGCGGATCGGGCAGCCAGTAGCCGTACATCCGGCTGTCGGCGATCCCGAAGTCGGTCATCATCTTCCATACGGGACGCGGGTCGGTTTCGCCGTACTTGCGGGCCGTCATCCCGTAGATCATCCCGCGGTACGGGCGCCCGCCGTCCTGGAGCATCTCGCCCATGAGCCCGAACGGGAGACCGCTGACCTCGGTCATCCAGTAGTCGGGGTCCTTCCCGTAGTCGAAGTACTCTCCGAACCAGAGACGTGAGATGTACGGGAAGTGCTCCATGTAGAGCATCGCGCTGTTGATGAACCCGTCGCGCGGGTTGAACTGGTTCGCCGAGTGCAGGTCGATGACGACTTCGGGGCGGCGCTGCTGGAGCACGGCGACGAGCCGCTTCACCGTCTCGCGGCTGAACGCGATGTCGTCGAGATACAGGCCGTCGATCTCCTGGTTCTCGGCCAGCCAGGCGATCCCCTCGACGTAGTAGTTGGTCCAGCGCGACGTCCCTTTGTCGAGCACCGCCGCATCGTCGACGCTATAGGCGTGCCACCCGGCATGGTAGTCGCCGCCGAGGTGCTCCTGGAGCCAGGAATGCCCGCCGCCCTCACCACCGTTGATGATCTCGTGACCGAGGCTGCGGAGCGCGAACAGCTCGTAGGCCCGGTACGAGAGCTCACGGATCGTATTGTAGAGCTTGAACTTGACGCCCTTCTGATGCGCCTCGTCGATGTAGGCCTTCATCGCGTCGAGCGCGTAGAACGGATAGTTGATGTAGGGGTTGATGTCGTTCGCGTGGTGGATGTTGACGACCGTGCCGCCCCAGGCGACCACGGAGTCGACCGGCACCGGCTGATGCACGAAGCGGGTTCGGAAGTGGCGCGCCGTGTCGATCGGCTTGAACGGCGTGATCAGCATCCGGACGTTGAAATGGAGCGTGTCGCCGGCGACCAGCTGGCGCGGCCCCGAGTAGTTGCGCGCCACCACGGCCCCGTCCGCTTCGCGCAGCGCGATGCCGCCGCGGCCCCCGTTGTACCAGGACGGCGGCAGCTCGAGGGGTTGATCCTGGTAGAAGTTCGTATTGAGCGGCCGCACGTAGTTCTCGTCACGCAGGACGTACTGCAGACCCCGGTTCACCCCGCCGAGCCACATCCCCTCCTGGTGCTTCTCGACCGCCCATTTCCAGTCGAGCGAATCGGGCCGGCGCCCGCCCTCGCGGCCGAGGCCGAGCATGTACGTCGCGGCCCCGGGCTCGTAGGCGACCGGGAAGGCGATGTCGTCCACCTCGACGTCGCGCCTGGCGACCAGGCTCATCCGCAGCTCGAGCATGCCGTCGCTCTCGAGACCGCCCGTCGTGGTCAACTCGAAGTCGTCGGACGCGCCATGGGCCGTCCACTCGACGCGATTCGGAGACGCCTGCCGGACGGCATGATCACCGGGCTCGAAGGCCTGCCGCTCTCCCCCGACCGTGACGTCGAGGGCGAGGGGGCGCGCGAGTATGGGCCGCGCCTCCCCGTCGGCGCTCGTAACGTCGGGCGTGAAGGAGCTCTCGATGCTGGTTGGAAGGCCGTTCCGACCGAGCTCCACGCGGCGTCCGAGGATCGACAGCCGGCGGCCGTCGAGGGCGACGGGCGTGAACGGCCGGACCACGTAGCCCGGATCTTCGCCGAGCGTGGAGTTCAGCCACGCGAGCCGCGTCATCAGCTCGGGCTCGTCGGCGCCGTGATGGACCGCGGTCCCGTCCCGCACCTCGAGCGATACCTCGATCGTCTGCGCGCCGTGGCCGGCGGCGGTGACCGTAACCCTGCCGCCGACCTTTCCCGCCGGTGCGTCCGCCGGAACGGTGACCCCGAGCCACAGCGGCTGGATCTCGCCGGGCGCCACGTCGACCCTCTTCGTGAACGGCTCGCCGTGCTCGTCGATTCCGCCGCAGTTGAAGCACGTCCACGTCCAGCCGTCCGGGAAGCCGGTGAACGAGACCTCGAGGTTCTCGAGCGCCGCGTCTCCCGCCACGACGACCGCCTGGAAGGTGAAGTTCTCGTCGCGGAGCACGCGGCTCGAGAGCGCGCCCGGCGACTCGGCCAGCGTCCAGTGATGTGGAATGAACCGCCGCATCACGACCGGCCGGTCGCGGACCTCGGCGACCAGGCGCCAGCCGTCGGGGGCGCCGTCCATGAACGCCCGGGTCTCTTCCGGCGTGGCGATGACTTCCATCGGGAAGAAGGAGTGAAAGTCGTTGACCGATTCGATGCGGGTCGTGCGAGCCGCCGGCAGATCGGACACGCCCGAAACGCCTGCGAGCCAGGCGGAGTCGGGTGCGGGCGCCAGGTCGGACGGGTAGGTGACCGTCGGGTAATAGCCCCCCGTCGAACGCCACGGCATGTAGTAGACGTAATAGACGGAAGAGCCGGGATTTGGCGCGAACACGATCTCGCCGGCGGCATCGTCGATCCGGGCCGCGACGGCGTTGGCCACGACCTGGCCGGACCCGGCGTCCACGACGAGAATGGACTTCCGCTCCGGGTGCTCGTCGTGACGCCGCCATGGAACCCGCACGGAGACCGCCCCGGCTTCATCCGCGTCCGCGAGCCCGGAGTCCGGCACCTCGACGACCGCCCGATGATTGCCCCGCGAGACCCCCTTCTCGCCCGCCGGCAGGTCCGGCGTCCAGTCGCCCGGAGCCCAGACGACGCCGTCCACGGTGTCGGGGATCGCGGGGGCGCGATAGAGCGCAGGTGAATTACGGGCGGCCTCGGAACAGGCCGAGAGCGCCAGGATCGAGAGCGCCGCGAGGCACCAGATGACGTCGGACGCGGATCGCGCGCCTGGGGAAAGGCGGCGCGTCACTCCGGCCCCATCACTAGATCCCGGCCCATCGCGCGGATTTCGGCCGGCGTGCGGGCGCCGCAGAGCGCGATCGCGCCGTCGAGCTCGGCGCGCAGCATGTCGAGGACGCGGCGCGCGCCCTGCTCGCCGCCCGTGGCGAGCCCCCACAAGATCGGCCGGCCGACGCACACCGCGTCGGCGCCGAGAGCCAGCGCCTTCACGACGTCGGTGCCCCGGCGGATCCCCCCGTCGACGAGCACCGGGAACTCCGAGCGGTCGCGACCCGTGATGGCGAGCGCCCGATCTACGGCCGCGGCGACCTCGGGCAGCGCCCGGATCGTGGCGGGCGCCGTGTCGAGCTGCCGGCCGCCGTGGTTCGAGACGATGACGCCCGCGGCGCCCCGCTCGACCGCGCGGGCCGCGTCGTCCGGATGGACGATCCCCTTCACGAACACCGGCAGGTCGGTGATCCCGGCCAGCCACTCGAGGTCGTCCCACGACAGCGTCGGGTCGAACAGCGCGTTCACGTAGGCGCCGAGGCCGGAACCCTGCGCCGGGCGCTCGAGCTTCGCCATCGGACCGGCGAGGTTCGGCAGCGTGACGCCTTCGGGCAGCCCGAAGCGATGCTGCACGTCGCGCTCCCGCACGCCCCACACCTGGGCGTCCACGGTGAGGACCAGCGCCTCGCAGCCCGCCGCCTCCGCCCGCCGCACCAGCTCTTCCGTCGCGCCCCGATCCCGGAACACGTAGAGCTGGAACCAGACGGATCCGCCGCTCGCCCTGACGACGTCTTCCATCGCGCAGGTCGAGATCGTGCTCAGGATCATCACCGTCCCGGCCGAGCCCGCCGCGGCGGCCGTCGCCACCTCGCCCTCCGGGCATGCGAGGCGGTGGAAGGCGGTCGGCGCCACGAGGATCGGCATCGACAGTCGATCGCCGAGCAGCTCGATCGACAGGTCGCGCTCGCTGATGTCCCGCAGCACCCGGTAGCGCAGGGCGATCCGCTCGTAGGCCGCCCGGTTCTCGCGCAGCGTCACCTCGTCGCGCGCCCCGCCCGCATAGTAGGCCCAGGCCATCGGCGGCAGCCGCTGCTCGGCAGTGCGCTCGAGCTCGAACAGGTTCATGAACGGCGGGGTGGAGGCGTCGGGGTCGGTCATGGCGGAAAGATCGGGCGCATGGACGAGGGTGGCAATCCGGGCGTCCGAGTGCATCGCGATGGTGGGGCGAGCGCGCCACGGGTCGCGGCGGTTTGTGGCGGCTACGCCACGCCAGGGCCCGGGTCGGTGAGTCCCCTCCGGCGCCGGATGCGCAGCCACGATCGGCGCATTCCGGCGCTCGACCGCCCGGACACGACTCGGGTGCGGAAATTGCTGCCCCGGCACCCGAGACGTATCGTTCGGACGTATCGGGACCGGGGACCATCCGTCGAGGCAGCTTCCGACTGTTTCCCCCCTCACAGCTCGGGAGGTTCGATGAGAACCAGCCGTATGCGTACCGCAGTACTGCTTTCGCTCGCGGGAGCGTTTCTGTTCGCCGCCTGCGCCGACGACTCCACGCCGACCGCGCCGGCCACGGGCGCCGACGCCGTCCAGCCGGACGGTACGCAGCAGGCGCGGGTCGACCTCCAGGACGTCTTCGACAGGGCCAGTCCGGCGGTTCTCGCCCTGCCGCA
>JASFRN010000136.1:0-6736 GCA_050114915.1 Gemmatimonadales bacterium | reverse complement strand
GGCGTCCGAGCTCAAGACGAAGATGGAAGAGACGTTCGGCGTGTCGGCGGCGGCTCCCGTCGCGGTCGCGGCCGGCGCGGCTCCGGCGGCCGAGGCCGAGGCGGAGAAGGACGAGTTCGACGTCATCCTCAGCGGTGTCGGCGACAAGAAGATCCAGGTGATCAAGGTCGTCCGCGAAGTGACGTCTCTCGGCCTCAAGGAAGCCAAGGACCTCGTCGACAACGCCCCGAAGGCGGTCAAGGAAGGCGTGTCGAAGGAAGAGGCCGAACAGGTCAAGGCGAAGCTGGAAGAGCAGGGAGCCACCGTCGAGGTGAAGTAGTGGCGGCCGGGGATCGTCAAACCGGCGATTCCCTCGTCACGGCTCAACTCGAACGGCGGCTCGGATGCGAGGACAAGACATAGCCAGGCAGGACCTACAGCGCGGTACCCCAACCCCCGCTTCGGACGTCGACCGACGCCCGGCGGGGGCGGGGTTTCGTGCGCTCGGTATTCGGCGTATGCCCACCGACAATCCGCAGGAGTAGATAGAGTTGGCGACATCCAAGAAGGACGGATCCGTAGTATCGTTCGGCAAGCTGGCCGAGGGGCATTCGATGCCTCACTTCCTCGAGGTTCAGCTCGAGGCGTTCGACCGGCTGCTGCAGCCTACGGCCAAGGAAGAGCAGCGCGACGTCGGTCTCGAGCGGGTGTTCAACGAGATCTTCCCGATCACCGACGTGAACGAGAACTTCGCGCTCGAGTTCGTGGACTACAGCCTCGGCGAGCCCAAGTACTCCGTGGAGGAGTGCATGGAGCGGGACATGACGTATGCCGCCCCGCTCAAGGCGACGCTGCGCCTGGTCGTGTACGAGGAGCTCGGTGACGGAGAGAAGCGTCCGGCGGACATCCTCGAGAAGGAAGTCTACCTGGGCGATCTCCCGCTGCTGACCCGACAGGGCACCTTCGTGGTGAACGGGGCGGAGCGCGTCATCGTCAGCCAGCTGCACCGGTCGCCGGGCGTCGTGTTCGAGGAGAAGATCCACCCGAACGGCACGCGGCTGTTCTCGGCGCGGATCATCCCGTTCCGGGGCTCGTGGGTCGAGTTCACCCTCGACATCCGCGACGTGATCCACGTCCACATCGACAAGCGGAAGAAGTTCCCGGCCACGGCGCTCCTGCGGGCGTTCGGCTACGGAACGGACGCCGACATCCTCGACCTGTTCTACTCGCGTCGCGAGATCGACCTGACGGGACTCGAGGACGAGCGCGCGCCGCGCCGCGAGATCATCGGCACGATGTTCGTCCGCTCGCTCCTCGACGACGAGTACGAGGGCGACGCCGAGGTCACGGCTCTCGATCTCGAGGAGTTCGACCCGGACGAGGCCGAGGAGCCGGTGTTCCTCGCGGCCGACGTCGAGCATCCCGAGACGGGAGCGCCGCTCGCCCTGGTCGGCGAGAAGGTCGAGGAGACCCTGCGCCGCCGCTTCCTCGAAGCGGGCGTGTCGGAGGTCGAGGTCTACACCGACCCCGAGGTCTTCCTCGTGCGCCGCGGCGACGAGATGACCGAAGACGTGCTCGACCGGCTGATCCGGGCGGGCATCGAGGAGGTCGAGGTCTATTCGAGCGCCGCGTTCATCTCCACGCGCGGCACGTACGAAGACCTCACCATGCGGCGCGACTGGAGTCAGCAGCCGACGCTGGCCGCCGACGTCGTCGACCCGAAGACGGGCGAGGTCGTCGCCGAGAAGGGCGAGGAGTTCGACGCCAAGCTGTTCTCGAAGCTCAAGGAGCGCCGGATCCGCGACGCGCTGGTGTTCACCGGCGGTCCGCGGGGCGAGTCGCCGCTGATCAAGAACACGCTCGCCAAGGATCCGACGAAGGGCGAGCGCGATGCGCTCAACAACATTTACTCGCTCGTGCGCCCGGGCGAAGCGCCGAACATCGAGACGGCCCGCGCGGCCCTCGACCGGCTGTTCTTCAACCCGAAGCGCTACGATCTCGGACGGGTGGGCCGCCACAAGATCAACCTGCGCCTCAAGGAGCTGTACCGGCTCCTCGGCCAGGACCTGCCGGCCGACGACGTCACGGTCCTCACGCCGATGGACTTCGTCGCGATCATCCGCGGCCTGGTCGAGCTGCACGAGGGCCGGGGCTACACCGACGACATCGACCACCTCGGGAACCGCCGGGTGCGCTCGATCGGCGAGCTGATCGCGAACCAGTTCTCGATCGGACTGTCCCGCATGGCGCGGCTCGTCCGCGAGCGGATGTCGATCAACAGCGACCCGGACAAGATGTCGATCGACGACCTCGTGAACGCGCGGACGGTGAGCGCGGTCATCCAGGCGTTCTTCGGCAGCTCGCAGCTCAGCCAGTTCATGGACCAGACGAACCCGCTGGCCGAGCTCACCCACAAGCGGCGCCTTAGCGCCCTCGGGCCGGGCGGCCTGAGCCGCGAGCGCGCCGGCTTCGAGGTGCGCGACGTCCACTATTCGCACTACGGGCGGATGTGCCCGATCGAGACCCCCGAGGGTCCGAACATCGGGCTCATCACGTCGATGACCACGTACTCGCGGCTCAACGAGCTCGGGTTCCTCGAGACGCCGTATCGGCGCGTCGAGGACGGGAAGGTCACCGACGAGATCGTGTGGCTGAGCGCCTCCGAGGAGGAGGACTACTCGGTCGCCCAGGCGAACGCGCAGCTCAACGAGGACGGCAGCTTCGTGCGCGACCTCGTCCTCTGCCGGCGCCGGGACGATTATCCGCTGCTGCCGCCCGAGGACATCGAGTTCATGGACGTGGCCCCCGACCAGCTGGTCGCGGTGTCCCCGGCCCTGATCCCGTTCCTCGAGCACGACGACGCGAACCGCGCCCTCATGGGCTCGAACATGCAGCGCCAGGCGGTTCCGCTCCTGTTCCCGGACGCGCCACTGGCCGGCACGGGCCTCGAAGAGAAGGTCGCCGCTGACTCGGGCGCCGTGCTCGTGGCCCGGCGCGCCGGCGAGGTCGTGAAGGTTACGGCCGAGGAGATCGTGGTCGACACTGGAGCGCGGAAGTCGGCTAGCAAGGACGCGCCGCTGGCGCGCCTGTCGCAGTACGACCGCTACAAGCTGAAGAAGTTCTGGCGCACCAACCAGGATACGGCGATCAACCAGCGTCCGATCGTCACGGCCGGGCAGAAGGTGAAGGCCGGGCAGGTGCTGGCCGACGGCGCCGGCACCGACATGGGCGCGCTGGCGCTCGGCCGGAACGTGACCGTGGCGTTCATGCCCTGGTACGGCCACAACTTCGAGGACGCGATCGTGATCAGCGAGTCGCTGGTCAAGAACGACGCGTTCACGTCGGTGCACATCCAGGAGCTCGAGCTCCACGTGCGCGACACGAAGCGCGGCACCGAAGAGGTCACGTCGGAGATCCCGAACGTGGCCGAGGAAGCCCTCGTCGACCTCGACGAGCGCGGGATCATCCGGATCGGGGCGTCGGTGAAGACCGGCGACATCCTGGTCGGAAAGATCACGCCGAAGGGCGAGACCGAGCTCTCTCCCGAGGAGAAGCTGCTGACGGCGATCTTCGGCGAGAAGGCCAAGGACGTGAAGGACAGCTCGCTCCGCGTGCCGCCTGGCGTCGAGGGCACGGTGATCGACGTGAAGATCTTCTCGCGCCACATCGACGACCCGCTGCTCGAGCGCGAGCACGGAGAGCGGATCGGTAAGCTCCGCGAAGCCGAGCGCGAGGAAATCGCGCGCATCGTGGAGGCTCGCGACGAGGAGCTGCGCGAGGTGCTCGAGGGCCAGACGGTCGCCCTCTTCCTCAAGCGCGGCACCATCGAAGCCCTGCTGAAGGAAGGCAAGAAGCTCACGAAGTCGGCGCTCGAGGAGCTCGACTTCGGCGAGGTCGACCTCAGCACCCTCAAGGTGAAGAACCAGTCGGCGCAGGAATCGGCCCGCGCGATCATCGACGAGGCCAAGCGCCGCGTCGAGCGGATTCGCGAGAAGACCGAGGAAGCGATCGACCGGGTGTTCCAGGCCGACGAGCTGTCGCCCGGCGTGGTGCAGCTGGTGAAGGTCTACCTGGCCGAGAAGCGGAAGATCTCGGTCGGCGACAAGATGGCCGGACGTCACGGGAACAAGGGCATCATCGCCCGCGTCGTGCCCGAGGAGGACATGCCGCTGCTCCCGGACGGGACGCCCGTCGACATCGTGCTGAACCCGCTCGGCGTGCCGAGCCGCATGAACGTGGGGCAGATCCTCGAGACGCACCTCGGATGGGCGGCGTCGCAGCTCGGTTTCCGGGCCCAGACGCCGGTGTTCCACGGCGCGTCGGAGCACGAGATCGGCGCGCTGCTGAAGATCGGCGGCGCCCTGTGGGCCGGGAAGTTCCTGGCCGGCGGGGTCGACGCGCCGGAATTCACCACCGGCGAGGTGCAGACGCTCGTCAAGGCGATCCAGGGGGTCACGGGATCGTTCGAGCCCAAGAAGAACGGCCACCCGGCCGGGCTGGGGCGTAACATCGACGCCTACCTCGGCGTGAAGGACAAGACGGCGGCGAAGATGCTGCAGGAACTGGCCGACTACGTGGTCGACGTCGCGAAGGCAGCGTCGGGCGCCACGAGCGGTCCGAAGCTGGAGGACGCCGGCTGGCCGGCGGCCTCGGAGATTTCGGGCCGGGGCGCGGTCAAGGCGGGCCTCGACGCCGCGCTCGTCGAGCTGATGGAGAAGGCCGGGCTGAAGCCGGGCGGCAAGATGCGCCTGCGCGACGGTCGAACGGGAGAGCCGTTCGAGGCCGACGTGACGGTGGGCGAAATCTACATGATGAAGCTCAGCCACCTCGTCGACGACAAGATTCACGCGCGCTCGATCGGGCCATACAGCCTCGTCACCCAGCAGCCGCTCGCCGGTAAGGCGCAGTTCGGCGGCCAGCGGTTCGGCGAGATGGAGGTCTGGGCGCTGGAGGCTTACGGCGCGGCGCACACGCTGCAGGAGATGCTGACCGTGAAGTCCGACGACGTCTCCGGCCGCAGCAGGGCCTACGAGGCGATCGTGAAGGGCGAGAATCTGCCGCGTCCGGGCGTGCCCGAGAGCTTCAACGTGCTGGTCAAGGAGCTCCAGGCGCTCGGCCTCAGCGTGACGCTGGGGAGCGAGGATTCGGACTCCATTTTCGGCAACTGAGGCAGGCGAAGCGGACACCGCAGGCGATGCAGGCGACGACGCAACCGAAGGTACCTGAGACGACAGGGGTCACCCAGAAATGATCGATTTTCCCCGACACCGGAGCACGAGCTCGTCGGATTTCGACTGGATCCAGATCAAGATCGCGTCCCCGGACGAGATCCGGTCGTGGAGCTACGGTGAGGTCACGAAGCCCGAGACCATCAACTACCGTTCGTTCAAGCCCGAACGGGACGGGCTGTTCTGCGAGCGCATCTTCGGTCCGGTGAAGGACTGGGAGTGCCACTGCGGAAAGTTCAAGCGCATCCGCTATCGCGGCCACATCTGCGACAAGTGCGGCGTCGAGGTCACGCTGTCGAAGGTGCGGCGCGAGCGCATGGGCCACATCGAGCTGGCCGTTCCGGTCGCCCACATCTGGTTCTTCAAGACGCTGCCGTCGCAGATGGGCTATCTGCTCGGCATGAAGCTGCGCGACCTCGAGAGCGTCATTTATTACGCCGCTTACGTGGTCACGAACCCGGGCAAGCAGGACGTCGAGTACAAACAGGTGCTCTCAGAGGACGAGTACTGGGAGCTGACCGACAGCGCCCGCGAGGACGGCGACACCGACTTCCGTGCCGAGATCGGCGCCGAGGCGGCGCGCACGCTCCTCAGCCAGCTCGACGTCGACAAGCTGAGCGAGGATCTGCGGGTCGAGGTGGCCAACGAGACGAGCAAGCAGCGCAAGAAGCGGAAGCTCAAGCGTCTCAAGGTGCTCGACGCGATCCGCGGCAGCGACCAGGACGTCACGCGCCGGAACAATCCGGAGCACATGATCATGGACGTGATCCCGGTGATCCCGCCCAACCTGCGGCCGCTGGTGCCGCTGGACGGCGGCCGGTTCGCCACGTCCGACATGAACGACCTGTACCGCCGCGTCATCAACCGGAACAACCGGCTGAAGAAGCTGCTCGAGATGCGGGCGCCCGAGGTGATCCTGCGCAACGAGAAGCGGATGCTGCAGGAGTCCGTCGACGCCCTGTTCGACAACGGGCGGCGCGGGAAGGCGATTCGCGGTCGGGGCAAGCGGCCGCTGAAGTCGCTCTCCGACATGCTGAAGGGGAAGCAGGGTCGCTTCCGGCAGAATCTGCTCGGGAAGCGCGTCGACTACTCGGGCCGTTCGGTCATCGTGGTCGGCCCCGAGCTGAAGCTGCACCAGTGCGGCCTCCCGAAGGTGATGGCGGTCGAGCTGTTCAAGCCGTTCATCATCCACGAGCTGGAGCGCCGCGGCGCGGCCGAGACCGTGAAGCGCGCGAAGAAGCTCGTCGAGAAGTACGACCCGAAGGTGTACGAGGTGCTCGAGGACATCATCAAGGACCATCCGGTCCTGTTGAACCGCGCGCCGACGCTGCACCGGCTGGGGATCCAGGCGTTCGAGCCGGTCCTCGTCGAAGGGAAGGCGATCCGCATCCATCCGCTCGTCTGCGCCGCGTTCAACGCGGACTTCGACGGTGACCAGATGGCGGTTCACGTGCCCCTGTCGTTCGAGGCGCAGCTCGAGGCCCGCATCCTCATGCTGTCGTCCAACAACATCTTGAAGCCGGCCAACG
>JASFRN010000135.1:0-6746 GCA_050114915.1 Gemmatimonadales bacterium | reverse complement strand
CGTGCCGCGCTTGTGCATGACGAGCGCCGCGATCCCGGCCTCGGCGAGCCGGCCGGCCCAGTAGTCCGGTTCGTTGGTCAGGTAGCGCGTGCCGCCGCCCGGCAGGAGGAGGACGGCGGGGAAGGGGGCCTGGCGAGCGGCCGCGTCGGAGCGGGCGTCGGGAATCGCCGGAAGCCGCAACATGCCGCGCAGCGTGACGCCGGCCGAGGTGAAGGCGATCGAGTCGGCGCGGATCGCCGCGGCCTGCTCGCCGCTCGATTGCGCCCGGCCCGCTGCCGGCGCCGCCAGCAGAACGCCCGCCGTCCACAGGGCGAGCCACGCGGTGTGTCCGATCCCGTTCCGCCCCATCCCGACCTCCCGAGTGCCAGTCTTCTACTAGCCAGTTAGTTGACAACTAAATGATTAGTAGGCGCGGTGATCCGGCACAAGCCGGCGGGGGATCGAAACCGCGTCAGGGGCCGTACCGTATCGCAATCCGGGGAGAAGTGCTAAAATGTCACCTCGGATCTCCCCCCGCAGCCGGCGACGGCGTTGGGCCGTACTCCGGCACCACCCTAATCGGGAGGGCCGTTATGCGTACTTTCCGTTGGAGCGCCGCCACCGCTTTCATCTTCCTGGCGGCCATGCTGATCCCCGATGCCGCCGCCGCGCAGCAGCAGCTGACGATCGTGGGCGGCGTGAATCTCGGGGACATCTCCTCCGACGAGTTCTCGGGGTCCTCGACGAGCGTCGGGTTCTTCGCGGGCGTCGGAACCTCGATCATGCTCACCGACCAGGTCTACGTGGCGCCGTACGTCGCCTACGTGCAGAAGGGCGCCGAGTTCGACAGCGAGACGGCCTCGTACGACTACATCGAGATCCCGGTCTTCCTGGGGGTCGCGGTGCCCGTCGGTGAGGGCGGTACGACCTTCAGCGTGTTCGGGGGGCCGGCGATCGGCTTCCAGATCAACTGCGACGAGGGCGGCTACGACTGCACGCAGTTCGACGACCACAAGGGCACCGAGTTCGGCGTGGTCGGCGGCGCGGGCCTGTCGTTCCCGATGGGTGAATCCGGCAGCCTCGGCGTGAGCATCGGCGCCGACATCGGCCTCACCGACCTGTACGACACGGTCAGCTACAAGACCCGCACGTATTGGGCCTCGGTCGGCTATTCGTTCATGGTCGGCGGTGGCGGTCAGATGGGCAGCATGTAGGACAGGGAGCGCCACGGTCCGCCCGGCAGACCGGGCGACCGCTCAGCAGGAACGACCCGGCCCCGTCGAGTGATCGGCGGGGCCGGTGTCCCATGGGCGGGCGTCATCGGGGACGCCGTCACTCGATCGTGATGATCGCCACCTCGTAAGCTTGGGGATCCGGTCCCACCGGTCCCTCGTACCAGGGGCGGAGATAGATCGTGCCGGCCGTCAGCCCGGTGACCTCCTGCTCCCACCCGTTCGTGCCGGGTACGTCCGACATCCTGACATATTGCACCCCCCAGGTATCGTCAGGGCCGTCCGCCAGCCAGTAGAGCTGGCCCGGAAGGTTGGGGATCTCGTTTCCAGCCCCATCGCGCAGCGTGGCCTTCACGATGATCGTCGCTCCGACGCCCAGGGTGGACGCCGCGGGCGAAACCACGATCGAGCCGGTCGCCGCCACGACGTTCACTTCCAGCTCGTCCGTCGCCCCTTCGTACGCGGCGGTCACGGTCGCGAGGCCCGGCGTCATGCCGGACACGACGGCGTCGCGGCAGTAGTACCATTCGCAGTAGTCGGTGTCGTTCCAGGGGATCGCGACATCGGTCGGGTTCACGCTGTAGGTGACGACCGCGCCCTCGATCTTCGCGCCGCTCCCGTCGAACACCCGGACGGGCACCATGATGGTCCTGCCCACCGATACGGTCGCGGTCTTGGCGACGAACGAAATCGTGGCGCCCGACGACCCGCGGACCGCGCCGAGCGATTGCCATTGTTCGGCCGTCAATTCCGACGGGAGCCAGCTCGCGTCCGCGGGAGCCCCCGCGTAGTCCGCCCACGCCGCGATATCGTGGTTCACCTGGCCGCCGAGCCAGCCGGACGCCGGGCCGAGCGTGGGAATCGAACCTCCCGCCGTCGTCGGCATGCGGAGCTCGACGATCTTCCGCATCCAGTCGAGGGTGAACGTCCGCTGCGCCGTCGAAAACGAATGATGCGGAACGCCCGGCTCGAGCACCTTCGCCCATAGCCCGCCCGCCTGCCGAATCGCCGCGAACGAGGCGTCGATCGGCCCGTTGTCGACGAACGCGTCGAGCTCGGCCTGGACCACGTAGGCTGGCACGTCCAGGGCCGTCACGACCGCGTCCGGATCGATCGCCGCCGGGACCTTGAGGAAGAGGCCGACGACACGCGCCGGGTTTCGCGCCGTGAAGCCCGACGCTTCCGGACCCCCGCCCGAGATCCCGTAGAACAGGATCGGCGCGTCCACGAGCTCCGGCCGGCCGCTCGCGATCGCCGCCGCGCGGAGCGCCTCCGCCAGGGCCTCGTCGCTGGATGGCGCGTTGTCCAGGCCGGCCAGCGAGGTGCCCAGAACGGCGAGCCCGGTGCTGCCGGCGAGGGACCGCAAGCGTCCGCCGAAGGTCGCGAGGGCCGCCTCTACTTCGGGGACCGGGGCCCCGAACGGGCCGCCCGTCACGAAGCCGCGGGTGTCGGGCCCGCCCAGAGCGACGATCACCCCGCGGATCGACCGATATCCGGCCGGGGCGTAGAGGGCGAAGTCGCCGAACTCGAACTTCTCCATGCGCACGAGCGAGACGTCGCGGGTGACCGGATAGTCGGGAATGCTCGTCGTCAGCTCGAAGTCCGCGAACCCGGTCGCCGAAGCGCGGATCGTGGTCGGTCCGGTCGGGAGATCGGTCAGCCGATACCGGCCGTCCTGGCCGGTCGTGTCGGTGGCGGTCCCGATGCTGACCACCGCGCCAGCGACCGCCGGACCCGTGCCCGCGGCCCGCACCGTGCCCGTGACCTCGCCGGTCGACGCTTCCGGGATCGGCTCCGGACCCGGACCGGTCGGGTCGTCGCTGCACGCGCCGGCGAGTGCCGCACAGAGCGCGACGAGGCCGGCGAACGCCGGAGTGCGCCGGCCGCGCCGGCCGCCTGGGCGGCCTATACGCCGCGTGAATCCATTCGCTACGACGAACCGAGTCCAGATCTCCATCGTCCACTCCGCGCAGGGTGTCATCCGCGTCGACGCGGCGGAGCGGTCAGCCGAACCCGCGGCAGCGCGCTCCGAATCCGGAGAGTAGACGCGTGAAACGGGAGCGAATCGTGCCAGCGGCCAGCGGGGAGAGCTGGCGGAGATGCCCCGCTTTCTACGCTATCCCGGGCGAGTGTGGGGTTTTCCCGATTCCCCGATTCCGCCTCAGCGAGGGAGCAGTCATGACCGCGAATGCCCGGAGAGTCCGCAACGTGATTCTGCTGGCCGGCGCCGCGATCTTCGGCCTGCCGGCCGCCAGCCCGTCGGTGGCGAGCCTGCATGCGCAGATCCAGTCGACCGAGATCGTTTACGTGAAGAAGAATCGCGGGACCTTCGAGATGCGGAAGCGCGTCGTGAACGGCACTCGCGACGAGCGACTGTTCGCCGGTTGCCTGGCCCGGATCAACGGTTCCTGCGCCTATCTCGATCCGGACATCTCGCCGGACGGAAACAGAATCGTGCTCTCGCACGACGCGGTGGGCGAAGAGTCGTGCAAAACGATCTGGATCGCCGATCTCGACGGAAAGAACGCGCAGCAGCTCACCTGGGGATGCGACCACACCGAGCCCGCCTGGTCGCCGGACGGCCGGCGCATCGCCTTCCAGGACGGTGACGAGATCAAACAGATCGAGCTCTGCGGCACCGACTTCCCGACCTACGACGTCACGGACATCACGACCGGGCACAACCCGAGCTATTCACCCGACGGACGGTGGATCGCGTTCGATCGGGGTGGTCACATCTACAAGATCCGCCGGAACGGCCGCTCGGAGCGGGACATCGCGCGCACCTCGATTCCGGAGACCCAACCGCGGTGGACCAAGCCCGGATGGAACGACGAGAAGATCATGTACCTGTTCCAGCGCGTGAACGGCAACCAGATCTACCAGGCCGACGCGAGCGACGGCGGCAACAAGCAGTCGAAGACCGACGTCGCGCCGCGCGCGAACTTCGACGTCGCCCTGCTTCCCAACGCGTTCGTGTGGGAGGACGACGGCGAGCTCTACTTCCGCGCGGGGACGACGACGAAATCCCTCGGGCCCGGCCACGATCCCGTGTTCGGCCACGGGAAGGTGAAACGGGCCGCGAGCTGCCCGTGAGCTGAGGGCGACCGGGGGCCGCGGCTACGGGGAGCGGCGATCGCCCTGCTCGGCCGGGACCTCCGCCCCCTGCTCGACGGCCGCGAGGATGACCGGCGGGATCTCCATCTCGAGATCCTCGGTCGCGGCCTGTTCCGGGGTCCAGCCGAGGCGGCGGAGAACGTCGTCCCAGCGCGGATCGTCGTGCAGGTTCCGGAACACCGGATCCTGCCGGTACGAGAGGCCACCGTACCAGAAGTAGCCGGCGTCGAGATTCGCGTGGATCGCTTCGAACGCCCGGTCCCGGTCGTCCATCCAGGCGTAGACCGGGGCCAGCCACCGGCTCGCGTCGTCGAGCGCGGAGAGCGAGTCGATCGCCGCGTCGCGGGCTGCTTCGTTCCCCAGCGTGTGGCTGGCGAGGGCCGTACCGACGAGGCGGTTCGGCGAGTCTTCCGCCACGTTCGAGAATTCGGTGACGGCGGCGGCCCCGTCGGCCCGCAGCAGCTGGACGACTCCCAACATCAGGTACGTCTCGGCATCGTCGCCCAGCGCATCGAGCCTCGCGACCGTCCGAAACGCCCCCTCGGCCGCGTCCAGGTCCCCGGCAACGAGATAAGAGACCCCGAGTTGCCAGTAGCAGCGGGCACAGATCGGATCCTGGAGAGTTTCGTAGCGCCCGAGGATGATCGCTTTGTCGTTCTCGCCGAGCAGACGCGCGATCTGCTGCGCTCCGTGGAGTGCGTCGACGTTCGCGGGGTCGAGTTCCAGCGCCCGCTCGAACTCATGCACCGCCGCCGCGCGGTCGTGGTCGTAGAACCACAGCACCCAGCCACGCCAGCCGTGGGCGAGACCATTCTCCGGATCCAGGGCCAGAGCCCGGTTCACGAGCGCCCGCACCTCCCGCTGGGAGCGCTCCCGCACGTCGTCGGGCACGTCGTAGGAACGGCGGTTGTAGACGCGCGCGAGCGCCAGCATGGCCGGCACGTAGTCGGCATCGAGCTCGAGGGCGCGCGTGAGGAGCGGCTCGACCTCCTGGTTCACGTTCCGCCCGGTACGCAGGAGATACTGGGCCTGCAGGTAGAGCCGGTAGGTCTCCTGGTTGGTGCGGCGGGTCGCGGGGATCGCCTCGCCGAGGGTCACCTGGAGCGCCTCGACGACGCTGGCCGCGATCTCGTCCTGGATCGCGAACACGTCGTCCAGGCTGCGGTCGAAGGTCTCGGCCCATACCTGCGCGTCGCGATCCACGTCGACGAGCCGCGCCGTGATGCGCACGTCGTTTCCGGAGGTCTGTACCGAGCCCTCGAGGAGGTGGGAGACGTGGAGCGCCTCGCCGATCTCCTGCGCCGTCGCGTCCGAATCACGGAACGAGAAGGCGGAGCTCGCCGCCGCCACCCGGAGCTCCGGGAGGCCGCCGAGCGTCTGCATCAACTGCTCCGAGATCCCTTCCGCGAAGCTCACCCGCGCGGGATCGAAACTCTTGAACGCCATTACGGCCACCGCGCGCTGGCCGTAGGCGCGCGCCTCGGCTTCGGCCAGCGCTTGCTGCGCCGCCGTCTCGGCCAGGGCCGCGTCCCGGGCCGGATCGAGCAGGAACTTGTCGACCGCGAAGTAGCCGATCGCGAGAGTGAGGGTCACGATGATCAGCCGGTCGAGTCGGCGCGTGCCCTCGTGGGCGGCGGCCCGGACGGCCGGGGCGCCGGCGGCCTCCGGGTCGACCTCGAGCCGCCAGCCCTCGGGCGTCCAGCGGTAGAGCCAGCTGAGGATGAGGGCCAGTGGGAAGCCGATCGCGAGCGCGACGACGAGGATGCGGGCGCCCGTCTCCTCGGCGCCGAAGATCGGCAGGAGCGTCTCGGCCACCTGGATGAGCAGCCACGAGCCCGCCAGGTACGCGAGGGCGACCCGAGGGACGTTGCGGCGTTTGAGCTCGTCGAAGAAGGACATGTCCACCATCCCTGGAACCGGGGTCCCGCGGCCGGACGGGTCAAGATAGAGAATCAGCGAGTCGGCCGCCCACCGCTCGGACGCGACCCCGACACGTTCAGGCGCCGCGGGGGTAGTGGGAGCCGTACGACCGACAGCGGCAGGACGGCGACTCGTCAGGAGGAGGTGACCCGGTGGCATACCGAAGAGGCCAGTTCTCGCGCGAGACGCGCGTCACCGGCGTGGTGCTGCTGGTGCTGATCGTGCTGCTCGGCGGCGCATGGTACTGGTTTGCGATGCGGGACGGAGACGGTGGGCCGTTCCGCGGCCCGGTCGCCGGCGACACGGCGGAACGGGCGGCGGCCCCCGATTCCGCGATCGACCTGCCCCCGCTGAGCGCCAGCGACGAGTTCGTGCGCCGCGCGGCCGCGGAGCTCTCCGCCCGACCGGCGCTGGCCGAGTGGCTCGCCACCGACAGCCTCGTCCGCGCTTTCGTCGGCGCCGTCGTCAAGGTGTCGGCCGGGCTGAGCCCCCGCGACG